>JBLNBQ010000155.1:0-2963 GCA_050260095.1 Chitinophagales bacterium
GTGATGGAGATCAAGGTACTGGGTTCCGGTTGCTGCAAGTGCAACGATCTGGAAGAGCGGGTCAAGGAGGCCTTGGCGGAGATGGGCGTGGTCACGGAAGTGGAACACGTGACGGATTTCCGGGAGATCATGCGGTATGGCGTCATGCAGACTCCGGCCCTGATCGTGGACGGCCAGATCAAGGTGGCTGGCCGCATTCCGGGCAAGCCCGAGCTCATCAACCTGCTGAGCGGAAAGTAGGCGGTCTCCATGTGGAAGGCGCTCGTTGACTGGTTCACGTACTCACTTCTGCATCTGTCGCCAGCCACCAGATTCGGCTCGGCGGTCAACTTCTTCCTTTACGACGTCGTGAAAGTGCTCTTCCTGCTCTCGGTGATCGTCTTCCTTGTCGCCATCATCCGCAGCTACTTCCCACCGGAGAAGACCAAGCGCATTCTGGCCCGGGGCAACGAGTACGTCGGGAACGTCCTGGCGGCGCTGCTGGGGATCGTAACGCCGTTCTGCTCCTGCTCGGCGATACCGCTCTTCATCGGCTTCGTCGAGTCGGGCGTGCCGCTGGGCGTGACCTTCTCCTTTCTCCTCTCTTCGCCCATGGTTAACGAAGTGGCCTTGGTGCTGCTCTGGGGGATGTTCGGCTGGAAAGTGGCGGTTCTGTACATTAGTGCTGGGGTTCTCGTGTCGATCGTGGCCGGGATCGTCATCGGCCGGCTCCACCTGGAGAAGTGGGTCGAGGACTACGTCTGGGAGATCCAGGTGGGCAGCGCGGACGTCCCCAATCCCAGCTGGCGTGAGCGCCTGGGCTACGCCCGCAACTACGTGGGAGAGATCGTCGGGAAGGTCTGGCCGTACGTGGTCGTGGGGATCGGAGTGGGGGCCTTCATCCACGGCTACGCACCACAGAACCTGCTGACGGCCATCGCCGGCAAGTCGAACCCCTTGGCAGTTCCGTTGGCCGTCCTTATCGGCGTGCCGCTGTATTCGAACGCGGCGGGGACCATCCCGATCGTCAAGGCGCTGATTGAGAAGGGCATGGCGATGGGTACCGCCCTGGCGTTCATGATGGCGGTTACGGCTCTGTCCCTGCCGGAGGCGATCATCCTCCGGAAAGTGCTGAAGCCAAAGCTCCTGGGGCTGTATTTCGGGATTGGGGCCGTCACGATCATGCTCATCGGTTACCTGTTCAACTGGCTACTCTGACCTTTGGGAGGGATAGATGGTGGATGAACTCGAACTGAAGCGCTCTGTGCGGGAGAACTACGGCGCGATCGCCCGCTCGGGCGGCAGTTGCTGCGGAACGAGTGGCTGTGGCTGCGGGAGCCAGGTGTCGTTGGTGACGCTCGGCAAGCAGATCGGCTACGCCGAGAAAGACCTGGCCGCGGTTCCCGAGGGCGCCAACATGGGCTTGGGCTGCGGCAACCCGGTGGCGCTGGCGTCACTCAAGGAGGGCGAGACGGTCCTCGACCTGGGCGCGGGGGGCGGCTTCGACTGCTTCCTGGCGGCGCGCCAGGTGGGGGCGGAGGGCAGGGTCATCGGCGTCGACATGACGCCGGACATGGTCGAGAAAGCCCGGCGCAACGCTGAGAAGGGCGGGTACGCCAACGTGGAGTTCCGGCTGGGGGAGATCGAGAACCTCCCCGTGGCCGACAACTCAGTGGACGTGATCATCTCCAACTGCGTGATCAACCTCACACCCAACAAGCGCCGGGTGTTTGCGGAGGCCTTCCGCGTTCTCAAGCCCGGGGGACGGCTGATGGTCTCGGACATCGTTCTGCTCCGGGCGCTTCCGGAGGAGTTCCGCAGGTCCGTCCAGGCGTATGTGGGCTGCGTCTCGGGGGCGGAACTGAAGAGCCAGTACCTCGAGGCCATGCGGGCGGCCGGGTTTGCGGACGTGGAAGTGGTCGGCGAAGACCGCTTTGCCGTCGACTTCCTGGAAAGCTACGTCGAGGCCACCCCCGGACAATTGTCGGACATCGCCGCGACCGTGGTCAGCGCCAAGGTGCGGGCGACGAAGCCGTCGGCCTAGCAGAAGCCCATCCCGTACGAAGGAACATGCCCAGGCGAAGAAACATGGAGGTGTTGAGATGCCTGACGTCGTGGTGCGTCCCGTAAGGCCGTCGGATGCCGAGGCCTTCACCGAGATCCGCCTGCTTCCCAGCGTACTGGAGACCATGTGCAGCATGCCGTCCGAACGGGCGGCGGACCGGAGGAAGACCCTCGAGAACCTGGGCGCCAACGAGCACGTGCTCGTGGCCGAGGTGGACGGAAAAGTGGTGGGCGTCGCCTCGCTCTCGGTGCTCGGGGGTAGACGGCGCCACGTGGGGGACTTGAGCCTCGCAGTGCACGAGGAGTATCAGGGACGAGGGATCGGCCGCCGCCTGATGCAGGCGCTGTTGGACGTCGCCGACAACTACCTGGGTCTGGCCCGGACCGAGCTCGAAGTGGTTAGCGACAACACCCGGGCGATCCGGTTGTACGAGAGCCTCGGCTTTCAGGTCGAAGGCGCCAAGCGCGGCGGCTACTTCCGCCAGGGCCGGCTCCTCGACCTGGTCATCATGGGCAGGATGAGACAGCCCGGTGGAGCGTCGTAGGCGGCCTTCGGCATCTCTCACCCCGTGACAGGCATATTCCTTTCCTGACCGGCCTGCTGGTGCGCCGGCGGATGGAGGGATCAGGGTGGCGAACATTGCGATCGAGAGGACCATCGCCGCCCCGCTGGAGAAAGTGTGGGCTGCGGCGATCAACTTCATGAAGTCGCCGCACCCGTCGCTGTCAGTCGTCCCCGGATCGTCTCCGGCGCTCCGGTCCGGAGCCATGCGGGAAGGGTGGAGTTTCGGTCTGCCGGCAGCGCCACCCTGGTGAAGTGGACGGTCGAGTTCACGCCGCAGATTCCGGGAACCGGTTGGATCGTCGGCAGGGTCATGCGCGGCGTCCTCGACAAGTTCCTCGCAGCCTGAGGCTGACCG
>JBLNBQ010000156.1:0-3319 GCA_050260095.1 Chitinophagales bacterium
GTCGGGCCGAAGAGGGCGCGCCGCTCCTCGTCCGTCATGGCGGTGAGGGTGACTTCCACCCGCTCGACTCCGGGCAAGGCGCTCAGCCGCTCCTCCACCGCCTCCCGGATGGCGGCTCCAAGCGGGCAACCCGCGGCAGGTGGTCCGAAGCACGTTGCGGCCGGGCCGGATTGCCCGGCGCGGGGCTCCGTGGTAAAATGCTCTCAACACCGCCTAATCCAGCCGGAAGGAGGGGTGAGAAACCAGCCGCGGCGGTGGCTAAAGACAAGCTGAGAAGAGAGACCCCACGAGAAGAGAGGAGTTAGCCGAGATGAAGACGAGAGACCTGGTTCAGGTCGCCCTGTTGATGGCGATCGGGTATGTACTGCGCCTCATGACCCCGCCCCTGGTCCTCGGCATGAAACCCGATATCATGCTGATCATGCTCTTCAGCGTCATCCTGCTCAAACGGAACCTGACTCTGAGCCTGGAAGCAGGGCTCATCGCCGGGTTCGTCACCGCCCTCACCACCACTTTCCCCGGAGGGCAATTCGCCAACCTGGTCGACAAGTTCCTGACGTCGCTGGTCGCCTTTGCCTTGACCAGCCTCCTGCTGCGCCGTGTGCCGGACAAGGTGGCGGCGCCCGTCGTCGCTGCGGTGGGAACCGTCTTCAGCGGGTCCGCCTTCCTGACGGTCGCCGCCCTCACGGCGGGCCTCCCCACCAAGTTCAACGTGCTCTTCGCGTCTGTGGTCCTGCCGGCGGCGCTTTTCAACACCGTCTGCGTGGCCCTGGTGTATCCGCTGCTCGCCGCCTCCGCCCGAGCGATAGCGGTGAGGCGGGATCCCCGGGGGGCGACTCCGGCGTGACCTCAGTGAAGTACGGGCAAGGTGAACTCTCCTTCACCCTGGAGCTGGACCCGGCAGCCCTGCTGAGGACTGCCGGGCTCCCCTCCGGAGCAGACGGGGCAAGTCTACCGGAGACGCCCGCCGCCGCCCTGGCGGCTCCTACCGACGGGACGGCTCCGCTTGCGGAACGGCTCTCGCCCCACCGGCCGGTGACCGTCGTAGTGAGCGACCTCACGCGGGCCTGGATCCCCACGGCGCGCCTGGTCGGGGCGTTGAGTTCGGTCTTCGTTCGTCTCGGCGTACCCGACCGGCAGGTGACCATCCTCGTCGCCACCGGAACCCACCGCCCCCACACTCCGGCCGAACTGACCAGCCTGGTCGGCGCCGAAGCGTTGGCCCGCTTCACCGTCCTCGACCACGATTGCCGAGCGACGGAGTTGGTTTCCTTCGGGTCCACGGTCTTCGGCACCCCGGTGGCCCTGAACCCCCGGGTATCCGGAGAGGCGCAGGTGATCCTGACCGGTGGCCTCTCCTTCCACCTCATGTGCGGCTTCGGCGGCGGGCGGAAGAGCATCTGCCCCGGCGTAGCCGGCTACGACACCGTCCAGGCGAACCACCGGCTGGTACTGACGGATCCCCAAGGCGCCGCGCCGCGGCCTGGAGCACTGGATGGCAACCTGATGCACGCCGACCTCATGGAGACGGCGGCCCGGGTGAACCCCCTCTTCCTCATCAACGCCTTGCCACCCGGCGCAGACGGGGCCGGGCGCTTCGTGAGCGGCGACTGGCGGGGGGCCTGGCAGGAGGGCTGCCGGCGGCTCGAGGCCGAGTCGCGGGTCGAGGTGGGGGAGCCGGCCGACCTGATCGTCGCCGGTGCGGGCGGGTATCCCCATGACCTCAACCTGTACCAGACCGTCAAGGCCGTCGTTCACGTCCAAGCGGGGCTGCGCCCGGGGGGGACGCTCGTCTTGGCCAGCCACTGCACCGAAGGGTTGGGCGGGGGACCCGACTTCGCCGAAGCCCTGGCGTACGGGCTCGTCGAGGCGGAACAGCGGCTCAGGGAGCGGTTCACTGTCCCGGCCTACGCCGCCTTCCGGCTCCGGGGGTTGGCGGAGCGAGTCAGGATCATCCTGGTCAGTTCTCTCCCGCCGGAGGTCGTCGGGCGAGCCGGCCTGTTGCCAGCCTGCTCCCTGGACGAAGCCTACGCGCTGGCCTGCGACGGTCTGGCGCCCGGCCACCGGACGTACCTCGTCCCCGACGCCAGCCGGGTTCTGCTCTGCAGGTTACCCGCAGACCGGGCAGGGTGAGCCGGTCCAGTCCGGTGAACTGTTGTCGCCGGTCTGGGTAAGCTGGTACTCGGCCCCCGAGGGCAGATGGCGGACGAAGATGTTCCGCGGGCGCGTGGGAGCCAGGGGATCCGTGCCCGGCTGTGCTGAGGCAGCGTAGATCAGCCAGTCTGCCGCGGGGCCCCAGCGCGGCTCGGGGTAGTAGTTGCGGGGGATGGCGGCGAGCAGTCCTCCGGCGGGGGAGGCGATCCTCAGCTCACCCGTCCCGGTGGGACCGGTGAGCGTGGCGTAAACCAGCCGGGACGAGTCGGGCGCCCAGCCGCCCAGGAAGCTCAGGTTCCGGGTCGTCCCGGCCGCGACGGTGAAGGAGAACCCGGGTAGTTGGACCAGACTGGCGGCAGTGAAGTCGTACACCCACACGGCGGAGGTGACATCGAAGGCGGTTCCCTGGAGAAGCTGGGTGGCGGCGTAGCGCCCGCTGGGTGAGAGGGCGACCGAGGCGGCCGGGACCGGTCGTGGCGTTACGACCGGCGTGACCGTTCCGCCGGGAAGGTCGACGGTGGCCAGGACGGGGTAACGGATGCCTTCGACGGTGGTCGTCCCGGCCAGGCGCCGGTCTCCCGGGAACCAGTCGGGGTTCTCCAGGTTGGCGGCGACGAATTGGCTCGCACCGGCCAAAGTCACCGTGAAGGTGCCCTGCGGGTTGGAGTAGGCGAGACGGGTGCTGTCGTGGGACCAGGAGAAGCTGGCGGCGTCGGTGGCCAGGCGGCGGGGATTGCGCCCGCAGCCATCGCCGACGATAAGCTGGCGCCCGGCCAGGTAGGCGAGGGATCGCCCATCCGGCGACCAGCGGGGAGCGGCCACAGGCTGGTCCGCCGTGCCCGCGTGGCGCGTCAGACGGAGTTCACCCCGCCCCAGGGCATCGCTCCGGTAGAGGTCCGTCGGGGGTGCGGCCGGGGCGGCTTCCCCGAGCCCTTTCACGTAGACGACGCAGCCGGGCGGTGTGGCCGAGGCCGGCACCGGAACAGTGAGCAACTGTCCGGGGAAGATGCGGCTGGGATCGGTCACTGCGGGATTCAGCCGGAGCAGAGTGTCGACAGTGGTTGCGAAGCGGCGGGCGATGAGGAAGAACGTGTCGCCGGGCTGAACCACGTAGGTGGCGGTGAGCGGCGCCGGGGGCGGGGGCTGAACTGCCGCTGGAAGATTG
>JBLNBQ010000157.1:0-2531 GCA_050260095.1 Chitinophagales bacterium
GGAGAACGAGTTCCTGAGGAAGAGGCGCACCCGATAGCGGCCGGGGGCCGGCGGAACGAAGGTAAAGACCATAGGCGAGGTCCCGGGGATCGGCGAGGGTTTCAGCTGTAGCGGGGCGGGCGGCACGGCGTACGGGTCCTGCAGGATCCGCCCGGCCGCGTCGGTGACTTCCCAGCGGATCCCCTGCGGGTCGACGTTCTTGGAGCGCGAGGCGTCCAGGTAGATCCCGGTGTTGTAGGCGATCGGGCCGCTACCGGGAGTCGACTCGCTGCGCATGAGACTGGCCACCGGGGGGCCGGCCGGTTGTGCGAAGAGCACCGGCCAGACGGCGGCGGGTACGGCCGGGGTGACCTGAACCCGCTCGACGAAGGGCAGGCGCCCCGGAGCCGAAATGGTCAGCTGATAGACGCCCGGTGGAAGGGGTAAGGTGAAGCTGCCGTCCCGGCGGGTCTTGGTGGCGTATCCGCCCGGAGTGACCGCGACCTGGGCGCCGCCGAGCCCTGAGAGACTGAAGAGCCCAGGCCGGGTGATCCTGCCCACCTGGCCTTCGATCCGGGGCCCCGCCGGCGGGCGAAGCCGCCACAGGCCGACGAGGACGAAGCCGCCAAGGGCCAGGAGAGCGCAGAGCCACCAGACCCACCAGCGCAGTTTCACCGACGCCCCCCCTGTTCTTGCCCCAGCGAACTTCGGCGCATCTGAGACAATTCTCGGAGAGGCCCCGGTCCCCTGCTGCAACCGCTCAGACCACCGGGCCCGGGCCGGTGGAGAGCCCCAGCGGAATGCAGACGTACTGGCCCACGACCAAAACGTTTGGATCCGTGATCTGCGGGTTCGCCCGGATGATCGCCGAGAGCTCGACTCCGAAGCGGGTGGCGAGGCCAGTCAGGGTATCCCCCGCTTTCACGATCGCCAACGTTCCGCCTCGGCAGTCAGGGGGCTCCGGCCCAACAGGGGAAGGCGCGGTCGGGACGGCGAACTCCTCCGGAACGCACAGCCTTTGACCGGGATAGATCGTCGTCCCCGTTCCGATCTGGGGGTTGACGCGCCGGAACTGCTCCACGGTGGCGCCGTACCCGGCTGAGATCTCCCAGAGGGTCTCCCCGGCGACCACGGTCCGAAACACTCCAGAAGGGCAGGCCGGCGGAGTCGGAGTGCCGGGCGGCGGCGGCGTCATGGGCGGGATGCAGAGCTGTTGCCCGATGGCCAGGACATTCGGGTTGGTGAGCTGTGGGTTGGCCCCTTGCAGGGCGGCTACGGTCGTTCCGTAACGCCTGGCCAACAGGTACAGAGTCTCGCCCCGGGCCACGGTGTGAATCGGGCGCTGCGGACACGGGGGCGGTGCTGGCAGAGCGCACATCGAAGACCCCTCCCTCAGGTGGCGGAGACGCTCTCCGTGACTTCTGCCCATCATATGCCGGGTAGGCCAGCGGCGGACTCCCCTTCGGTCCGTACAAATACTATATTGCAATGCACGCTAGTGAGTGGTATATTGTAGTCGCCTAGGTACCTTGCATTAATCTATAGTGGAAGGAGGGCGGCCGTGAACATCCAGTTCAAGAAGGGCGTCCTCGAGCTCTGCGTCCTGGCGCTCCTCGCCGGGAAGGACCGGTACGGCTACGAGTTGGTCCACCGCATCTCGGAGAACATCGACATCGCCGAGGGGACCATTTACCCCCTGCTGCGGCGGCTCACCCTGGAAGGATATTTCACTACGTATCTGCAGGAGTCGGCGGAGGGACCACCGAGAAAGTACTATCGACTGACCGAAAAGGGCCGGGAATACGCGGAGGCGCTCAAAGCGGAGTGGCTGGCCTTCGTGGGCGGTGTCAACCGTCTCCTGGAGGAGGGGGATGAACGTGAAGAAGCGTGACTTCCTGGTGGAACTGGAGCAGTCGCTCTCCGGGTTTCCGGCGGGCGAAAAGCGGGAGATCCTCTCCGACTACGAGGAGCACTTCCGCATGGGCCTGGCTGAGGGCAAGACCGAAGAGGAGATCGCCGCCTCCCTGGGCCCGCCCAAGACGATCGCCAAGGGGTTCCGGGCGGAGTACCTCGTGGAGCAGGCCAAGACCGACAAGTCGGCGGGCAACATCATGCGGGCGATCCTGGCCGTGATCAGCCTGAGCTTCTTCAACCTCGTGGTGGTGCTCGGCCCCTTCATGGCCCTGGTCGGCGTCCTGATCGGACTCTGGGCGGCCGTGGCGGCGATCGTCGTCTCTGGCGTTGCCGTGGCTCTGGCTGCGCCGTTGGCGTCGCTTCTGCCATGGGCGGTCATGCCGCAGGGCGGCGTCGGGTTCGTGGGGCTCCTGCTGGTGGGCTTCGGTCTAGCCTGCCTCGGCGCGGCCGGGTGCATCGGGCTGTTTCACCTGACTGTACTCTTCTACCGCGGGATGGTCGGGTATCTGAAATTCAACCTGCGTATCATCAAAGGCTAGGAGGAAGCCCATCATGAAGATCTCGCAACGCAACCTCGTCCTGGGTCTGGTGCTGGTCGGCGCCGGCTCGCTCTGGCTGGGAGGTACGCTCCTTCACTC
>JBLNBQ010000158.1:0-25998 GCA_050260095.1 Chitinophagales bacterium
CGGAGTAGGCCGGGAGACGCTGACGCAGGGCTTCAAACAAGTCAGCCGAGAAAGCGGGAGGATACAGCACCCAGGCTGAACGTCCCTCGGAGAGGACGAAGAGGAGCCCTGCGAGAAAACCATAAGTCCCCGTGACGGTCACCGCCTCGACCAAGCGCCAGATGGCCGGCTCCGTGGGAAACACGCGTGCTCCGACGCCGACCATTATGACAACCGGCAGCTCGATGAGCAAGACACGAGCGGAGAGATGCTGGCGCTTGGCTTGAAGGATCGGCACGACGAGAGCGAGCTCCAGCAGGCGGACCGAGACCGCGTGAAGTTGTCCCCGCCAGAAGAGCACCGCAAGCACGACTACTCCCCCCGGCGTGGGGGTGGGGGACGTCGAACCGTGCGAGAATCCCAGGTCCAGCGCGGCGGTGACTGCCGCCATCAGCAGCAGACCAGGGAAGTCGTGGAGCGGAAGCTGGGCCAGGTACCACAGCGCGACCCCTGAAGCCAGGAGAAGAACAACTCCGCCAAACCTGGGTCGAACGACAAAGAAACTTCGCCTTTGCTGCATTCTGCCCACCTTCACCCAACAAGTTGGGGCCCCGGCGCCACCGAGTCCACTGAGGACCACTTCCTCCGCGATTTGGTGCAAGATGCTCCTCCCAAGGCGTTTGTCTCAGCCAGGCAACAACCTCCTCTCTCCGCGACAGCCCTTGCTGCGGCGTTCGGCTCAGTTCCACTCTCAACAAGTGGCCATGTTCAGACATCGGCGCGTTGGTTATTGTTGTTCCAGCACTATACCCGAGGGATTCCGCATGCGCCAATTGCGAATGCTAGATCTTCCTCCCAGCCTTCCTGAACCCGCTTTCTGCCCTCCCTTCGTCAGCTCATAACATGATTGGTAACAAAAAAGCGGAACCAGCAAGTCACCGTTCAGGCAACTACTGGTTCCGCCTCAAGCCTCACGGGCTGAACTCCGATTATCTGTCGGCCGAACCGTTCGGAGATGACAACGTAGAGCACGCTTCCAATATGATTGTTTGGGTGTTATTCTCCACACTCATGTTGTGCCAGACTGTTCGCCAATCTTCCAGATCGCTATCGCTTTCGGAGGTCATTTCTCTTGCGACCTCTGCCATGATTGGTTGGACCAGCCGCTGTCGTATCTGCTCGACCAACTCACCTTCTCCGCACTGCACCAAAAAATGCTCTAAAGGGGTCAAACATCCCGCAATCGTTATTTCTACCCGATTCCCGATCTGCACAACTCGGACAGTCAGCGGTCCCTTTCCAATGTTTCGCCGCAGAACTGAAGCAACTACGACCGCTAATCTGGACCTCGCTGTGGTCGAGACCTTCAACGGGTCAGATAGTCCAGAATAGCCTTGACTCACGGGAATTATACCTTCCCTTATTCAAGATTGTCAAGCATACCCAAGAATTTTCTCGAAGGGACTCCGGCTGACTCAGAACGAAAGCTTATCGAAAGAACGTATCGTGCGTCTTTGACTGAAGAACTGCAAGGAGAACCTTCGAGTCGCTCGCCAGTGTTACGCCAAGCAAGTCCAGCGCTGAGAAAGCGCCCCGCGGCGAAAGCGAGACTCACGATTTCGAGAGATTGCGTCACCTGGGATAATTGAGAAGAAAGGAAGGGATGACCTAGCAAACGCATTATACATCAAGACGCGTTACGAAAAAAGGGGGACGCATGGGTTTCTCCTCCCGGCTCGCGTCTGAGGATGCTCGCCTCGGAGCCCAGCCCCCTTTGGAACGATGGGCTGACAGGTCGCGATGCTAACTCTCCGCCGCCAGAACAAGAACGGCTCCGTAAACCGGCGGCACGCTCTCCACCACCGTCAGAAACGTCACCTAGACGGCGCCCTGCCATCAAGTTTGATGCCCTATTCCCCTAGCCCGGCCCGGCGCAGCAACGCGACCAGCGGGACTCCCAGCACCAAGACGATCACGGCCTCCGACACCCCGATCGACAGGGCCGCGCCGAGGAAGGTCGAGCCCAAAAGTCGCGGCCCGGGCAGATGGATGAGGTAGGTGAGGTACCACCCCACCACCAGGCCGTTGACCAGGATCGGCGGGAGGTACGCCACCCACGACCGGCGCCAGCGCCGGGTCAGCCAGGCGGCGGCGAGGGTCGCCAGGCTCCCGAGGGTGATGTCCCAGATCCCCAGCCCGCCGAGGAGGTTCGCCAACAAGGCTCCGTTGTTGGCGCAAAAGCTGCAGAAAGCGACCGACGAGGTGCAGACGGGAGGGGCCGACGACGGGTTGCCGGACACGGCCCCATCGCCCGCGTCGGCAGACGACGCTCCCGCCGACCTGAAGAGAGGGGAGCAGCACTACCTCGAAGCTACCTTGGCCTGCCTCCGACGGGCCCTCAGTGAAGCCGAGGGAGTAGCCTCGGAGCGCAAGCGCGACCTTCTGGCCGCTCGCCGGGAAATGTGGGAAGAATCGTCGCATGCTCCCTCCGATTTCCAGAACTCGTGGAGAACAAGCGCTATCTCATGGAAGTCACCAGCAAAGCTGTCGCACACTCCTTCGTGGCCGGTCAGGCCGACAAGTACCGGCGCATGTTGGCTTCGCCCTTCTTTGGAAGATTCGACTGGAGGGAGGGCTCCTCCCCAGACGAGCCGATCTACCTCGGAATCGGCACCGTCCAGGACGGCGCCACCGGCCAGGTCATGGTCTGCGACTGGCGCGCCCCAATCTGCAGCGTCTTCTATCGTCACGAACTCGGCCCCGCCCATTACGACGCGCCTGTGGGCCGGGTCTACGGCGAAGTGGTGCTCAAGCGCCAGTACAAGATCGAAGACTCCAAGTTGAAGTACTTCTTCGATTGCAGCGTCCCCATCAACGACGAGATGCTCCAGAGGACCCTGGCTGGCAACGCGTCGCCCAAGATGCGGAGCATCGTCGAGACAATCCAGAGGGAACAAGACGTGATCATCCGCGACACCAAGAGCGACCTCTTGATCGTGCAGAGCGTCGCAGGCAGCGGCAAGACTTCGATCGCCCTCCACCGGATCGCGTTTCTGCTCTACCCGGGCCTGGGGTCGAACCTCTCGCCAGCCAACATATGCATCGTCTCACCGGGCGAAGTATTCAGCGAGTATGTGTCCGCCGTCCTCCCCGAGTTGGGCGAGGAAAACGTGGCGCAGACCACCTTCGCCGATGTGGCGCACAAGGCGCTCGGGCGGAGGCTCACGCTCGAGACGCGCGAGCGGCAACTCGAGTTCCTCATCGTGGGCCAGGGGACCGAGAGCGGCGCTGCCCGGCAGAACGAAATCCGGTTCAAAGGGTCGCCGGCGATGGTCAAGCTGTTGGACCGCCTCCTGCGCCACTACGAACGGCGGATGATCCCTCTGGACGACGTGTTTTTCGACGGCACCACAGTGATGACGCGACAGCACCTCAAGAACTACTTCCTGAGAGACGAAATCGGGCTGCCGATGGCCCGCCGGTTAGCCCGGATCGAGCGGATCCTCCTCGACCGCCTTGAGCCCCTGCAGAAGCGGAGGCTGGAGCGCATCCAGCGCATCGTGGCGGAGAAGCCCGAGCACCAGCTTGAGGTGAAGAGCTTCAGCCGGTTCCTGGCGATGAAGGCGGCGCGGGGTGCGCTCGACCAGCTCAAGGACTCGCTTTCGGTCGACTTCCTGAAGATCTACAAGGCCCTCTGGGAGCAACCGGGCCTCTTGGCGCGCTTGGGCAAGGGCCTCGGCCTGCCGCAAGACGCCGAGGCGATCGCCGAGGCGACACGGGAACGGCTGGCCCGGGGTTCGGCGGCGTACGAAGATCTCGCACCGCTGATCTACCTTCGCCTCAAGGTCGAAGGATCGGACCTCTTCCCGGAGATCAGGCACGTGGTGATCGACGAAGCCCAAGACTACTCCGCTGTGCAGTACGCTGTCTTCGGCCTGCTTTTCAAGGGGGCCCGCTTCACCGTGCTCGGAGACGTGGATCAAGCGATAAGCGACGGGCCGCCCAGGCCCCTCCGGGAGTCCGTCCCCGAAGCGATGGCGAAGTCAGGGCGGGTAGCGGAGCTGCGACTAGAGAAAACGTACCGCTCATCCTACGAGATCTTCACCTTCGCCCGCCGCATTTTCGGAGGTTCTGGGGTCGGGCTTTCTTTCGAAAGGCACGAAGAGAAGCCAGAGGTTCGAGCGGTTACCTCGCTGGAGGAGATGGCGGCGGCCGCCGCCGGCGCCGTCAAAGCCTACTTACAGCAAGGCTACGGCACGGTGGCCGTTATCTGTAAGACGGAGGCGCAAACCCAGGAAGCCCACGCGCGTCTGCGCAGGCACATCGACCTGCGCCGGATCGACCCGTCGTCGGGCGCACTCGAGCGGGGGGCGTGCGTCATTTCGGCCGCGATGGCGAAAGGTCTGGAGTTCGATGCGGTCGTCGTATGGGAGGCCGGGGAGGTCAACTACTCCACCGAGCTGGATAGACGCTTGCTCTACGTCGCCTGCACCAGAGCCCTCCACCGCCTGTCGCTGTTCCACACCGGCGAAAAGAGCCCGTTTCTCCGGTAGTTCAGTCGCTCATCTACCGTTCCGTTCCGCTTCACAGCTTCGGCTGTCGATCAGGCTACGCGAGCGCCGTTCGGGATTTCGCTAGGAAACGACCCCTATGTCAACCGGGGGAGAAAGGAGGTCGTGCAAGTCGATCTCCTTGGGGATCTTGAACAATCACCGTTGCCCACTCTCTCGCACGAGTAATGGCATTTTAGAGGAACCTTCGCTGGGCCTCGTCCGTGCCCGCAACTTCATACGGCCACAGAACTATGACCCCTGTGAACTCACGATTCTTGGCTTGATGAATCTTCATAGCCGGTATGCCCGGAGTGGTCAGAGCATGCGCCCGCAGTCTCTGGACAATCCTCGATATTTCTTGCCTGATCTCAATGATGGAAAACTGAGTCTGGCCTCGAACGCGTCTGCGTGCGTCTATTCACTCCCTGAGTTGTGGCGCTCCTACTACCCGTGCAGTGAGGTCGAGTTGCCCGACGTCCACCCGGACATAGTGGCCTGGGAGACGAATGCCATCTACTAGGGCCTGTTCGAGCTGCTCGGGGTCAGGCTCCCAGTCTGCCGGAAATGGGCCAACCGAAACGTCGTCCTTTATCTTGAGTGCATGCGTACGGACTTTCTCGACAGCATTCCTTACGAAGGTAGACCTCAGAGGCCCCGTGGGTGACAAGATGACGGCTCACGAGCACCGGACAGTCCGCTGCACTCCTTGCATCTCTCACCACGCTTGCAGGTGGGTTCGCTGGTTCTAGCAGCGCAGACCTTACTGCGCCAAGGACGCTTTCCCTCGGCGAAAAACACTTGACAAAATCCCTTTTCGCCGTCAGCGATGATACGGTTCCCGCCGCATGATCTTGAAGGCGCGATATAACTGCTCCAAGAGCAACACGCGCACCAGTTGATGCGGAAATGTCAGCCGGGAAAGTGACCACAACAGATCAGCCGAAGCCTTGACCTCAGGGGCGAGGCCGGCGGCGCCGCCGATGACGAAGGCGATGGAGGGTTGGCCGTTCAGGGCGAGTTGGTTCAGGTGGGCGGCGAGGTCTTCGGAGGAGAGGTTCTTGCCGCCGGGGTCGAGGACGATGACGTGTGAGCGAGTCTGCGTGAGGGCGGCCAGGATGCGTTCGCCCTCCTTGCGCAGGCAGACGGCCTCCTCGGCGGTCTGGCCCAGCTCGGGAAGGGGTTCTTCCTTGAGTTCCACGATGTCGAGGCGCGCGTAGGGGGAAAGGCGCTTCAGGTACTCCGCGGCCGCGTCCTGCCAGTAGCGCTCGCGTAGGTTACCGACCGCCACGATTCGAATCTGCATCGCCTGATCGCTATCTCCTTACAGCGTGCCGTTACAGCGTGCCGCGCAGGCGCAGGCGCTGGCCGTTGCGCACGACCTCGATGATCACCTGGGCGCCGAAGCCGGCCTGGCGGACGATGGGGCGGACGTCCTCCATCTTGGTGATGGTGCGGCCGTTCAGCCCGGTCAGCACGTCGCCCGAGCGCACGCCGGCCTCGGCGGCGGCGGAACCTTTCTCGACCCCGGCCACGAAGACCCCTTTGCTGACCGGCAGCTTCCTGCCGGTGTCGGCCTCCAGTTGATCCGCGATGGCCGGAGAGAGGGTGTCGCCAAAGATGCCGAGCCTGAGGACCTTGCCGTGCTTGATGAGATCGTCGGCCACCTGGGCGGCGATGTTCACGGGGATCGCGAAGCCGAGGCCCTGAGCCTCCGAGATTATGGCCGTGTTGATGCCGATCACCTCGCCCGCCTCGTTGAGGAGCGGTCCGCCGGAGTTGCCGGGGTTGATGGAGGCGTCGGTCTGGATGAGTTCCTGCAGGGGGACGCTGATGGTGGCCGCTTCATCGGTCGGGAGGCTCCGTCCGAGGGCGCTCACGACGCCGGTCGTCACCGTATTGTCGAAGCCGAAGGGGTTGCCGATGGCGATGACCCCCTGCCCCACCTGGACCTTCGTGGAGTCGCCCAGCTTGGCCACGGGGAGATCCTTGCGGGCGGGAATCTTGACCACGGCGATGTCGTTGACCTCGTCGCCGCCGACCAGCTTGCCCTTGACGGGCTGCTGTCCGGGGAGGGTCACGAGGATCGAGGACGCGTCGGCGATGACGTGGTTGTTGGTGAGGATGTAGCCGTCGGTGTTCATGACGAACCCCGAGCCGATGCCTTCCTCCTGCGCCACGACGGGGCGGCGGAAGAAGTCGAAGGCGACCTTGTCGACCCGGGTGTTGATCATGACGACCGCCGGGCCGACCTTCTTGACGACGTCGATGGTCCGGGCTTCCTCGGGGGGGGGCGCGGTGGATGAACCGGCTTTCGGGTCAGCCGCTTTGACGGGTGACTTCGCGCCTCGTCCGAACGGCCATCCCCCTGCGGTGCGCCCGGTCAGGCCGAGGGCCACGACTCCGCCCAGGGTGGCTGCGACCAGGGAAATGACGACGTAGGACCAGAGCGCCGGCCAATGCCAGCCGCGCCGAGGACTCATCTCTCCCGCCTCCTCGTGCCTCCCCCGTTCGGTGCCGTCGCCTAGTGCGTACCCCAACGGCGTGCTGTTTATGCCAGGAACGACGCCAGGACCTTGCGCGCGCCCTCGATGCGGCGCTCGAGCAGGTCGCGGCTCTCAGCCTCCACGTACAGCCGGACGAGCGGTTCGGTGCCCGACGCCCGGACCAGCAGCCAACTGCCGTCGGCGAGGACCAGCTTCACTCCGTCGGCCCGGTTGACGGACGTGACCAAGACGCCGTCCACCTTCTCCGGGGTCCGCTCCTTCATCCCGCGCATGATGGCCTCTTTCTCGCTGGCCTGGAAGCGCAGGTCGATGCGGCGGCTGTAGCAGGGGCCGGCCTCCGCCATGATCTCGCTCAGGAGGGCGGTGAGCGGACGCCCGTGGACCGCCCGCATCTCGGCCACCAGCAGGCAGGCGAGCAGGCCGTCCTTCTCAGGGATGTGCCCGCCGACGGAGAGGCCGCCGCTCTCCTCCCCGCCGATCACGATGGGACCTTCCCGCATGGCCTGGCAGATGTACTTGAAGCCGACCGGCGTCTCCTTGACGCTCCGGCCGTAGCGGGCGGCCAGGCGGTCGAGCAGGTGGGTGGTGGCCACGGTGCGGGCCACGCCGCCGGGCAGCCCCTTCTGCACGAGGTGCCAGAAGAGCAGGGGGATGATGCGGTTGGCGGAGAGATAGGTGCCGTCGGCGTCGATGATGCCGAAGCGGTCGGCGTCCCCGTCGGTGGCGAGGCCCAGGTCGCCTTCGCCGGCCCGCAGGCGGTAGCTGAGTTCGGCGAGATGCTCCTCGTTGGGCTCAGGGGTCTCGCCGCCGAAGAGGGGGTCGCGGGTGCTGTGGATGACGGTGTAGGCGCAGCCCGCCTCTTCGAGCAGGTCGGGCAGATAACGCCGGCCGGTGGCGTACATCGGGTCATAGATGACTTTGAGCCCGGCCTGGCGGATGGCGTCCAGGTCGACCAGTTGGCGCAGATGGGCCAGGTAGGCCGGTTTCGGGTCGAGGCCGGTGATCGGCGCCTGGTTGCCGGACACGGGTCCGGGGTGGTCGCTGACGGTGGCCGCGAGGGTCCCCAGGTCGCCCCCGGCCAGGAAGGCCTCGATGCGGGAGGTGATCTCGGGCGCCGCCGGTCCGGCGTACTCGGGGATGAACTTGAGTCCCTGGTACTCCGGCGGGTTGTGGCTGGCGGTGAACATGAGCGCGCCGGCCGCCCTGAGCTGCAGGATGGCGTGGGCCACCACCGGGGTCGGGGTGTCGCTCTCGGTCAGGAAGACCGGGACTCCGTGCGCCGTGCAGACCTCGGCGGCCACCTCGGCGAAGCGGTCGGCCAGGAAGCGGGTGTCGTAGCCGATGACCAGGCCTCGCTCGGTCAGCCCGGCCTCCCGCAGGTAGTCGACGATGGCCCGGGTCACCTGCCGGGCGTTGGCGAACGTGAATTCGTCGCACATGACGGCCCGCCAGCCGTCGGTGCCAAACTTGATCGTCATCTCGCTCCTCCTTGCTCGTCGGCGCGCCGTGGCGCCTCCTCCTGCTCCGCCCGGCGCACCACAAGGGCGAGGGTCGCGGCCAGGGCCGCCACCTCCGTCACCCGGTGCGCGCCGGCCCGGAGCAGGCGCTGATATTCCAAGGTGGCCTCGCCGCCGGTGAAGTCGCGCTGGGCCACCGGAGTCACGTCCAGGACCACCACGGGCCGGCCCGCCTCGGCGGCCTCCCGCGCCGCCCGCAGGTTGACCAAGTTGCCGTGTCCGAAGGGCAGGTCGGCCAGGACGACCGCGCCGGCCCGGCCCATGAGGTCGCGCATGACCGCCCCGGCGGCCTCGCCGACCGGGGTGAAGGGCAGCTCCTCGGCGATGGCGCACCCGTGCTGGCGGGCCGCCTCCCAGTCGGAGTCGCCGCGGTTCAAGACGCCACAGCTGACCTCGTACCCGAGTCGTCGGAGTTCGGCGAGGAGCGAAACGCCGCTCCCCCCGCCGCAGATCAAGTGGACCACGCCCCGGCGCGCCTCACCCGGCTGGCGCGCGGGCGGCGGAGCACCGGCGGCGGCCACGCTGACCAGGGGCTGGCCGTCGGGGCCCGGCACCACCCGGACGGTCACCCCGTAGGCCGCGGAGAGCCGTTCCGCCGTGAGAACCTCCCCGGGCGGGCCGGCGGCCAGGATGCGCCCCTCGGCCATGAGGAAGAGGCGCTCGCAGCAGCGGGCCGCCAGGTTGAGATCGTGGAGCACCGCCACGATGGTAAGCCCGGTTTCCCGCTGGAGCGTGCGCAAAAGCGATAGGACCTCCGCCTGGTAGCCGAGGTCGAGGTGGGCGGTGACCTCATCGAGCAGCAGGAGGCGGGGCTCCTGGGCCAGCGCCCGGGCGAGCGCTACCCGCTGTCCCTCGCCACCTGAGAGTGCAGTGACCGGGCGGGCCGCCAGGCCGGTGAGCCCGGTAAGCTGCAGGGCCCGGTCGACCGCCGCCTTGTCCCGGGCGTTTTCCCGCTGCCACCGCCGGCGGTGGGGGTACCGCCCCATCGCCACGACCTCACGCACGGAGAAGTCGAAGCCGTTCTCCTCGCCCTGCGCCACCACGCCGAGGCGCCGGGCCAGGTCGGCCGGCCGCCACTCCGCCAGGCTCAGCCCTTCCAGCAGAACGGCGCCGCCCTGAGGCCTGAGCAGCCCAGAGAGGCACTTGAGGAGGGTGGTCTTGCCCGATCCGTTGGGGCCGATGAGCCCGGCGAACTCCCCGGGGGCGATCTGGAACGAGAGGCCGGCGAGCGTCTCGCCCGCAGTGGTCAGGCCGGGGTAGCGGAAGCGCAGGCCATCGGCGGCGAGGTAGGCTTCAGTCAAGGCTCTCCCCCCCTCCCGACCGGTAGAGCAGGAAGAGGAAGAACGGCCCGCCGCACAGCGCGGTCACGATGCCCACCGGCAGCTCCGAGGGGGCCAGCACGAGCCGCGCCAGGAGGTCGGCCGCCGCGAGCAGCACCCCGCCCAGCACCAGCGCCCCCGGCAAGACGAAGCGGTGGTCGGGTCCGGTGAAGTAGCGGACCAGGTGCGGCACGATCAGCCCCACGAACCCGATCAGGCCCGAGACGGCCACGACGGAGGCGGTGACCAGCGTAGTGCCGGCCACGACCAGCGTCTCGAGGCGGCCCGGATCGGCGCCGAGGTGGAAGGCGGTCTCGTCGCCTACGGCCAAGAGATTGAGGTCGCGGGCGCACCAGAAGAGGATGATCAAGCCGAGGCCCAGGTAGGGCCAGGCCAGTTGCACGCTCTCCCAGCCACGCCCGGCGAAGCCGCCCATCAGCCAGACCACCACCGAGCCGGGGTTGCGGGTGCCGAAGAGGAGCAGGAGCGAGACGCCGGCCGAGAGCAAGGCCGACACCGAGATGCCTGCCAGCAGGAGCCGGGTGGAGCCGCCGCCGCTGCGGCGCGGCCCCGTGGCAGCGTTCCGGCGGGAGCCGCCGCGCGCCAGGGTGTAGACGAGCAGCGTCGCCCCGGTCGCGCCCAGGAGCGCCATCACCGGCACCGCCGGCAGCCCGGTGCGCAGGGCCAGCGGCACCTGCAGGGCCATGCCCGCCGTCGCGCCGAGGGCCGCTCCGGCGGAGACGCCCAGCACGTACGGCTCGGCCATGGGGTTGTGGAACAGGGCTTGCAGCGCCGTCCCGGAGACGGCCAGCCCGCCGCCGACCATCAAGGCGAGGAGCAGCCGGGGCAGGCGCAGGTCGCGCACGATCAGGGCGGCCGGTGCGGCAGTAGGCCAACTGGCCGGAGAGAGCGGCGGCTGGCGGCAGGTCAAGGCTTCCCAGAGCAGGCGGGCGGCCTCCCCTGGGGCCAGGTTCACCTGTCCCAGGCTGACCGAGGCCACCGCCACGATGGGCAGCAGCGCCGCGAGGGCCAAGAAGAAGAGTGCCTGACGTCTGTTCATGCTACCCCCGAATTGCGGCGATCAGCGCCTGCAACCCGTCGAGCAGGCGCGGTCCCGGACGCGACAGCAGGTCCGGGTCCACTTGGTAGACTTTCCCGGCGCGCACGGCGGTTATGCCTTGCCACCTGGGCTTCCCCAGGGCAATCTCCCGCGGGAAGGGCGTGACCACGATGACCTCCGGGTCGGCCAGGAGCAGCGCCTCCTCGCTCAGGAGGGGCCACGGGGTCGCGGCCTTCCCGGCGATGTTGCGCCCGCCGGCCAGGGTGATCAATTCGTCGAGGAAGGTGCCGGGGCCCGCGGTGTAGAGCCCGTCGGGGTCAAGCCAGACGAAGACCCGCACCGGACCGCCCGGCCGGCGCGCCGCCTTGGCTCCCTCAGCGGTGAGCTTGGCCAGCCGGTCGCGGTACTCCCGGGCCGCCTTCTCCCCCGCCTCGGGCACCCCCACCGCCCGGCCGAGCAGGGTGAGGGCGTGCGCCACGTCGGCCACCCGCCTGGGCTGCACGGCGAGCACCGGCCAGCCGAGCTTCGCCAATCGGTCGAGGAACGGCCGCTCCAGCGAACCGTCGCCCACGATGAGGTCGGGCCGCAAGGCGGCGATCCGCTCCTCGCTCAGGGTGAGGTCGCCGACCTTCGGCAGCTTGCGCGCCGCCTCCGGATAGTCGCACCACCGGGTGACGCCGGCCACCCGGTCGCCCACGCCCAGCGCGAAGAGGAGTTCGGTGACGCTGGGCGCCAGGGAGACGATCCGCCGCGGTGGCGAGGCGAGAGTCACCGTGCGGCCCAGGTCGTCGGTGAGGGTTAGGGGGAAAGGCGCCGCGGCCCTGGCAGGCAGCGGGCGGACGCCGAGCGCAAGCAGCGAGAGCGAGATAAGGGTGAAGCCGATGAGCAGTAAGAACGCCCGGCGAGCCATGTCTCCTGGACCTCCGCTCCATTGCACGAGAGGGAGTTCGAGGAAACGCCGGCGAAAACCTCTAGCCCCGCCGGTAGGATTCGGCGCCGGTCAGGTAGAGGTCGCCGCCCGCCGCGTCGTTGACCACGATGGCTGGGAAGTCTTCGACCGCCAGCTCGAAGATGGCCTCCGGTCCCAGGTCGGGGTAGGCGATGACCTTCGCGGCCTTGATGTGGCGGGCCAGCAGCGCCGCCGCCCCGCCCGTGGCCGCGAGGTAGACCGCGCCGTTTTCCCGGATGGCCTGCTTGACCTCGGCCGTCCGGCCGCCCTTGCCGATCATCACCTTGACGCCCTGCGCCAGCAGGGTGGGGGCGTAGGCGTCCATCCGCCCGCTGGTCGTGGGCCCGGCCGACCCGATCACCCGCCCGGGCGGGGCCGGCGACGGGCCAGCGTAGTAGATCGCGGCGCCCTCGGCCGGAAGGGGGAGCGCCTCACCCCGGGCCAGCGCCTCGACCATCCGCCGGTGGGCGGCGTCGCGCGCCGTGTAGATCACTCCAGAGAGCAAGACTTTGTCACCGGCCCGCAGCTCGCGGACGGCGGCCGCCCCCGCCTCGCCGGTGGCGGGCAACGTCAGGCGCACCTCGCTCACAGAACCACCTCCCCGTGGCGGTAGGCGTGACACGCCAGCGCCACCGCGACCGGCAGCGAGGCGATGTGCGTCGGCAAGAGCTTGAGGTGGACCGCCAGGGCGGTCACCCGCCCGCCGAGGCCGCCCGGCCCCAGCCCCAGGTTGTTGACGGCCTCCAGCAGTTCCGCCTCGAGCGCGGCGAGGCGCGGGTCGGGCTGCGGCTCATCCAGACGCCGCAGCAGCGTCTCCTTGGCGGCGACGGCGCAGGCCTCGAAGTCTCCCCCGACAGCCACGCCCACCACGATGGGCGGGCACGGGTTCGAGCCGGCTTCCCGTACGGCCTGCACGACGAAGTCCTTGACCCCCGCCCAGCCCGCCGCGGGCTTGAGCATCGCAAGGCGGCTCATGTTCTCGCTCCCGCCGCCCTTGGCCATGAACCGCAGGCGCAGCCGGTCGCCCGGCACGAGCCGCAGGTGGACGACGGCCGGCGTGTTGTCCCCGGTGTTCCGCCGGTCGAGCGGGTCACCGACGATCGACTTGCGCAGGCACCCCTCGGTGTACCCCCGGCGCACGCCTTCGTTCAGCGCCTCGTCGAGGCTCCCGCCGGTCAGGCGGACCTCCTGCCCCAGCTCGACAAAGAAGACGGCGAAGCCGGTGTCCTGGCAGAGCGGCACCTGGTCTTCCGCCGCGATGCGGGCGTTCTCCAGGAGCTGCCCAAGGATCTCCCGCCCGGTCTCTGACTCCTCCGCCTCCCGTGCCCGGCGAAGGGCCGCCACGACGTCCTCCCCGAGGTGCCGGTTGGCTTCGATGCAAAGGCGCGCCGCGGCCTCGGCCACGGCGCTCGCAGCTATCTCACGCAAGGTTTCCGTCACGCCTTTCCGCGCGTCCGCCTGCTACTTCCCCGTCCCGAAGTCGACCTTCGGCGCTTCCTTGGCGCCGGCGGCCGACTGGAAGTACGGCTTCTCGGTGAAGCCCATCATCCGGGCGATGAAGACCGTCGGCACGCGGAGGATGGCCTGGTTGTAAGCCTGCACCGTGTCGTTGTAGCGCATGCGCTCGGTGGCCAGGCGGTTCTCGGTGCCGGCCAGCTCATCCTGGAGCTGCGTGAACTGGCGGTCCGCCTTGAGTTCCGGATAACGCTCCATCACGACGAGCAACCGGCTCAAAGCCCCTTCCAGTTCGCCGGAGGCCTTGATCTTGTCGGACGGGGTCGTGGCGCCAGCATAACGGCTGCGGGCGTCGGCGATGCTCTGCATGACGTCGGCCTCGTGCTTGGCGTAACCCTTGACCGTCTCGACCAGGTTGGGGATCAGGTCATAGCGGCGCTGCATCTGGTTCTCGACCTGGGCCCAGGCCGTCTTGACCTGCTGGTCGAGCCCGATCAGGCTGTTGTAGCTGCCCAGCACTCCACCCACGACCGCCACGAGCGCGGCCAGGACCACGAGCCAGGGGAGCCAGCGGTTCAGGTTGTTCATTGCGATTCCTCCCTCGAAAGCTGGTGGAAAACCGGAGAGCGATGTCCGCCCAAGAATAGGGCCGGACAAGAATCGAAGCGGGGCTGCGTCAGAAATCCCGTCCGGCCCCGCCGCCACCCGAGCTGCCGCCGCCGAAGCCGCCGAACCCGCCGCCGCCCGAGTCGCCGCCCCCGCCGAAGCCGCCGAAGCCCCCGAAGCCGCCGTCCCACGGCCCCCGCCGCCGGCCAGACGAGAGCGCGCCGGCGATCAGCATGGGGATGACCACCTCGGCCACCCGGTCGTACCCGCAGCGCGGGCAGCGGTATTCGACGCGCCGGAGCCCGTCGGCGAGCGGGGTGGCCTCCCGGACCGTCTCCTCCCGCTCCTTGACCATCCGGCCCTTGCACCTCGGGCAGACGTGGCCGGGCGGACGGTTGAGCGCCTGGACGGCGAACATGAAGAACAGGAAGAGCAGGAACGCCATGGTGCCGAAGGCGGTGCCCGGCGCCCGGGCCGCGCTCCGCCGCGGCGCCGCCTGGCGCGGCGCCTCCCCGGCCGCCCCCGGCTCATATTCGGCAGCGGCGATCTTGGCCAGCTCCGTGGTGAGGCTGACGAGCCCCGCCCCGTACCGGCCCTGCCGGAGCGAAGGCATGGCGTAGTCGTCGAGCAGCCGCCCCACCCGGCCGTCGGGCAGGATGCCCTCGAGGCCGTAGCCGACCTCGACCTTGATGCGGCGCTCCTTCAAGGCGATGAGGACCAGAAGGCCGTTGTCCGCGCCCTTCTTGCCGATGCCCCACTGTGCGAAGAGGGCGGTCGCGTACTCCTCCGGGGTGAGCGGCGCCGCGCTCTGCACGGTCGCCACGCCGATCTCCACCCCGTTTTGGGCGTCGAGCCGCTGGATGGTCGCGTTGAGCTGGTCGATCTCCCCCTGCGTCAGCAACCCGGCGCCGTCGGCCACCCGGCCCTGCTCCGGGACGGGCAGGAGCTTGACCCCAGGCGGAAGGGCGGCCCCGGCGGGTACGGCGGCAAGGAACAGCCCGGCCGCGCCGAGCAGCGCCGCCAGGAGCAGCGCTCCCACGAAACCGGGCCGGCGCAGCGAACTGTGGCCCGCTCTGGAATACAACACGGACCCACCTCTTCTCACAGGATGGATATTCTCGTCATCCTCCGCCAACCCCTCTCTCCGAGGGGAGTGAGTCCCTGGCAGGGCTGGGAGTGAGCAAGTCGCCGGCCAGCTTGGGGAAGGCGGCCAGGAACGCCGCCCGCTCCGTGCCGTCTTCCGCCAGCGATTCGAGCCGGGCGACCACGTGCCTGGGTTCCCGGCGCTTAGGCCCGTAGTGAGTTCGCAGGCGTTTGAGGAACCGCTCTGGGAAGAGCAGGCGCACCCACGTGAGACCGAGATCGTGCGGCGTGAGCGGCCAAACCGCCTGGTAGGCCGAGAGCAACCGGTTGGCGCCGGCCGGCTCCCAACCAGCCCGGTGCAGGTACCGGTCGAGGAAGTGGGCGACGTCCCGGCTGCGGTGGTCCCAGAGCGCCCGGTCGAGGTCGATGAAGTGGGTGGTCCCGTCCGCCTCGATCAGGATGTTCTGGTAGTAGAGGCTGTTATGGCAGAAGACGCCCTCCGGCGCCCCCGCCCCGGCCCCCTGCGCCGCCATCAGTTCCGCCAGCCTCCGGCGGGCCTCTTCGATGCGCCCGGACAGCCAGCCGTGGTTGGCCACCAACCACCGGTCGACTTCGTTCGGGCGCGGGGCGGTCCAGGCGCGGGCCCAGGCGCCCGCCAGGAAGGCGGCCCCGCCGGCGAACTCCGTCTCCCAGGTGCCCAGCCGCACGGCCGGGGCGTGGGCCGGCCGCGGCACGAAGCCCCGGGAGGCCAGGTGCAATTCGGCGAGACCCCGCGCCGCCGCCTCGAGGTTGCCCGGCCGGCTCAGGTGGCACTCCGCTCCGGGCTGCCACGAGATGAGGCTCAGCGTTTCACCGCCCGCCGCGAAGGTCACCTCGCCGGAAGGGGTGGGAAAGAAACGGGGAACGCGAGCGAACCCGCGTTCCCACAGGTAGTCCGTGATGTCACGCAGGAAGGCCAACTTCGCCAGGCCCTCCTGGTTGAGGGTCCGCAGGCAGAAGACGCCATCCGGCGTGACCACCTTCCAAGCGCTGCGCACGGGAGTCACTTCCGCCACCGCAAGGCCGAAGCCCTCGCACACCGTCCACTCCGCCAGCCGGGTTCCTTCCACGCGCACCACCCCCGCCATGCTATGCGGGTGGCAGGCGGAAGTCCCTGTGGCGGCCGAAGGCCCTAGAGCCGGCCGATCTCCCGCACCCAGCCGAAGGGATCGGGAATTCGACCCCACTGGATGCCGGTCAGGTTCTCGTAGAGCCTGGTGCTCACCGGACCAGGTTCGCCGGAACCGACCCTGTAGTCTTCACCTTTGTAGTGCAGCGCGCCCACCGGGGCGATGACCGCCGCCGTACCCGCCGCGAAGCACTCGGTGAGCGTCCCGTCCTGCGCCCCGGCCAGCACCTCGTCGATGGCGATCGGCCGCTCCTCCGCCTCGTAGCCCAGGGTGGGTGCCAACTGCACGATGGAGGCTCGGGTGATGCCGGGCAAGATGGAGCCTTGCAGGGCCGGGGTGACCAACTTGTTGCCGAAGACGAAGAAGATGTTCATCGCTCCGCCTTCCTCGACCCACCTGCGCTCGCGGCCGTCGAGCCAGAGCACCTGCGAGTAGCCCCGTTCGTTGGCCTTCTGGGTCGCGAGCAGGCTCGCGGCGTAGTTGCCGCCCGTCTTGGCGTCGCCGATGCCGCCGACTACCGCCCGCACGTATTCGTCCTCCACCCAGAGGTTGACCGGCTTGAAGCCCTGGCTGAAGTAGGGGCCCGACGGCGAGAGGAGGATGTAGAAGAGCGCCTCCGTCGGAGTGTGGAGACCGATGTAGTTCTCGGTGGCGATCATGGTCGGGCGGATGTAGAGCGAGGCGCCGGCCCCCTTGGGGATCCATCGCTTCTCGAGGACCACCAGGCTCTCGAGGGCCGAGAGGAAGTCGTCTTCCGGGAACTCCGGCAGGCACATGCGGCGGGCCGACCGCATCATGCGGCGGGCGTTCTGCTCGGGACGGAAGAGCAGGATCCGGTCGTCGTCGGAGGCGTAAGCTTTGAGGCCTTCGAAAATCTCCACGGCGTAGTGCAGCACACTTGCCCCGGGACCCAGGGAGAGGCTCTCGTACGGCTGGATGCGGTAGTCGAACCAGCCTTCGCCCTTCCGCCACCTTGCAGTGAAGATCCGGTCGGTGAAGACCTTGCCAAACCCGAGCTTCTCCGGCGCCACCAGGGGTTTCGGCTCCCGGTCGAGCGCCTGCACGATGATCTCCGGCACAATACCACCCCGCTCATGCTTTCCTAGCCCACTAAAGTTTACTACGTTTACTAAAGTCTACTACCGCGACCCCGGCGGTGTAAAGGCAGGATTGGGGCGAGCCGGCCAGGTTCAGCGGCGAAGCAGCACCAACCCGGCGGCGACGACCGCGACCTGGATGAGCATCCCCGGCACCGGCGCGCAGGGCGGATGCGGCAGAAGCCCGGTGTGCGACGGGAAGTGACTGCCGAGCCTGCGCCGGCCCAGGCTGAGCAGGATGTGATCGACGGCCACCTCCAGGTCGGGCGCCACGCCCCCCAAGCCGCCCCACAGCCGGCCCGCAGTGGAAAACCAGTGCAGCGCCAGAATGCCCAGGGCCGCCCCCACCAGCAGGTCGAGGAGCGCGTACCGGGCGCGGTGGTAGTCGTGGTGCGGCACCATGTCCAAGACCGCGTGGCTGCCGAGGCCGGCCAGGAACGCCAGCCACGGCGCGCCGCCGGCCGCCGCCGTGGACTCTCCCACCGCCACCCCCACGAGCAGATGCGGAGTGAACTGCACCAGCGCTCGCCCGCCTTCCGGGGACTCTTTCCTCCTCACTATTCCCCAGACGGACGCAAGGTTTCAGCGCTTGTCGCCCGGCGCATGCCGCCGTGCCTTGGCCGCCCCCAGAATTCGCCGACCGACGACAACGAGTGTCAGGACCGACATGTACACTGTCCATAGCCACTTGACGAACAGGCGGCTGGCGTGCGGCCGCAGGGGGCCGAAGTCCTGCAGGGAATTCTTGGGGACAATGGAATGGGTATCATGAGCGGCACTCCGGCAAGGAAACTGCGAGTAGGTGCCCTTCCTGAGTAAGGTGACATGGAAATGACCTTCTACGCCCATTCAATCGGAGATGACAAATCAAACTGGCAGCCGCTGAGGGCGCACCTGGAATCGGTCGCCGCCCTGAGCAAAACGTTTGCCGACAGATTCAGCGCTGGGGACTTCGGTTACGCCGCCGGCCTACTCCACGACATCGGAAAGTACTCCTCCGAGTTTCAGCGGCGTTTGGAGGGCCACCCCTGCCGAGTCGACCATTCCACCGCCGGCGCCAAAGAGGCTTTGGCATTGCTCGGCAAGAGCCTCGGCACGCTGTTGGCGTATGTGGTGGCGGGTCATCATGCAGGACTCCCGGACTACCGCAGCGACGACGGCAGTGATGCCTCCCTTGTTGCCCGTCTTGAAGGCAATCGGGTGCCCGATTACTCGGCCTACCGGCGAGAGCATCTCAGCCTGCCTGATCCCTCGCAGCTACGGTTGCCCATCCGGCCCATCCCGGAACACCCAGGGTTCAGTGTCCACTTCTTCATTCGTATGCTCTACTCGTGCCTGGTGGACGCGGACTACCTTGACACGGAACTGGCGATGGGCAGTTTGAGCGCGGCGGCCCGAGGTAGCCATCCGCCTTTGCCAAAGCTGAAAGCGAGACTGGACTGTTTCTTGGCCAAACGTTTCGCTGGCGTCCCCCAAACGCCAATCAACCAGCGGCGAGCCGAGATTCTGTCGGCCTGCCAAGACAAGGCGGGAGAACCTCCCGGACTCTTCTCCCTCACCGTCCCGACCGGGGGCGGAAAGACACTGTCTTCCTTGGCCTTCGCCCTTCACCATGCGGTTCATCACGGTCTGGAACGAGTGATCTACGTCATCCCCTTCACCAGCATCATTGAACAGAATGCTGCCGTCTTTCGAGAGGTAGTCGGCCCGGAAGCCGTGGTGGAGCATCACAGCAATTTCAGTCCTCCGGTGGAAGCGTCTGAAGATGATGATGGCAATATTGCCGCTCAGCATCGCCTGGCGACGGAGAACTGGGATGCACCCCTGATCGTCACCACGAACGTGCAGTTCTTTGAGTCACTCTTTGCCAACCGCAGTTCCCGTTGTCGGAAGCTGCACAACTTGGCAAAGAGCGTGATCATCCTCGACGAAGCGCAGATGCTTCCCACACCATTGCTGCGAACCTGCCTGGCAGCGCTTTGCGAGCTGACGATCAACTATGCTTCCTCCGTAGTCCTCTGTACTGCCACTCAGCCGGCCCTGGGTACTCTCTTGCCGGCTTCGCTCAGGCCACGAGAGATTGTGTCCGACCCTCCCCGCCTTTACGCTGCCTTCCGCCGAACGAAGGTCACCCCAGTGGGACGAAAAGAGAATGCCGAGCTGGCCGCAGACCTTCTGCAGCACCACCAAGTCCTGTGCATCGTCAACACAAGGCAGCACGCCCTGGAACTCTATCGCCGGATCGCCGACGTACAAGGCGCTTACCACCTGAGCGCTCGGATGTGCGCGGTGCATCGTTCGGCCAAGCTCAAGGCTATCCGGCAGGCCCTGGCGGAAGGCGAGGAATGCCGCGTGGTTTCGACTCAGCTGATCGAGGCCGGAGTGGACGTGGACTTTCCGGTCGTCTACCGCTCGGCGACGGGCCTCGATTCCATCGCTCAGGCGGCCGGCCGGTGCAACCGGGAAGGACGGCGGCAGCAGGGGGACGTCTTCGTCTTCGAGCCCGCAGACCAGGAACTCACGGGCTGGCTTAACCTGACCGCCGGCTTGGCTGGCGAGGTAATGCAAGCAACAGACGACCCCTTATCCCTGGAGGCGGTGGAACAGTATTTCACCCTCCTCTACAGCGTCCAGGGAGACGGACTCGATCAGAAGAGGGTCTTGGCCGAGCTTGAAGAAGGGCGCAAGAGTCTGGCCTTCCCGTTCGCTTCAGTGGCGGAGCGATTCCGGCTGATCGAAAACAACATGGTGCCCGTGGTGGTTGGCTGGGATGAACAAGTGCGGAACCTGATTAGCCGACTCCCGTATCTTCCGATTTCCCATCGTCTGGTCCGCGAGTTTCAACCCTACAGTGTGCAGGTCTACCCGCACGAGTTCTCGGCACTCCAGAAAGCTGGTCTGGTCAGGACCGAAGGAGGTGTGATCCATGTGCTGACTGACGAATCAGCCTACAGCGATGAGACCGGACTGCAAACGGCGGAAAGTCCGGCCTTCGCCGAGGGGGCAGTGTGGCTCATCTGATGGCGTGGTTGCCGGCCAAGAAAGGAGAAGGAGATGGCGTACGGACTGAAAGTGAAAGTCTGGGGGGATTACGCCTGTTTCACCCGCCCGGAGATGAAGGTCGAGCGAGTTTCGTACGACGTAATGACCCCCTCAGCCGCCCGAGGAATCCTGGAAGCCATCCACTGGAAGCCGGCCATCCGGTGGGTGGTGGATCGCATTCACGTTCTCAATGAGATCCGGTTCGACAACATTCGCCGCAACGAGGTAGGTGGCAAGATCTCGGCCGTCAACATCAAGGCGGCCATGAAGGGGGAACCGGTCGCTCTTGGTCAATCGGCCAGTGACGATCGGCAGCAGCGCGCGACGCTCCTGCTCAGGAACGTGGCTTACGTCATCGAGGCCCATTTCGTCATCACGGAGAAAGCTGGACCATCCGACACGCCGGAAAAGCACTACAACATGGCGCTACGACGTCTGAAACAAGGTCAGTGTTTCCACCGGCCGTACCTTGGTTGCCGGGAGTTTCCGGCGCAGTTCGAACTGGTTGAGGGGCCTGTACCGCCTTCCTGTCTGAAAGGAGATCGGGACCTGGGCTGGATGCTGTGGGACATCGACTTCCCCTCGAACATGACGCCCCGTTTCTTCCGGGCGGTGATGCGCGACGGCGTGATCGAGGTACCGCCGTGGTCGGAAGGGGGAAGAACCGCTTGATTCTGGCTGCTTTGAACCAGCTTTATGAGCGGCTCCTGAACGATCCTGAGTCGAACGTTTCACCACCAGGCTACAGCAAAGCCAAGGTGTCCTTCGCGCTCATCCTCTCTGAAGAGGGCGAACTGCTCCGCCTTTTGGACTTGCGACACGCAGACAAGAAACCACGGCCGCGGGAGATGGATGTACCTCGCCAAACCAAACGTTCGGTCAACGTGGAAGCGAACTTCCTCTGCGACCACGGTGGCTACCTGCTTGGGGTGGACGACAAGGGCAAGCCCGAGCGGACCCAGAAAACCTTCGAAGCATCCCGAGACATTCACCTGCGGCTTATGCAGCCAGTTGCCGACCCGGGCGCTGCGGCGGTATGCCGGTTCTTTGAAGGCTGGGACCCTGCCCTGGCCGCGAATCATCCTGCACTGAAGCCATTCTGGGACGACCTGAAGGCCGGGGGGAACCTCGTCTTCCGACTCGCCGGAACGGAAGGGTTCATCCACGAACGTCCCGCGATCCGGGCCGCCTGGGAAGATTCGCTTGGCGCCAAGTCGTCCGAGTCGCTCGGCCAATGCCTGGTCAGCGGCAAAGTCGGGCCTATCGCTAGGTTGCATGACAGTATCAAAGGGGTCGCGGGCGCCCAGTCGTCCGGTGCGGCGCTAGTCTCCTTTAACCTTGACGCCTTCACGTCCTACGGAAAGACGCAGAACTTCAACGCGCCGGTCGGCGAGCGGGTCGCCTTCGGATACGTGACCGCCCTGAACTACCTGCTCCGCAGCGAGAAACACCGCATCCGCCTTGGAGAGGCAACCACTGTCTTCTGGGCGGAGAGGTCCGGGCCAGAGGAAGATCTCCTGGCGGAGTTGCTGGATCCGGCAGTGGAGACTCGGAACGCCGACCATACTCCTCACCACGATTCCCAGACGACCGCCCGAGTGCGAGACATCCTGGCGCGATTGGCATCCGGTCGCTCAGTTCGGGAGGCGCTGGTGGGAGCTGATCCAGACGTGCGGTTCTTCATCCTGGGCTTATCGCCGAATGCTAGCCGGTTGTCCGTCCGATTCTGGCTCACTGATTCGTTCGGGTCATTTGTTGAGCGAATCGCCCGTCACTATGCCGACCTGGAAGTGGCGCTTCCAGAGTGGGAAAACGGTTTGTTCCCGGTTTGGCGGATTCTCCGGGAGACGGCCGCCTTGGGCGACAGCAAGAACATACCCCCACTCTTGGAGGGGGCCATCATGCGAGCGATCCTAATGGGCACCCAGTACCCGTTGGCCATCTACACGGCGATGCTGTCGCGCATTCGAGCAGATCTGAAAGTGAACCCGGTGCGGGCAGCCGTCATCAAAGCCTGCCTCGTCAGAAAGGCCAGAATCCACGGCGACACTGGGAAGGGAGAGTTGATTGCGGTGAACCTGAACGAACATTCGACAGATCAGGCCTACCTCTTGGGTCGCCTGTTCGCGCTGTTGGAAAAAGCGCAGGAAGACGCGACCCCGGGCCTCAACGCCACAATTCGAGACAGATACTTCGGAGCGGCCTCGGCGACTCCAATGACGGTTTTCCCGGTGCTCCTCCGGTTGGCCCAGCACCACCTAGCCAAGGCGGAATTCGGTCGGATGACGGATCGGCGAATCGAAGAAGTCATGGGGGGGCTCCAGGGTTTTCCCGCCCACTTGAGCTTGGAAGAGCAGGGTCGATTCGTTCTGGGGTATTACCAGCAGCGCCAGGCCCTCTACCAGAAAAAGGCTGCCGAGGCCTAGACGAACGAAAACCGAAAGACGTCAACAAACGGAAAGGAAGGGTAGAAAATGAGCATAGGCAAGGTCATCGACCGACGGTATGAGTTCGTGTTGCTCTTCGACGTTGAGAACGGCAACCCCAACGGCGATCCTGATGCGGGCAACATGCCCCGGCTTGACCCGGAAACGAGCCTGGGGTTGGTAACAGACGTGTGCCTCAAGCGGAAGCTGCGCAACTACGTGGCGTTGGTCAAAGGAGAAGCGACGGGATACGACATCTATGTCCGCGAAGGAGCCGTCTTGAACGCTCAACATCGGAAAGCGTACATCGCTCTTGGGCTGGAGCCCGAGCCGAAAAAGCTCGCCAACGATGCTGTCACGGAGTTCATGTGCCGCAACTTCTTCGACGTACGTACCTTCGGGGCAGTGATGACGACGGAAGTCAACTGCGGCCAAGTGCGAGGACCGGTTCAACTCAACTTCGCACGCAGCATCGACCCGATTGTTCAGCAGGAAGTCACGATCACTCGAGTGGCCGTCACCAACGAGAAGGACGCGGAGAAGAAGGACCGCGAGATGGGACGGAAGCACGTCGTGCCATACGCCTTGTACCGGGCCGAAGGATATGTCTCCGCCCCGCTGGCCGAAAAGACGGGCTTCACCGAGGACGACTTGGAGTTGCTCTGGGAGGCGCTGGTCAACATGTTCGATCACGATCATTCAGCGGCTCGCGGTAAGATGGCCACCTGCCGATTGTTCATCTTTGAACACGAAAGCCGGCTGGGCAACGCGCCTGCGCATCACTTGTTTGATCTGGTGCGGGTAACCCGCAAGAACCCTGCCTTGCCGCCGCGAAACTTCACCGATTATGAGGTAACGGTGAACGAGGCCGCCCTTCCAGCCGGGGTTCGCCTGATTTCCCGCTGATGAATGTCGGCTACAATGAGGACTGCCTGCTGCCGCTCTCAGGAATCCAACATCTGGCCTTCTGCGAGCGGCAGTGGGCACTCATCCACATCGAACGGCAGTGGGCTGAGAACCAGCGGACCGTCGAAGGGCGACACCTCCACGAGCGAGCGCATAACTCGTTTCTCTTCGACGAGGTGAAAGGACGACTCGTGGCCCGGGCGGTTCCGGTGGCTTCCCGGACTCTTGGCCTGTATGGACAGGCGGACGTGGTGGAGTTCGGCCCTGTCGGTCCGGACGAGGGAGGCATTTCTCTTCCGGGTCACATGGGTCTTTGGCTTCCCATGCCCGTCGAGTACAAACGCGGGAAGCCGAAGCGCGATGACCGGGACGAAGTCCAGCTTTGCGCTCAAGCCATGTGCCTTGAAGAAATGCTGAGAACAGTCATCCCAGAGGGTGATCTGTACTATGGGCAGACCCGTCGGCGAACCCATGTCCGGTTCACGCCCGACCTGCGCCAGCGAGTCACCGAACTCAGTCGGCGGATGCACGAGTTGTTCGAAGCCGGGCTGACCCCGCCCGCCGCCAAGCGCAGGCATTGCCGGCTCTGTTCCCTGATAGATGTCTGCCTGCCAAGTCTCACGCGTCGTCCGAAGTCCGTAGCCAGGTACATACGCCTGCACTTGGCTGAGACGGGTGAACAAGCAGAGGAGTGAGGCAAGTGTGCGTCGTCTGTTGAACGTTCTCTACGTGACTTCCCCCGATGCGTATCTGATCCGCGACGGCGAGAACGTAGTCGTGAAGGTGGAAAACGAAACGCGTTTTCGCGTACCTGTCCACAACCTCGAGGGAATAGTGACCTTCGGTCATAGCGGAGCCAGCCCCGCACTGATGGCATTATGCGGGGAACGCCAGGTGGCCTTGACTTTTCTTGGCGAACATGGGCAGTTCTTGGCTCGGGTAACGGGAGAAGTTTCCGGAAACGTTCTCCTGCGGCGGCGACAATACCGGGTTGCCGATTGCGCGGAACAGGCGCTTCGTCTCTCCTCTGCCTTTGTTCTCGGGAAAATCGCCAACTGTCGGGCAGTGCTCTCGCGAGGGCTCAGGGATCACAAGGATGTAATCGACAGCCCCGCCGTCGCCTCCAAAGTGGAGAAACTCACCTGGCTCATTCATCAAGCCGAGCTGGCTGCCTCCGGTGATCATCTCCGCGGGGTCGAGGGTGAAGCTGCTCGGCACTACTTCGCGGCTCTTGACCACTTGATCTTGACAAATAGGGGTGACTTCTATCTCCATGAGCGGAACCGGCGGCCACCTAAGGACAACATGAACGCCCTACTATCTTTTCTTTACACCCTGCTAGCTCACGACGTCCAAGCGGCCGTCGAATCGGTGGGGCTTGACCCGCAGGTCGGTTTTCTCCACGCCGACCGGCCCGGACGACCCAGTCTCGCTTTGGACCTGATGGAAGAGCTGCGACCCACTCTAGCTGACCGCGTTGCTCTGTCTCTGGTCAACCGCCGGCAAGTCGTCGCGGCCGGATTCCACCGCAGTGAATCAGGTGGGGTCATCATGGATTCGGAGACGCGGAAGACAGTCATCACTACCTGGCAGAAACGCAAGCAGGAAGAGATTCTGCACCCTTTCCTAGGTGAGAAGATCCCGGTCGGACTTATCCCCTTTGCCCAGGCCATGCTCCTCGCCCGACACTTGCGGGGAGATCTTGATGGTTATCCACCCTTTTTCTGGCGGTAGGATGGTGATGCTGCGTGATGGTCTTGGCAACGTACGACGTGGAGACGATAACGCCAGCAGGTCGTCAACGGCTAAGACAAGTGGCCAAAGTGTGCATGAACGTTGGCCAACGGGTTCAAAACTCCGTCTTCGAATGTCTGGTTGATCCAGCTCAGTTTGCCCAACTGAAGCACCGCCTCGAGCAGATCATCGATCCGGAAAAGGACAGCCTCCGGTTCTACTTCCTTGGTAGTAGTTGGCGCAACCGGGTTGAACACATCGGAGCGAAGCCATCGTACGATCCCGAAGGAGTTCTCATTACCTGAGCGAACCTCAAGTGATGGACAGCTCCTGGGAGGTTCGCCGACTGCGGTTAGCTGGCCTCTTTCTCGTGGGTGCCCATCAAAGCCCGGATCGAGACAGTCGTTGGCGGTCGGTTCGCAGTATGAGGCCCTCAAGGCCGCCCAGGAACGGAGCACTTTTCACTCACGGTCGCCCCCCGTGCGGGGGCGTGGATTGAAACGGCATTACAGGTCAATCGCTCCAGCCAAAACGCGCGTCGCCCCCCGTGCGGGGGCGTGGATTGAAACATGATCTCGTGCGGGAGCCGCTGGATGTTT
>JBLNBQ010000159.1:0-2712 GCA_050260095.1 Chitinophagales bacterium
CTGCTGCCCGGGAGTCAGGCGGTCGATCCGGACCCCGCGGGCCGCCAGCGCCAGCTCCGCCACCCGCCGGTCGATCTCCACCGGGACGGGATAGACCTTGGGGCCGAGTTCCGCCCGGTTACGGTCGAGGTGGAGCAGGCAGAGGGCCTGAATCGCAAAGGACATGTCCATGATCTCGATCGGGTGGCCGTCGCCGCAGGCCAGGTTGACGAGGCGCCCTTCGCCCAGAAGGTAGACGCGGCGGCCGTCGCGGAAGCGGTACTCCTCGATGTTCTGCCGGACGAGGCGGGGCGGCTCGGCACAGAAACCGGCCAGCTCCGGCTTGTTGATCTCGACGTCGAAGTGGCCGGCGTTGGCGAGGATCGCCCCGTCCTTGAGGACCGCGAAGTGTTCTCCGCGGAGGATGTCCCGGCAGCCGGTCGTCGTCACGAAGATCTCGCCGGCCTTCGCCGCCTCGGCCATCGGCAGGACCTCGTAGCCGTCCATCAGGGCCTCGAGGGCGTGGACGGGATCGACCTCGGCGACAATCACCCGCGCCCCGAGTCCGTCCGCCCGTTTGGCGACACCGCGCCCGCACCACCCGTAGCCGGCGACCACCACGACCTTGCCGGCGATGACCACGTTGGTCGTGCGCATGATGCCGTCCCAACTGGACTGGCCGGTACCGTAGCGGTTGTCGAAGAGGTGTTTGCACAGGGCGTCGTTCACGGCCATCATCGGGAAGAGCAGTTGCCCGGCCCGTTCACGGGCGCGCAGGCGGATGATCCCCGTCGTGGTCTCTTCGTTCCCCCCTCTGACGTTCGCCGAAAGGCCCCTGAGCGAGGTGTGGAGCAGGTGCACCAGGTCCCCCCCGTCGTCGACGATGAGGTCCGGGCCGAAACCCAAGGTGAGCTCGAGGTGGCGCGTGTACTCGTCGGGGGTCGCGGCGTGCCAGGCGTAGACGGACAGGCCCCGCTCGGCCAGAGCGGCGGCGATGGCGTCCTGGGTTGAGAGGGGGTTCGAGCCGGTGACCGCCACTTCGGCCCCGGCGGCGGCCAGAACCAGGCCCAGATAGGCCGTCTTGGCCTCGAGGTGGACCGAGACGGCGATCTTCCGCCCCTTTAGGGGCTTCTCCCGCCGGAACTCGTCCGCCAGGAGGTTCAAGAGGGGCATGTGGGCGGCCGCCCAGTCGATGCGGCGGTGGCCCTCCGGGGCGAGCCCCGGGTCGCGGATGACGCTGGGAATCCGTTCGCTCATGCCTGCTTCTCCTTCTTGCCGAGTGCAGCGAGGGCCTCGGTATAGGGCGGCCGGAGGACGCCGAACTCGGTGATGATACCCGTCACATATCGGTGGGGCGTGACGTCGAAGGCCGGGTTCAAGACCTTGACGCCCTCGGGCGCGACCCTTTGCCCGAAGACGTGGGTGACCTCCTCGGGCGAGCGCTGCTCGATCGGGATGGCGGCGCCGTCCGGCAGAGAAAGGTCGATCGTCGACCAGGGAGCCGCGACGTAGAACGGGATCCCGTGCTCGTGGGCGAGAATCGCCACGCCGTAGGTCCCGATCTTGTTCGCCGCGTCCCCGTTGGCCGCCACGCGGTCCGCCCCGACCACCACCAGGTCGACCAGCCCCTGCTGCATCACGTGGGCCGCCATGTTGTCGGTGATGAGGGTTACGGGGATGCCGTCCTCCTGCAACTCCCAGGCAGTGAGGCGCGCCCCCTGCAGGAAAGGCCGGGTTTCGTCGGCGTAGACCTGAACCTCTTTCCCCTGTTCACGGGCCATGCGGACCACGGCCAGAGCGGTTCCGTAGTCGACTGTGGCCAGGGCGCCGGCGTTGCAGTGGGTCAAGAGCCCTGCCCGCTCCGGGACGAGCGCCGCCCCGTGCTCGCCGATCCGGCGGTTCTGGGCGATATCCTCCCGGTAGATTGCCAGGGCCTCGGCTTCGAGGGCGGAGGCCAGCTCGGACGCCGGCCGTCCGGCCAGGGAAGCGGCCTTCGCCTGCATCCGCCGGAGGGCCCAGAAGAGGTTTACCGCCGTCGGCCGGGTCCGGGCGAGCCGCGCGTTGGCCGCGGCGACTGCCGAACCGGCCTCCGCCGCGGACAGCCCCCGCTCGGCCGCCTCCCGGGCGCCCAACACCACGCCGAAGGCCGCCGCCGCGCCGATCGCCGGCGCCCCCCGGACGACCATCGTCTCGATCGCCCGGGCGACCTCTTCCACGCTCCGGCAGGCGATGTTCTCGACGACTACGGGCAGACGTCGCTGGTCCAGAAGAAGAAGGGCGCCGTCGCGCCACTCCAGTGTCTTAGCCCTCACGTTTGCCCTCCTTGCCGGTGAGCGGTGCCTGGCCTTTGACCGCCGTCTGGCAGGCGCAGGGCCGGTTCTCGTCCAGCCGGTCGATGACCTTCGCCAAAAGCTGCCTGAGGCGCTCCAGGTTGGCGTCCATCAGCTCCAGGACCTCGTGGTGGGTCAACGGTTTCCCGGCCAGCCCCGCCGCCCAGTTGGTGACGAGCGCCACTCCGGCGTAGCAGATTTCCGCCTCCCGGGCCAGGACCACTTCGGGGACGCTGGTCATGCCGACCAGGTCTCCCCCGAGGGTCCGGTAGGCCCTGATCTCGGCCGGGGTTTCGTAGCGGGGCCCCTCCGTACAGACGTAGCAGCCTTTGGCGTGGAGTTCGAAGTCGAGCTCGCCCGCCGCCGCAAGGAGGTCCTGCCGCAGCGAAGGGCAGTACGGGTC
>JBLNBQ010000160.1:0-5584 GCA_050260095.1 Chitinophagales bacterium
CAGACCGAACAACCGGCGGACCTTCGGCCCCAGCCGGCGGATCCTCAGCCGGCCCGACCGGGAGACGACCGCGCCCGACCACCTTATCCAGCGGATCGGGGCGGAGGGGACCGAGATCAACGCGGCTCCTCTCAAGCCTGAGATGGTCGAGGACGGGGCGGACACCAAGGACTAGCCTGGCCACACCCTTGGCGCGGGAGCACGCCTGAGAGAAACGGGATTACTTTCGGCGAAAAAGATAGTGACAGATTTCACGAACAGGTGTACACTGAACCTGGGTTCGTGAAGAAATTCACAAACCCACCTGTTGGGAACCGGACCCGACGAGTGATGGGGGCCGGCCGCCGATTGGTTACAGAAGATGACGAAATGCCAGAAAATCCCTAGGGGTTAGGACAATCTGCCCAGAATGGCTAGATATGTAAACGGGCGTTGGCGGACGGCTCCATCTGGCGGTGTCACCCGCCGGCGACCGGCAACGTACAGGGGGCGAAACAGATGTCGATTCTCGCATTCACCGCATACCTGGCCATGGCCTACGTGGTCTGGTTCTACCTGCTCACGCCGCACGTCAAACTGCTCGAGAACGCGGTCTGGCAATTGACCAAACCTGGTCGCGAGGCTGGGACGGCGCAGCCGGTTGCGCCGGCGAAACTTGAGGCGGCGCCGGACGGGAAGGCCGGCGCGCCCGCCGCGCCGCCTTCGCCCGCGCCTGGGCCGGCTCTTCAGCTCCGGGCGGCCTAGTGGCCGGGGTGCAGCACGACTTTGACGCAGTTGTCTTCCCGCCGGCCGAACTTCGCATAGCCCTCCATCGCGTCGTCCAGCTTCATCTACGGTGCGGCGCAGGGATTACGCGCGGGCGTGGGGGACAAAAGCGCAGGCGGCTCCGGGGGGAGCCGCCCTCTTCGAGGCGGGGCTCAGCCGTGCGCACCGGCGAGCCGTTCTAGTGGTTGTTGCCCATCGGAGGGCAGCCGCACTCCATCGCGCCCATCTCCACCTTCTCCTCGCAGCAGTGATGGTGATGATGGTGGTGATGGTGATGATGATGGTGGTGGTGGCAGCACTCCTCCTTGGCGGGCTTCACCTCAGCCGGTTTGCAGGCCGGCATACACTCCTCTTCGCAGCAGTGCTTGTGATGCTTTCCCATCCTACCCGGACCTCCTTCCTCCCTGGCAGGCTATGAGTCTTGGTCCGAAGGTGGCATAGGAGGAATGTCCCGCGGCGGGAAACGCCCGGACCGCAGGGGGCTGGCCGGCGGTGGCGAATACTTCCAGGGAACCCATCGCGTTCGGTGGAGGGATTCGGATGAGGACACGGGTCGCACTGCTGGTCATCGGGGTCTTGGGGCTGGCGCTCACGGCCCCCGTTGCGGCTAAGGTCGCCGGCAGCCCGCACGACTTCCGCAGTCCGCAGTACGGCGGACCGAACACCAAGTATCCCAACCTGGCCGCGCTGGCGGTCAAAGACCCTTGTGCCGCCTGCCACCGGAGCCACGCCGCGGTCAAGGGGGACGCGCTTTTCGGGGAGGACTACGGCTGGACGCCGACGAGCAGCCGGATCTCCCTGCCCAACTCGGCCCTCTGCATGAGTTGCCACGACGGGAAGGCGACCTTCGGCACGGCCGAGGAGAAGGTGCCCGACGAGAAGACCATCGCCAAGCAGCACCCGCGCCACCGGGTGGAGTTCTTCTACCCCGCCGCTCCTACCTCGTGAGCACGCCGGGGCCGGTCTACACCGACGAACGGGGCCGGGCGTACGTGCGGGCCGCCGGCGGGCTGGTCCTGCTCCCGCTGTATAAGGACGAAAAGACGGGCCGGCTCAAGGCGGGGTGCGGCACCTGCCACGATCCTCACGGCCCGGGGACGCCTTCGATGCTGCGGACGGCTTCCCAGCGCCAGCTCTGCCGGGTCTGCCACGGGGCCGCCGAAGAGAAGGCCCCCGCCACCCGGAGCAACTGGAGCCAGCGCTGGGCGCCGGGTATGCCCGTTTCGCCGTCGACGCCTCCGCCAGCCGGCACGCCCTGAGCGCGCCGGGCAACAGCCATAGGGAACGCCGGTGGTCAGCTGCCGGGGGCGCGCTCGTCGCGCACCCGCTGGTCGCCGGCGTTCGTTTTGCGCAGAACCTCCCAGAGTTCGAGCATGGCGGTGTAGGTGGCCAGCACGTAAAGGGTGGTTCCGGGAGCGGCCGCGGCGAGGGCGGTGTAAAGGGCCTCTTCGGGGGGGCGGACCACCTCGGGGGCCAGCCTGTCGGGTCCGGAATACTTGAGGCGCACGGCCATGTCTTCGGCCCGGTCGCCGGTCACGTACACCCTCTGCGCGATCTCCGGGTGGGCCCAGAGTTGCTCGAGGTCGACGTCCCAGAGCCAGGAGATGTCCCGGCCGTCGGCCGTGCGGTCGTTGATGGCGAAGAGCAGGGACTTGGGGTCAGGGTCGAGGGCGAGGGTCGCCAAGACCTGGTTGAACCCGGTCGGGTTCTTGACCAGCAGCAGGCAGCCCTCCCGGTCCTTTAGGTGGAAGAACTCGGCCCGCCCGAAGCTGCCCGACTCACGGGCGATGGCCGGCGCGATGGCCGCCAGGGGCGCGCCGAGCGCCACGGCCGCCGCGATGGCGGCCAGCACGTTGTAGACGCTGTATAGGCCCGGGAGCGGCAGGTCGAGTTCGAGCCGGCCCTGCGGCGTCACCACCACCACGTGGGAGCCGCGCATCCCCTTCAGGATCACCTGCTCGGCGTAGACGTCGGGGCGGGGGCGGCGGAAGTCGCATTCCGTGCAGGCCCAGTCGCCCAAGTGGGAGTAGCTGCGCCGGCGGTAGATGAACCGCCCGTGGCAAACCGGGCAGAAGACGGCGTCAGCCGCGGAGGCGACGGGCGTGGCGGGCGCGGCTGGTTCGGCAACGCCCGCGCCGGGTTCGCCGGCGTCGGGCCCGCCAGCCGGCTCACCGCTTGCCGGGCCCACCGGCGTCGTCTCCAGACCATAGTACAGCTTGGGGCGGTCGGTGACGGTGCCGGCCTGCACGCATTGCGGGTCGTCGGCGTTGATGACGAGCATCCCGGCTGGATCGAGGTAGGGGATGGCCTTCCGCAGGGAGTCCACCGCCGAATCGAGTTCCCCGAAGCGGTCGAGCTGGTCGCGGAAGAAGTCGTTGGCCAGGATGAGCTGCGGGCGCACCGCCGGGGCGGCCTTCGGCATCGTGGCCTCGTCGGTCTCGAGCAGGGCGTAGTCGGCGTTGAGACGCCCGGTGGCCGAGGCGTTCAGCACGAAGGTGGCCGTCAGCCCGCCCACCAGGTTCGCCCCGCCCCGGTTGTAGAAGACCTTGGCGCCGCTCTCGGTCAGGATGGCTGAAAGAAGTTTCGTGATGGTGGTCTTGCCGTTGGTGCCAGTGATCATGACCCGGCCACGCCGTACCTGGCCGGCGAGATCGGCCAGCACCTGGGGGTCGAGCGTCCGCGCCACCTTGCCCGGCAGAGTCGAGCCGTAACCGAGCCCCAGAAGGCGCGTCAGGCGGGCGGTCGATTGGGCGGAGAGCACGGCGAGCGCGAGGCGGGGACGAAATCCCATCGGGCAGTCGCTCCTTCCTACCGCGGCAGGCGGGAGGCCGCCGCGTGCGCCGTTAGCTCCAGGTGGTCATCGAGCGAGCCCAGCCGGGCTTCACCGAACCGGCGTTCGAGGGCCAGGGTGAGCAGGTGGTCGACAAAGCGGGGGTTTTTGGGCAGCACGGGGCCGTGCATATAAGTGCCGAAGCAGTTCTTGTAGATGGCGCCTTCGGTGCCGTCTTGGCCGTTGTTGCCGCGCCCCTTGACCACGGTGCCGAGGGGCTGGCAGCCTTCGCCCAGGTAAGTGAGGCCGGAATGGTTCTCGAAGCCGACGATGGTGGGCTCGGCACCGGTCAGCACCGGCGAGGAGATGAGCACGTTGCCGATGAACCGTTCCGGGCCGGCTTCGGTGTACGCGTCGAAGACGCCGAGGCCCGGCAGGCGCTCGCCCTTGTGCGGCTGGTAATAGTGGCCGAGCAACTGGTAGCCGCCGCAGATGGCCAGCACCACCAGCCCGTCCTCGATGGCCGCCTTCAGCTCGGTTCCGAGGCAGCCCTGCAGATCTTCGCAGACCACGATCTGCTCTTTGTCCTGCCCGCCGCCGAGCACGAGGAGGTCGCAGGCGGCCAGGTCGGCCCGGTCGCCCCGGGCGAGGTGGCGCACCTCGACGTCGTAGCCGTGCCAGGAGGCTCGCCGGGCCAGCGCGAGCACGTTCCCCCGGTCGCCGTAGATACCCATGAGTTCGGGGTAAAGGTGGGCGATGACGAGTTTCATGTGGTCCCTCCCCAGGGCAATCCCCTACGGGAAGCTTAGCACAACGGCCGGCGGCTATCTACGGCGCTCGCCCGACAAATTCCTCCCAGGACCGGGAAAGACTATGCCGGGAGGTGGCCGGGGTGCGCGTGGCGTTGTATGAGGTGGAAGGGTGGGAGGAGCCGCTCTTCCGGGAGGCGTTGCCCGGGGATGAGCTGGTGTTCACCGCCGAGCCGCTCAAGGAGGGGAACCTCGGTCCGGCCGGGGGGGAAGGCGTTGCCCGGGGGATCGAGGCGCTCTCGGTGTTCATCCACTCCGACGTGACCCGGGAGGCGCTGGCGGCCTTTCCCGACCTCCGGCTGGTCGCCACTCGGTCGACCGGATACGACCACATCGACCTGGCGGCCTGCAGGGAGCGGGGGATCGCCGTCGCGAACGTGCCGTATTACGGCGAGAACACCGTGGCCGAGCACACCTTCGCCTTGATCCTGTCGCTTTCCCGCAACATCCACCGGGCGTACGTGCGGACGATCCGCGGCGACTTCTCCCTCGAGGGCCTGCGCGGGTTCGACCTCAAGGGCAAGACCATCGGGGTGGTGGGAGCCGGACGCATCGGACTGCACGTCATCCGCATGGCCAAGGGCTTCGGGATGGAGGCGCTAGCCTTCGACTTGAAGCAGGACCAGTTCCTGGCCGAGGTCATCGGGTTCCGCTACGTCCCTTTGCCGGAGCTTCTGGCGCAGAGCGACATCATTTCGTTGCACGCGCCGCTCCTCCCCAGCACGCACCACCTCATCAACAAGGAAAACATCCGCCAGGTGAAACCGGGAGCGCTGCTCATCAACACCTCCCGGGGCGGGCTGGTCGAGACGGACGCGCTCTTCCAGGGGCTTGAAGAGGGCATCCTGGCGGGGGCCGGGCTCGATGTGCTGGAAGGTGAGGAGTTCCTCATGGAGGAGGGCTACAACGTGGCGAAGTCGTACACCCGGGAGGCGCTGAAGACGCTCGTGCAGAACCAGGCGCTGCTCCACCGGGAGGACGTGGTGATCACCCCGCACAACGCGTTCAACAGCCGGGAAGCGGCCCGGCGCATCATCGAGACGACCGCTGGAAACCTGCGCAGGTTCGCCGCCGGCGATCCGGTTAACCTGGTTAAGGGCTAGAACAGGGCATTTCCAGACCCGGGCGGTGGAAATCGCCGCGCCGAACGCTCCCGGCTCCGTAGCCGCCGGAGAGATCGTCCGGAGCGCCGACCAGGCGATCAGCCGCTCCCGGTTGATCCCCATCGCGCAGATGTCGG
>JBLNBQ010000161.1:0-5623 GCA_050260095.1 Chitinophagales bacterium
CTCCGCTGCACCGGCCGGACAGCCGGTGGAGCGGGGCTCATCAAAGGAGGTGGAAAGGATACTTGCTGGATCATGCCAACGGAATCCGGACAAGAAAGGGAAAGGGGGGACGCATCGATGGAACTGCAGTTGGTGGTGTTCACGCTAGCCGGAGAAGACTTTGGGGTACCGATTGAACAGGTGAGGGAAATCAACCGACTGGTCCAGATTATGGCAATTCCCCAGGCCCCGCGGAGCGTTCTCGGAGTCATCAATCTCCGCGGGAAAATCATCCCCGTCATCAGCTTGCGGGAGCGCTTCGGCTTTGACCGGGGGCAAAACAGTGAGGCGACGAGGATTGTCGTCAGTGACGTGGCCGGCCAAACGGCGGGCTTTGTGGTCGACGCCGTGACGGAAGTGCTCCGCCTCGACGAACGCGCGATGGAGGCTGCTCCGCAGACCACAGTGGGCGTGGATTCAGCGTTCATTAGAGGAATCGGCAAGGTGGACGACCGTCTCATCATCATCCTAGACCTGGAGAGGGTCTTCGACTTCTCGTCACTGCAGGGGTTGAGCGCATAGTACACGTTGACATGGAGGTGTTAGAGCGTGAACGCGTTTACGAATCTGACGCTCAGGGTCAAGATCATGGCCATTGTATGCATCATGGCGGTCGGAATGATCGGTCTCAGTCTCTACGGCGTCCAGACGGCTGCCAACGTGGCCACTGGAAGCCGGCAACTATACGACATCAACCTCATGGGCACGAGATACGCCTCGAATGTCGAAGCGATGTACGCCTTCACCGCGTTGGCGGTCTACCAGCACATTGCGGCCCAAAACGAGACTGACAAGAAAGAATTCGAGAAGACCATCAACCAACGACTTGCCGACTTGAAGAAAGCGATCAAAGACTGCGGAAACGCCGTAGTCACCGACCGGGAAAAGGCGCTGCTGGCGAACATAGTCAAGGGTGTCGACGAATACGAGAAACAGCTTCCCGAACTGCTGCGCCTCTCCTACGCAAATCAGTCGGAGAAGGCGCTCGACATCGCCCGCGGACGGTTGGAGCAGATTCGGGACCAGATGGTCATACCTTCCGTCGACGAACTCATGAAGCTGAATATCGATGAGGCGACCATGAAGAAGGCGACCAACGACAAGCTTGCCCGCTCGGCGAGAACGAACGCGGTGGTGGCACTGGTCCTCGTCCTGGCCGTGGCGGTACTGCTTAGCAACTGGATCGCGAACATCATCGCCAATCCGGTCAAGAAAGTCCAGGCCGTGGCCAAAGCGCTGGCTGGCGGAGATCTCTCCCAGACCATCGGAGCCACCTCCACGGACGAGGTCGGCCGGATGGCCGCCTCAATCGACGAGGCCATCGAAAACCTTCGGACGATGATTGGCCAGATCAGCCAGACTGCAGAGCAGGTCGCAGCCTCGTCGGAAGAACTGGCGTCGTCGGCCCAGACGGTGGGTCAAACCACGCAGCAAGTCGCAGAGACCATCAACCAGCTCGCCAAGGGCTCCGACGAACAGGCCAAGCAAGCCCAAGAGACCAGTTCCGTGGTCGAGGGCATGTCCGCCTCCATCCAGCAGGTAACGGCCTCCGCACAGACGATGGGCGCCAACTCCAATCACGTCGTCAAGAACGCCGAGGACGGCGAGATTGAGGTCAACAAGGCGATTCAGCACATGAATTCGATTAAGACAATCGTTGAGCAGGCCGCCGGAGTCGTCCAAAGCTTGGGCGAAAGGTCCCAGGAAATCGGGCGGATTGTGGATGTCATTACCGGTATAGCCGACCAGACCAATCTCCTGGCCCTGAACGCCGCCATCGAAGCCGCCCGGGCGGGCGAACAAGGGCGAGGCTTCGCCGTGGTGGCCGAAGAAGTGCGCAAGCTCGCCGAACAGTCCGGCACAGCCGCTCAGCAGATCTCTAACCTGATCCAGGAGATTCGGACCGAAACCGACAGAGCAGTGGAGAGTATGAAGCTGGGGACCAAGGCGGTCGCCGAAGGGACCGAGGTGGTCAACGGCACCGGCCAGACCTTCCTTGGTATTGTCAAAGACGTCAAGGAACTGGTGGCCCAAATCCAGGAAGTCAGCGCTGCTATGGTACAGCTAGGGTCGGGAGCCGAAAAAGCGACTAAAGCTGTCGAATCCATCGCCGCCATCACCGAGGAAGCCGCTGCGGGCGCCGAGGAAATCTCGGCGAGCAGTGAGGAGCAGACGGCGTCGGTGGAGGAGATCGCAGCTTCTTCTGAATCCTTGGCTGAGATGGCCCAGGAGCTTCAGAAGGCCGTCGCCACTTTCAAGCTCTAGGTTCGCAGAGGGGAGCCAACCCAAGAGCGGTTGGCTCCCCTTCCGATGCGAGAATCGCGGCTGGGAGCAGTGCTGACAAATGCGGTTCGTGTAAAAGGAATTCATCGAGAATGTCAAATCCGCCTGGCTGAACGACAGGTATACCTCGGTCCACTGTCGCAACGTCTAACGGTTGGCGCAGAAGCTCGCGGCGTCCCTCGGATACGACGGGCAGGCGTTGCCTGAACATCGGCTAGCAGGCGCCATGCACGACATCGGCAAACTGACGGTGCCACGCACAATCCTGTACAAGCCTGCCCCCCTGACGGCGGCGGAGTGGATGGTCTTTCGGGCGCACCCTGAGACAGGCGCCTGGTTCGCCGAGGTGATGGGCGCCGATCAGAATGTCGTCGAAGCCGTCAGGCAGCACCACGAGCGGCTCGACGGTTCCGGATATCCGCGGGGCCTAGCCGGGGACGAGATCACCAGCTACGCCAGAATCCTGGCAGTGGCCGATGTCTATTGCGCCATGACTCAGCGTCGACCTTACCGAAGTCCGCTGCGCCAAGAAGACGCCCTGGAGTTCCTCCGCAACAGAAGCCTCTTCGATGGCGAAGTGGTGAAGGCGCTGGAGGCGCTGGTGAACTGTCTGCACTACCGCGATCAAACTCTTCTGTACACCGGCGACAAGCTCTGTGCCAGGTGAGGATGGGTGCTATGCCTCAGACCTGGCCATGAACGCCTCGCCGGAAACCTCAGGGGATGCCCCGTCTTAACCCCAGTTCGGCGGCGACTTTTTCCACCTGCGCGTCGATCTCTGCGGCCGAGAGGTGCTTCGTCTCGAGCACGTTGTATTTGGCGTCGAATTCCTCCCAGCCGTCAGCCAGGATCTTGAGGCCCAATTCCTGGGCGTGCTGATATGAGTGGGTGCCCGGGTACGGAGTGGTGTAGGAGAGCAGGATCCTGCCGCCCAGGTCGGAGAGGCGTTTCATGAACGCGGCGGTTTCCCGGATGGTCTCTCGCGTGTCCTCCGGGAAGGCCACCATGAACGAGCAGGCGACCTCGATCCCGGCTCCGACCGCGGCCTGCACGGCCTCCACCGCCTGGCCCTTCTGGATGTGCTTCACGGAGTCCAGGATCTCCTGGGAGCCCGACTCGATCCCGTACTGGATGGCCCGGCAGCCTGCTCTGGCCATCTCTTCGAGCAGCGTCCGGTCGACCGCGTCCACCAGGGTGGCGCATCCCCATTCCAGCGGATACGGGAGCTCCGTCAGAAGGCCGAGGAGTTCGTGCACCCATTTGCGGTTCAGGGTGAAGATGTCATCGGAGAAGAACACGTAGCCCGCTACGTACTCCTCCATCAGCATCCTGACCTCGTCCACGATGAGCCGGGGCGCTCTGGGACGGCGATGGCCCTGCCAGAGGAAAGAGGCCGAACAGAAGGGGCACTTGAACGGGCAGCCGCCCCGGGCAGTCAGAACATTCCAGCGGTCCTGGTAGAAGTCGAGGGGAAAGAGGTCCCGAGCCGGCCAAGGCAGGGAGTCCGGATCCAGCGGTTCACGGCGTTCGTTCACGTGCAACTCCCGGCCCCGTTTGTAGCCCAAGCCCTTGATCCGGGCCAAATCGCCCTCACCCGAGCCCAGGTGATCGACCAGCTCCGCCATGGTCGCCTCACCCTCCCCGACCACCACGAAGTCGACCGCCTCCTCCGCCAACACCTCCTCCGGGAGAATGCTTGGGTGTGGCCCGCCGAAGACCTCTCGGACGTTGGTATGCAGCTCTTTGACCCTCCGGACGATCTTCAGCCCGTTCGGGTAAGTCTCGGTATGCGCCGAGAGTTGGGTCCAAAAAAGGAACAAGCCCGTCCGAGAGGGCGGGTTCGTAGTGGGCCGAAGCCTGCGCTGCCCCACAGTGTCAACGCCGGTTGAAAGGGACTGTTGAAAAAGGACTCTCACACGAGCAGGAGGCGGAGGAGGGCGAGTGCAATACGGTCAGCGAGAGACCGGATGTAAGCGAGGCGGCACTCGTCATGATCATCGCCCCATGTACAGAGAAGCGCCACCTACGTATTCCGGCCAATCCGCCCGGCCGTTCGGCCCAAATCGTCCAGTGATTCCGGTTGAAATCGACCAGTCGTTGCGAGACGAAACCGGCCAGCCAGGGACCCCCGGAGCGAAGCGACGTCGGCGTTCAGACTGATTGTTCGTTAGACGCCGGTCCAGGTATCACCTTCCGCATGGACTCCCCCTTGAGAGCGATTTTGTAGGCGTTGTGCACCAACCGGTCCAGAATCGCGTCCGCGACGGTGGGGTCGGCGAGGGCCGCATGCCAGTTCTCCAGGGGCAACTGGCTTGCCACCAGCGTGGAGCGCAACTGGGAACGTTCGTCGATAAGTTCCAACAAGTCTCGGGCTTCCGGGGCGGTGAGCGGCGCCAACCCCCAGTCATCGAGGATTAGAAGATCAGTGCGCCCCAGCCCGGCCAGGAAGCTGGCGTAAGAGCCATCCCCTTTGGCCAACTCAAGGTCTCCCAGAAGCCGCGGCAGGCGGCAGTAGCGGACCCGAAAACCCTGGCGGCAGGCCGCATTGCCTATGGCGCAGGCGATGAAGGTCTTGCCCACGCCAGTCGGCCCGGTGAGCAGGAGGTTGCGGCCATCACGCAGCCAATCGCAGGCCAGGAGGCTCCGCAACAACGGCTTGTCCAGTCCACGCGGCGTCCTTTGGTCGATCTCCTCCGGCGCCGCCGCCAGGTGAAGGTGGGCCTGCTTGAGGAGCCGGGCAAGCCGGCGATCCCGGCGGGCGGTCCACTCCCGGTCCACGAGCAGGCCCAGCCGTTCTTCGAAGGATAGCTGCTGGCAGTCCGGGTCATTAGCCTGTACTCGAAAGGCCTCGGCCATCGCGCTCAGACGCATCTGCCGTAGCTTCTCCAGGGTCTGTTGTGTTAACATGTGCTTGCTCCCTTCGTGTCAAAGTAGTGGGGACCACGCACGTTGGCGTGGGAGACGGGGGGCAGCGCTGGCCGCGGTTCAAGGGGGATGCGATCCAGTCCATGGTCAAGGATGGATTGGAAACGCCGGTAGGAGCGAAGGCCCGACCGGAGCGCCCTTTGGGCTGCGGCCTCCATACGTTTTTTGGGGTAACGCTTGGCTAAACGGAGGATGCCTAGGCAGGCCCGGTGGCCCTGTTCAGGATGGGGACGGTCCGCCAGGACCGCCTCGACGAAGCTGGCCGTGGCGGGTCCAATCAGCCGGGCCTCTTCGATGAGCCGGGAAGGTGTGCGGTTCAGGTACTTCTGGTGTGCCTTGGGCATATGGGCGAACTCGGTGGCGTAGTATCCCCGGC
>JBLNBQ010000162.1:0-7248 GCA_050260095.1 Chitinophagales bacterium
ATGAGCCCCAGGAGCACGTACCCGGCGCAGCTGTACTCCACCTGCGCTCCCGGGCGCCGCTCGGGCGTGAGGAAGGCCAGGGCGCGCGCTGCGGAGCCCCGTTCGGGGATGAGCTGCCAGAGCGCGGTGTTGCCGCTGAACCCGGCGGTGTGCGTGAGCAAGTGCCGGATGGTCGCCTCTCCGAAGGGGCGCCCCTGGAACTCGGGCAGGAAGACGTCCACGCGGTCGTCGAGGCAGAGCAGCCCGCGCTCGAGCAGCACCAGGATGGCCGGCGCCGTCGCCGACCGCCTCGAGCGCGGCCAGGCGGCCTTCCCGCGCCACGGCGAGCACTGCGCCGGGGTAGGAGTGAACCTGGGGATTCCAGCCGGCTTGCGCCCGGAAGACCCTCAAGGCCCTCTCCAGGCGCTCGGGGTCGAAACCTGCGGCGGTCGGATCAGCGTGGGGCAGCATCACCTTCATGGCCGGTCGCCTCCTGTCAGGACTTCAGGCCCGAGAGCGCCATGCCCTGGATGAACTGCTTCTGCAGGAAGAGGAAGGCCAGGAGCACCGGCGCGGTGGCGGCCAGCGAGACGGCCATGAGCTGCGGGAAGTTGGTCGAGTAGGTGCTCTCGAAGGCGGCGATCCCCAGGGGCAGGGTCATCATGTCCTCGGTCCGCACGACCAGAAGCGGCCAGAGAAAACTGTTCCAGTTGTTCATGAAGATGAAGATCACGAGCGCCGACAAGGCCGGGCGGACGAGCGGCAGCACGACCTGGAGAAAGATGCGCACCTCGCTGGCTCCGTCGATCCGGGCAGCCTCGATGATCTCCAGCGGCACGGTCTGGAAGTACTGGCGCATCAGGAAGACGCCGAAGGCGCTGGTCCCCGCCGGGATGATGAGCCCGGCGTAGCTGTTCAGCCAGCCGAAGTTCTTCACTAGCACGAAGAGGGGGACCAGGATGACCTGGATCGGCACCATCAGCGTGGCGAGGACGCCCAGGAAGAGCACGTCGCGCCCCTTGTACTGGAACTTGGAGAAGCCGTACCCCGCCATCGTGCAGGTGGCGACGTTGAGCAAGGTCACGCAGGTGGAGACGATGACGCTGTTCAGGAACTGGCGGGCCAACGGGCGGGTCTGGAAGGGGATGACGTAGTTCTCCCAGTGGATCACCTTGGGGATCCACTGCATCGGGATGGCGAAAACGTCGTACATCCCCTTGAGCGAGGTGGAGATCGCATACAGGAACGGCAGTGCGACGAGCAGGCCGCCCGCGCCAAGCAGGAGGTAGACCAGGAGATCTTTGAGGTTGTTGCGCTTTCTGGTTCGGCTCACGTGGATACCCTCCCGCTCAATAATCGGTCGAGGTTAGCCAGCGCCGCTGGAGCATCGTGATCACGAGCAGGGCGGCGAAGAAGAGGATGGAGATGGCGGTCGCGCGGCCCATCTTCATGAAGACGAAGGCCGTCTCGTAGGTGAGCAGGGCCAGCACCCGGGTCACCCCGTCGGGGCCGCCTCCCGTCATCACGTATTGGGCCGTGAACTCCTGCATGCCGAAGAGGAGGGACATCGTCACCACGAAGATGGTAATGGGTTTGAGCAGCGGGAAAGTGATGTGCCGGAAAAGCTGCCAGCGGGTGGCGCCGTCGATCAGCGCCGCCTCCTCGTACTCGCGGGGGATGCCTTGCAGCCCGGCCAGGTAGAGGACCATAAAGTAGCCGACGCTCTTCCAGATGGTCATGAGGGCCAGGGCGAAGGGGGCCCAGTGCCGGTCGGAGAGCCAGGCGATCGGAGCCACGCCTACGCCGCCCAGCATCATGTTGAGCGGTCCCTGGTGGAAGAAGATCAACTTCCAGATGACCGCCACCACGACCATCGACATGACCACCGGGGTGAAGTATAGGGTGCGGAAGAGGCCTCTGAGCTTGAACTCGCGGTTCAGCAGCATGGCCAGCCCCAGCGCCAGGACGAGCGTGGGCACGTAGGTCCCCCGAGCCGGCCCTTGACCGCGGCGGCGAATTCGCTGGCTTCCATACAGATCACCTCTGCAATGATACCGGCGCGCCGGTCCCCAGGCTCTCCTCGATGGCGGGCGCGGCGCGGATCACCCGGAACAGATCGTTGCGTTCACCACCTGGGTCTCACTCCCTCACCCGGCGGCGGGCGAGAATCTGCCCCCGCCGTTCGAGCTGTGCCATGATCTCCTGGGGATGCTGGGCGGCGACGCCGAGGGAAAGCAGGTCGACGACGGCCAGTTGGGCTAGGCGGGAGATGACCGTCCCGCTGCGCAGGGGGACCTCCGGGGAGGCTGCCACCAGCACCACATCGCCCAGCGCGGCCAGGTCAGACCGGGGATCGCCGGCGATGACCACCACCCTGGCTCCGTTCTCCTTCGCCTGGCCGACCGCGTCGAGGACGTCCCTGGTCCGGCCGGAGTGGGAGATGCCGATGACCACGTCCTCCGCGGTGAGCAGGGCGGCGAAGGCGAGTTGTTCGTGGGGGTCGGTGAACGCCCAGGCGCGCAGGTTGACCCGGAGGAGCTTCTGCTCAGCGTCGATGGCCACGTGACCGGAGGCGCCCGACCCAAAACAGCCTATCCGGTCGGCCCCGCCCAGCAGGGAGACTGCCCGCTCGAGCTGCCCGAAGTCGAGGAGGCTCAGGGTGTCGCCGAACGCCTGGATGGCGCCGGCGAAGTAGTTGATGGCGATGTTGCTCAGCGTCTCACCGGAGCGGAGGCTCTGGTAGATGTTGACCGCCGGACCCGGCGATTCCGTGGCCACCGCCAGCTTGAACTCGCGCACGCCCTTGAAGCCCAGCGCCTTGGCGAGCCGGACCGCCGTGGTTTCACTGGTCTGGGCCTCGCGGGCGAGGTCGGCCACGGAGAGCGCGATGGCCGCCTGGGGGTTCTGCAGGATGAAGCGGGCCAGGCGCTGTTCGGCGGGGCGGAGTGACGGGAGGATGGAGCTCAGCCGGGCCAGAGTCTTCTGGATGCGGATGCGCTGCGGACCCATCCCGGCCCCTCCTCTGAAACATTCATGCACCCAATTGAATAGTCGTGAAAGTTTGGTGCAGCGAAGATAAGTTTCCCCAGGGAGGGGCCTTTTCCTGCTATGTCCACTTACGGTTCCGAATGGTCTTCTCCGCCGGAAAGGGCGTGCTTCAGGCGGTCGACGACGGCTGGTTCCGGCGCCTTCCCCGGGCCGAACCGTGCCAGGAGAGCCGCCCCGGCCACCGGCGGCAGTTCGGGCGGGACCATGACGAACTTGGGGCCCGGTTCGGCGGACAGGCGGTCCTGCAAGGGTCCGGTGAAGAGAGCGCCGCTCCGGAAGACCCCGCCGATGGGCGACCAGGGGATCCGGTCGCCAGGCCAGGCGAGGCGGCGGGCAACCTGAATCAGCTGCTCCGCCAGCACGAGTGCGGCTTCCCGGAAGAGGCCGGCCAGCCGCGGGTCGCCGGCCTGCGCCAGGCCCGCCACCTCCGGCGTGAGCGCGGCGATCGCGTCCCGGGTGAGCTCGCCGGCGTAGAAAGCCTTGGCCACCTGCGGGAGGGCGACGCCGAAGCGACTGGTGATGGCCTCTTCGAGCGCCGTGCCCCGCCGGCCCGCGTCCCAGTCGCGCTGGGCGGTCTTGATGGCCGCGAGGGCGAGGCCGAAGGCTCCCGGCTCGTCGCCGAAGAGGTAGCCCCAGCCACCGGCGCGCTCGGTGCGGCCGGCGGCGTCGCGGCCCAGGACCAGCGAGCCCGTCCCGGCGATGGCGATGAGGCCCAGCCGGAGCCCCAGGGCTCCGGCCCAGGCGACCACGCCATCGTTCTCGACGCAGAGGTCGACGCCGGGCAGCACCTCGCCGGCCGCCTGCCGGGCCGCCGCCTCGAGGGCCCCGCCGGCGACCACCCCCGAAAGGCCCAGGAAGGCCGCCCGGAGCGGCGCCGGCTGGCGGCCCTGAGCCTGGTCCACCACTTCGCGCAGGACCGCCGCGAGTTGCCCCCGCCCGCCCGGAGCGAGCAGGTGGGGAACACCCGGCCCTTGGCCGGCGCCGTGGATCGTCCCGTCTTCCCGGATGATCAACGACCGGGTGCTGGTCTGGCCGCCGTCGACCCCGAGGTAGTACTGGTGGCCGTCGGACGCCGCGACCGGCCGCCCCGCCCCCCCGGCGGAGAGCGCGGCCCGCACGCGCCCGCCCGCCTGTTCCAGGCGCGCCGCCGCCTCCGCGGCGCTCACGCCAGCCAACTGCTTTACGATCGCCACCTTGAGGTTCCCGCCGGCCTCGGCCAGCGCCGCTTCGGCCTCCTCCTCCGGCAGGCCGGTCGCCAGGCGGAGCATGCGCACGGCCCGGCTTCTCAGTTTGGCGTTGGTCGCCTGCATGTCTACCATCAGGTTGCTGTAGACCTTCCCCATCTGCACCATGGTCATGGTCGAGAGCATGTTCAGGACCAGCTTCTGCGCGGTGCCGGCCTTGAGCCGGGTCGAACCCATGACTACCTCGGGGCCGACCACCGGCTGGATGGCGACGTCGGCCAGGGCGGCCACTTCGCCCGAAGGGTTGCAGACCACGGCCACCGTCGTCGCGCCCACCTCCCGGGCGTAGCGGAGCGCCTCCGCCACGTACGGGGTGCGCCCGCTGGCCGCCAGTCCGACCACCACATCGCGGGCGGTGAGGCCACGCTCGGCCAGATCCCGGCGCCCCGCCTCTTCGTCGTCCTCCGCACCTTCCTTGGCCCGTCCGGCCGCCTCGGCGCCGCCAGCCATGAGCGCCTGGAACTGGGCCGGGTCGGTGCCGAAGGTGGGAGGGCACTCGGCCGCGTCGAGCAGGCCCAACCGCCCGCTGGTGCCGGCGCCCACGTAGAAGACGCGGCCGCCGTGTTCGAACGCCGCGGTCATCCGCCGCACCGCCTCGGCGACGGCCGGCAGTTCCCGCCGCACGGCCGCCGCCACGGTGGCGTCCTCGTCGTTCATCGTCGCCAGCGCGTCCTCCAGGCTCATGAGGTCCAAATCCAGCGTCCGCGGGTTCCGGCTTTCGGTCACCAGTCCGTCGAGTGTAAGGCGCGCCAAGTTCGTCACCCTTCCTGGTCGCTCTGGGTTCGCTCACCTGACTGGAAATTACGCCTGAAGAGCGGGCAGCCCTTCTCCGGCAAAGGAGGATATCACGGCGGGCCGTCAAAGACTGGCGGCGGGAGGGAGCGCCACATGAGCGACGGACTACCCGCGACCCTGCTTTCCCGCCTCTCCGCGATCGTCGGACCGGGGCGCCTGGTCACCGACCGCGACGACCTTTTCCCGTAAGGCGACCCTCGACCCGCAGGGGCTGATGAACCCCGGGAAGGCGCTGCCGGACGAGTAGAGTTACTTGCTGGCGGTCGCTCCCGGGTCCAGCATGGGGGCGGCATGGCGCGGTGAAAGACGACGCTCCTCCATTGGCACTTCGCTCCTCTCCCTTCTTGACCTGCGTCAAGGCAGCCGGCCACCTTTTGCTGCTATACTGGAGGCGAGGGAGAGGAGGTAGGACGATGAAGCGCCTGATCATCAAGATTGACGAAGAGAAGTGCAACGGTTGCGGCCTGTGCGTGCCGAACTGCGCCGAAGGAGCCATCCAGATCGTAGGGGGAAAGGCCCGGCTGGTGCAGGAGCGGTTCTGCGACGGGCTCGGCGCCTGCCTGGGACACTGCCCCCAGGGCGCGTTGACTTTGGAGGAGCGCGAGGCGGACGACTTCGACGAAGCGGCGGTGGAGGAGCACCTGCACCGTGCGGCGGCTCCCGTGTCCCTGCCGGTGGCGGGCGAAGCGGGTGGGACCGCGCTTCCGTGCGGCTGCCCGGGCAGCACGGCCCGGACCATCGCGCGGCGGCCGGCGCCGGCCACGCCTTCGGCCGCAGGGGGCGCGGCGGAACCTAAGGCGGCGGAACTCGGAGCGGCGGCGGGGCGGATGCCCTCGGAACTCGGCCAGTGGCCGGTCCAGCTGGCGTTGGTCTCGCCGACCGCGTCCTACTTCAAGGGGGCCGGCCTGCTGGTGGCCGCCGACTGCGTGCCCTTCGCCTACGCCGGGTTCCACCAGGACTTCCTGCGGGGACGGGCGGTGGTGATCGGCTGCCCGAAGCTCGACGACTCCGGCTACTACGTGGAGAAGCTGTCGGAGCTGATCCGGCGGAACGACCTGCGCAGCCTGACCGTCGTCCACATGGAGGTCCCGTGCTGCTTCGGCCTGAGCCGGATCGTCGACGAGGCGCTCGCCCGGTCGGGGAATAGCCTGCCGGTGGATGACGTGACGATCGGGATACAGGGCGAGGTGCTGCGGAAGTAGGGCCGCCCGGCCGACCACGATCTTCCTCCGCCCGGCGACTCCGCCCGCAGGGTCCGGGAAGAAGGCGTCTACCGCCGCAGCTTCGGATCGAGCGCGTCCCGCAGCCCGTCGCCGAGCAAGTTCACCCCGAGAACGGCGGCCATGATGAAGAGGCCCGGGAAGACCTCGAGCCACCACGCCTCGGGCAGGTACTTCCGCCCGCTGGAGAGCATCTCGCCCCAGTCGGAGGTGGGCGGTTGCACGCCGAGTCCGAGGAAGCTCAGGCCGGCGGTGGAGAGGATGGCGAACCCGACGCTGAGGGTCGCCTGGACGATGAGGGGCGAGAGGACGTTCGGGAGCACGTGGCGGACGATGATGCGCAGGTGCCGGGCGCCCAGCGTCCGGGCGGCCTCGACGAACTCCTCCCGCTTGAGCTTCAGCACCTCGCCCCGCACGATGCGGGCGTAGGAGGGAATCGAGACGATGGCGACCGCGACGACCGCGTTCCCGAAACCCGGGCCCAGCGCGCCGACGATGGCCAGGGCCAGGAAGACGGAGGGGAAAGCGAGGAGGATGTCCATCGCCCGCATGAGCCCCTCGTCGAGCCACCCGCCGAAGTAACCGGCGGCCAGTCCCAGGGTGGCCCCGATCACTGCGCCCAGCACCACCGGCAGGAAGCCGGCCAGGAGAGAGACGCGCCCGCCGTGAAGCGTGCGGCTCAGAAGGTCGCGCCCGAACTCGTCGGTGCCGAACGGGTGGGCGAGCGACGGCGGAAGGAGGCGCTGGCCCCAGTCCTGCCGGTTGGGGGGCGCGGGGGCGAGCACGCCGGCGAGGAGGGCGAGCAGGACCAGCCCGGCCACGAGGCAGAGGCCGGTCAGGGCGCCCGGGTTGCGTGCGAGGCGGCGCAGCAGGTCAGTCATAACGGATCCTCGGGTTCAGGAAGACGTAGAGCACGTCCACCAGCAGGTTGACCGCGGTGTAGGTCACAGCCACGAAGAGGA
>JBLNBQ010000163.1:0-17733 GCA_050260095.1 Chitinophagales bacterium
CTCCCAGCCAAGTGCGGAGGGTCTCCGCGGAGACTTCCACGCCCGGGGGACAACCTCCTCCCCGCGGAGGGGCGGCGCACTAGTGGAGCGCGTTGAGCACCAGCTTGGGATCGAGGTCCGCCGCCTCGGCGATCTCCAGGCCCGCCTCCAGCCGGCCGACGTTGTCCGGCGTGTGGGCGTCGGAGCCGATGGCGAAAAGGGCGCCCTCCTCCCGGGCAACCTCGACGAACTCGGGGGTCATGTACGGGTGCCCGGCGCTGATCTCCAGCGCCGTGCCGACCTTGGCGCAGGCGGCGGCGAGCTTCGGGGTGTCGATGGCGAGGTGCAGCCCGGGATGGGTGATGATGTCCACTTCATGGCGGGTGACGGCCTCGATCAGGGCCCAGGTGTTACCCTCCCGGGCCTGGCCGCGCAGCGCGTGAACCGACCGGCCGGCCAGGTTGAGCGCGCCGAGCCGGGCGGCGTCGCCGAGCGTGGAGAAGCGGACCATCGGGTGGAGCCCCACGAGCACCACGTCGAGGTCGCGCAGGAGGTCGGCGGGGACGTCGAGGTCGCCGTCGCCGCTGACGACGTTGGCCTCCACCCCGGCGAGGACCTCGATGTCGGGATAGAGGTCCTGGATGCGCCGGGTCTCCCGCCGGACCTCGAGGAGCACCTCCGGCCGCTTGACCCCGATGCCGAAGAGACTGGCCGGGCCGTGGTTGGTGATGGCCACCGCCTCGAGGCCGCGCCGGCGCGCCGCCCGGACGTTCTGCTCCACCGTGCCCTGCCCGTCGCTCTGCCGGGTGTGCGTATGGTAGTCGGCGATCAGCTTCATGGCGCGGTTAGTTTGCCGCGAAGGCCGCCGCCAACTGGGGGAAGACGCCCGACATCTCCTGGAGGGACTGGTAGCTGTAGACCATAAGGCCGGCGGGAAGGTGGCCCTGGACCGCCTGGAGCTGGCTCAAGAACCCGGCCTGGTCGGTGCCGAACTTGTAGGCCCCCAGCCCCGGGTAGATGCGCTCGGCCGGCAGACCGGCCCACTCGGCGGTCAGGTACCGCTCCAGGGCGGCGTTCGACGCGGTGTAGGCCATCGGGGCCACGAAGTCGAGGTCCCCGTCGGCGAGCCACCGGGGCCAGTCCTGGCCGCGCAGGCGCCGCGCCTCGTCGAGATCGGGGAAGACCGCGGCCGAGACCAGGATGCGGGGGCGGCCGGGTGGAACCCGACCTCCGGTCACGAAGGCCTTGACCTCGGGAAGCGCGGGGTCGAGGAAATAGCCGGGGAGTTCGCGGCCGGCCTTGTCCAGCGGCCAGCTGAGCAGCGACTGGCCGGCGACGGGCGGCAGGAGCGACGACCGGTAATAGGCCTCTCCCCGGCCGTCGACCTGAACGAAGAGGGCGGTGAAGCCCGCCCGGGCTGCGTCGTCCACCATCCGGGCGACCCAGGCCGGATTCTCCAGGCCCCACCGGGGAACCCAGAGGCCGCGCAGCGCAATGCTCTGGCCCGCCTGGGCCAAGGCGGCGCCGGCCAGCGCCGGAAGGAGGAGGAACCCGAGAAGGAGCGCCCGCGGGAGCATCGCCGCGGCGGATTTCAGCTTCTGTAACATAGTGGCTGTTCTTCTGCTCCGCTTGTGGGAATCCTGTAAGTCGCCCACCCGTGGCTGGTGGGCGAAAATTGGTCGTCAGTCCTCCCTTTTGCCAAGCGCATACCCCTCTCCGGGTGTCGACATATTAACAGGGAGTGGCCTTGAAGACCAGTTGAAGGGTGAAGACTCGTATGCCTGAGCGCTTGGAGTCACAGGGGGGGCGCCCACCGGCGCGTTCCGTGCCCAATGCTTACGTGCCCTTGTCGTCCCGGCGGGGGGCGCGCTCGGTCACCTGGGTATATCCCCCCTTGCCTTCGGCGGTGGAACCGCCGCGCAGTCGCCCCGGGGGACCTAACCTCGGCTATCGCGACCTGTACCCTTTCGAGGTCCCGGCCGGCTACGGCGATACCCGGATCGTGGCCATGCCGCGCGACCCCAACTGGCTCTTCGCTTACTGGGAGATAGGCGGGGCCCTGGCCGACGCGGTCCGGCGCGAGCATGGCTCCCGGATTTTCGAGGAGAGCCGGAAGATCCTGCGGGTTCACGACGTCACCGAGCTGGAGTTTGACGGTACCAACGCGCACCGCTGCTGGGATCTGGAAGTCGGCGACACCCGCTCCTGGTACGTCCACGTGGGGGAACCGGATCGGGACTACTGCGTCGACCTGGGGCTTTTGACCTCCGACGGGCGCTTCATCCTGCTGGCCCGCTCCAACGTGGTCCGCACGCCGGCCGAGGGCTTCTCCTCCGTGCTGGACGCCGAATGGCTGACGCTGGAGGAGATCTACCGTCTCTCGGTCGGGCTCGACCGCTCCGAAAGCTCGGCCGCCCTGGTGCGGGCGGCGGCCGCCCGCCTGCGCGAGCTGGTGAGTTCGCCGGGCATCTCCAGCCTGATGAGCCCCTTCGGTGGCGCGGCCGCCGGGCAGCGCCCCTTCTGGCTGAACGTCGGGGCCGAACTGGTCGTCTACGGCAGCACCGAACCCGACGCCTGCCTCGAAGCGGGCGGGAACCAAGTGAGCCTGCGGCCCGACGGGAGCTTCACGCTGCGCCTGGCCTTCCCGGACGGTGAATTCGCCCTGCCGGTCCTCGCCCGCTCGCGCCACACCGGCGAGGAGCAGGGTGTCACCCTTACCTTCCGTAGGGAAACAGCCACCCGGTAAGGAGGTTGCTCATGCCCAAGGGCTACCTGTGCATCGTTCTCCATGCGCATCTTCCCTTCGTCCGCCACCCGGAGTACCGCTATTTCCTCGAAGAGAACTGGTACTTCGAGGCGCTGACCGAGACCTACCTGCCGCTTCTCGACACTTTCGACCGCCTGGCGCACGACGGGGTGCCCTTCCGCCTCACCGTGGGGCTCACTCCCACGCTGCTGGCGATGTTCTCCGACTCCTTCCTGGCCGACCGCTACCTAGAGCACTTGCGGCTGCTCAGGGAGCTCGGAGAGAAGGAAGTGCAGCGGACCAAGGACCAGCCGGAGTACCACAGGGTCGCCCGCCTGTACCGCGATTGGCTGGAGCGGGCCCAGTACCTGTTCGAGCGTGAGTACGGCCGGAACCCGGCCAACGGGTTCGCCCGCCTCGAGCGGGCGGGACGGCTCGAACTCATCACCTCGGCCGCCACCCACGGCTATTTGCCGCTTCTGGACTATAACCGCAATGCCGTCCGCGCCCAGATCAAGATCGGCATCGACGAGCACGTGCGGCACTTCGGCAAGCGTCCCGCCGGGTTCTGGCTGCCGGAATGCGGCTTTCTCCCCGGGCACGACGCGTACCTGGCCGAAGGGGGCGTGCGCTACTTCTTTACCGACGCGCACGGCATCCTCTACGCCAGCCCCCGCCCCCGCTACGCCAACTTCGCCCCCGTCTTCACCCGCCACGGGGTGGCGGCCTTCGGACGGGACCTCGAGTCGTCCAAGCAGGTCTGGTCGGCCAGCGAGGGGTATCCGGGCGACTACGATTACCGGGACTTCTACCGGGACATCGGCTTCGACCTCGACCTGGACTACGTGCGGCCGTACCTCACCCCCGAGGGCGAGCGCATCCCGACCGGGTTCAAGTACTACGCCATCACCGGGAAGACGGTGCACAAGCGGCCCTACGACCCATGGCGGGCCCGGGAGAAGGCGGCGGAGCACGCCGGCAACTTCATGTTCAACCGGGAGAAGCAGATCGAACACCTGGCAGGGCTGTCCGACCGCCGGCCTATCGTGGTGGCCCCCTACGACGCCGAACTCTTCGGTCACTGGTGGTACGAGGGACCGCAGTGGCTGGAATTCCTGCTGCGGAAGCTGGCCTATGATCAGGACACGGTCAAGACCGCCACCCCCTCCGACTACCTGGCCGAGTACCCCCGCAACCAACTGTCCACCCCGGCCCAGACGAGCTGGGGCTGGAAGGGATACCACGAAGTGTGGCTTAACGGTTCCAACGACTGGACTTACCGTTACCTGCACAAGGCCGCGGAGCGCATGGCGGAACTCTTAGAGCGATATCCTGAGCCTCAGGGCATCGTCGCCCGGGCCCTCGCGCAAGCCGCCCGGGAACTGCTCCTGGCCCAGAGTTCCGACTGGCCCTTCATCATGAAAACCGGGACGGACGTTAACTACGCGGTCCGGCGCTTCAAGGACCACGTGGGACGCTTCACCCGGATCTACGAGGACCTGCTCGGCGGGCGGCTCGATGAGCGCTGGCTGGCGGAAATAGAAGGAAGGGACAACCTCTTCCCGGAGTTGGACTTGGAGGCCTTTCGCCCGCCGCGGGCCACCCGGCCGGTGGCCGTGGGGGCGGCAACAAGTTGAGTCTAAGGAGGAGAACCCGTGCCTGAACTGAGACAGGACCCCGTGACTGGCACTTGGGTGGTGATCGCGACCGAACGGGCCAAGCGCCCGTCCGACTTCAAGCGCCCGACCGAGCAGCGAAAAGGTCCCGACGCCTGCCCCTTCTGCTATGGCCACGAAGCCATGACCCCGCCGGAGATCTACGCCTACCGGCCCCAGGGCGGCCGCGACGAACCGGGATGGAAGGTGCGGGTCGTGCCCAACAAGTTCCCGGCGCTAGCCATCACCGAACCGCACCCGGAAGGCGTCCTAAGCGGCGACTTCTACCGCTGGCAGGCGGGGTACGGCGCGCACGAGGTGATCATCGAGGCGCCCGACCACGAGGGCGACCTCTCGAAATACCCCCACCAGCAGCTCAAGGACATCATCTACATGCTCCGCGACCGGTTCGCCGACCTGCGCCGCGACCGGCGGCTGCGGTACATCCAGATCTTCAAGAACCACGGGGGCACCGCCGGGGCCTCGCTGGAGCACCCGCACTTCCAGCTGATCGCCACGCCGGTCATCCCCTCGCAGCTCCAGATCGAACTCGGCGGGGCGCTCGCGTACTACGAGAAGCACGGCGACTGCGTGTACTGCAACATCATCCGGCGGGAGTTCCTCGAAGGTGAACGGCTGGTCGACTCCAACCAGAGCTTCGTCGCCTTCTGCCCGTTCAGCTCCCGATCGCCATTCGAGACCTGGATCCTCCCGCGGGAGCACCGCTCGGATTTCGACTACCTGACCGACGCCCAGGTGGACGGCCTGGCCGGGCTGCTCAAGGAGGTCTTCGGACGCTTCCTCGGCCAGCTCGACAACCCACCGTTCAACCTGGTGCTGCACACGGCGCCCACCGACCTGGAGGCCGCCGAATACTACCACTGGCACCTCGAGATCATCCCGCGACTGACCATCTTCGCCGGGTTCGAACTGGGCACCGGGATTTACATCAACCCGACCCCGCCGGAGACGGCGGCGCAGTTCCTGAAAGTCGCGCTGAGCGAGATTCACTGAGGAGGATGCAGCGTGTTCGACCGCAACTTGCGGATCCTGATCGTGTCGTCGGAGGTCGCCCCCTTCGCCAAGGTCGGAGGACTGGCCGACGTGGCCGGTTCTCTCCCCAAGGCCCTCGCCACGCTGGGCGAAGGTGAACTGGCCAACGACGTGCGGGTGGTCATGCCGAAGTACCGCCGGATCGGCAATGCCCGGTACGTGACGGACTTCGCCGTGGATATGGGCCACCGCCAGGAAACGGCGATCATCCGGGAGACCTTCATCGAAGCCAGGCTGGGCGAGGCGCAGGCGATGGTCCCGGTCTACCTCGTGGACAACCACCACTACTTCAACCGGGACGGCATCTACGCCTACGGGGACGACGCGGAGCGGTTCAGCTTCTTCTGCCGGGCCGTTCTCGACATGCTGCCGAAATTGAACTGGCAGCCGGATGTCATCCACTGCAACGACTGGCAGACCGGGCCCATCCCGTTCCTGCTCAAGGTCAAGTACGGGCCGATGAACGAGTTCTACCGCAAGATCGCCACCGCCTACACCATCCACAACCTGCAGTACCAGGGCACGTTCGACAAGTCGGTCCTGAAGCTGCTCGGCGTGGGTGAGGAGTACTTCCACCCGGGGGCGCTCGAGTTCTACGGCCAGGTCAACTTCATGAAGGCCGGCCTGGTCTTCGCCGACGTGCTGAACACCGTGAGCCGCACCTACGCCCAGGAGATCCAGACGCCGGAGTACGGGGAACGCCTCGACGGGCTGCTCCGCAGCCGCAGCGGCGACCTGTTCGGCATCATCAACGGTATCAACTACCACGAGTTCAACCCCCGCACCGACCCGCGCCTGGTGGCGAACTACGACAAGGACTACATCGGCGCCAAGCGTGAGAACAAGGCCGAGCTGCAGCGGGAGATGGGGCTCCCGATCCGGGACGTGCCGGTGATCGGCCTGGTGAGCCGGCTCGTGAGCCAGAAGGGGCTCGACATCCTGGGCGAGGTGCTGGACGAAATCATGAAGGGAGATGTCCAGTTCATCGCCCTGGGAACGGGCGACCCCTACTTCGAGGACCTCTTTCGGAACGCCAGCACCAAGTACCGGGACAAGTTCGCCGCGCAGATCGGCTTCAACGGGGTCTTGGCCCAGCGGATCTACGCCGGGAGCGACATGTTCATGATGCCGTCCCGGTTCGAGCCGTGCGGGCTCGGCCAGCTGATCTCCATGCGCTACGGGACCATCCCGATCGTGCGCGCGACCGGCGGCCTCGCCGACACGGTGCACGACTGCAACCGCCAGCCCCAGGCCGGCAACGGGTTCGTCTTCGCCGAGTATTCGGCGCAGGCGCTGCTCGACGCCACCCGCCGGGCGCTCACCCTCTACCGGCAGCAGCCCGACGCCTGGGCCACCCTGGTGCGGCGAGTCATGGAGGCCGACTACTCCTGGTCCAAGTCGGCCGCGTCCTACGTCGAGTTGTACCAGCGGGCGCTGACCAAGGTCATGGCGCACGAGCCGGTCGCGGTGTAGCCAGCCAACCCGCTCCGCCACCCGCCCGGCGCTCCCGGCGCTTCGCCATCCCGAAGGAACCATGCCAGAGGGGAGGACATCATGTGCCTCCCCTTCAGCATCACGTAAGTTCTGTTCGCAAGAATTGTGGCGCCACAATTGCTGCGAACAGAACTTACGGGATCCCCGGGGGAGGGTTGGTCGCGCGGCGGCGAGGCGTGGCGGAGCTTCGGGCTGGCCGGTAGGCGGGACGCACGCCGCAGGCCCTGGCGGTCACCGGGTCGACCGCCATTAGATCCTCCCTGGTCAACTGGCTGAGCGAGGTTTTGCCCAGCGCCCGGAGGCCCTCGCCCATCTCCTCCCGGCAGGAAACGAGGAAGTTGGCCAGGCTGCGGACGGCCTCCCGCTGGTCGAACCGGCCGCCGAGCTTGGCGCGGTACCCGATGAGCTGGGTGGGGGGCAGGCCGGGCAGCGTCTTGAGCACCTGCGTGTGCACGAGCGCCAACAGGGCCACGGTGCCGATGTAGACGGCGTCGGCCCCCAGCGCCACCGCCTTCAGGAACTCTCCGGGAGTGCGCAGGTTGCCGCCGATGATCAGGCTCATCCGACCGCGCAGGCCCTCCCGGTCCAGGAACCGCGCCGCCCGGGCCAGCGCGTAGAGGGTGGGGACGCCGAAATCGTCCTGGAGGGAGAGCGGGCTCTGCCAAGTGCCGGCCTGCGCGCCGCCGACCGTCACGAAATCGGCCCCGGCCTCGGCCACCAGCGCGAGGTCGTCCTCCAAGTGCGCTCCGGCGGAGAGTTTCACTCCGACCGGCACCCCACCTGTAAGCTCGCGCAACTCGCCGATCAGCTGGCGCAGGTCGTCCACCGTGGCCAGCCCGGAGAAGCGGGCCGGCGCCATTGCCGCCTGTCCGGGCGGGATCCCCATCAAGGTGCGGAGGTTCTCATCCAGCACGTCCGGCGGCTCCACGGTGCCCAGGCCGCCCCGCGCCCCGCTGCCGACCTCGAGTTCGACCGCGTCCCCTTGGCGAACCACCGCGGGAAGTTGCGTCCAGGGGGAACGCCCGTACTGGACCACCAGGTAGCGGGCGGCTTCCCGTTCGGCCGGGAAGAAGGGGCCTTCTCCGGTGGCCGAGGCGGTCCCGGCGAGGGCCGCCCCCTTTGCCAGCGCCACCTTGACCGGTCCGCTCAGGGCCAGGCCGTAGGCCATCGGCGCGATCATCACTGGGAAGTCGAGGGTCAGCGGGCGGGCGGCCTGCGGGCCGATGACCGTCCGAAGGTCCACCTCCTGGTCGCCGGGGGTCGGAAAAGTGTCCAGTTGGGCGAAGTCGAAGCGGAGGCGGTCGAAGTGCGGCAGTTGGTGGCGCGTGCCGAAGGGCCGGTTCAGGGCGCGTCCTTCCTCCGCCCGGAGACTGGTCTCCAGGATGACGGCCGGTCCGACCTTGGCCGTTGTCGAGAGCACCTCCAGCAGGTTATCGAGGTAAGGGTCGGTGAGCAGGCGCTTCAGGAAGGCGGCGAAGGTCAGGCGGGCCATGAGGCGGCCCCCGAAGAACAACACCGCCGCCACGCCGGACGTGCCGACAAAGGCGGCGGCCGCCATCAGGAGAAACAACCCGCCCGTCGTGAGGTTGGCTGCCAGATCACCGAACGCCATTTCCTGCCCCCTGCGCCTCTAGCCTTCCCCCTCTCCCCCGGCCTATCCCGCTCACCGGCGCCACCGGAACGTGGAAAGGGCGGCGGCGCCGACCAAGGCCCCGAAGAGCCCTCCCAGGATGAAGGTGCCGAGCGGCCCCAGCGCGGCGAAGCGGTCATAGGCCGGGCGTTCGGCGCGGCGCTGGTAGGGGGCGCGGGCCAGCACCGGCTTCGCCAGACGCGTGATGCGCCAGAGCGTGCCCGCGGCCCGGTCGGTCACGTACATGACGCCCCCTTTGGCGAACGCGACCGACGAAGGCTCGACCAGCGCATCGGGGCGGCCGGCGGTGCCGGCCAGGAAGTCGACCGGCTCGCCGGCGGTGCGCCCCATCCGCACCACCCGCCCGGTGAGCGGCAGGAAGAGGTCGCCGCCCGGCGCGAAGTCCGCGGGAGCGAAGGCGAAGGCCCCGCCGCCGGAACCCGCCGGAAAGACCCGTTCCGGCTTGGGCGGCTTGCCCGGGTGCTCGCGGAGCAGGAACTGGGGCGCCGGGCCGTCCTTCGGCTTGAACTTGGCGAGCGTCAGCGGCTCTCCGGCCGCGTAGTCGGGCCAGCCGTACCAGGTGCCGGGACGCACCTTGTAGAGTTCGCACGGAGCGCCGGCCACCGGGCGGAGGCCGCGCGCCTGGTAGGAGCGGTTATAGGTCCACAGGTCACCCCGGGCGTCGAAGGCCACGCCAGCCGGATCCCGCAGGCCCCAGGCCACGACCTCGAGCCCGGAACCATCGGGCCGCACCCGGTAAAGGGCCCCGCTCGGGCGGGCGCTCTCCCGCACCACTTGTCCGGGGTAGCCCGGCACGCCGAACGGCGAGAAGGCCCCCGTCTTCACGATCCCCTGGCGGTCGGGCGCCAGCAGGTTGGCGGAAGTGAAGCTGTGGCCGACCAGCACCAGTTCCTTAGCCGGACGGTCGTGCAGGCCGGGCTGGCGGGCGATCCACTCGGCGTTGTCCGGCCCGGCCACGCCGGAGTTCGTCACTGTCCCCTGGCCGAAATACAGCCACCCGTCGGGGCCGAAGACGGGCGCCGTGGTCCCGTGGTCTCCCAGGCTGGGCAGGCCGGTCACCAGATCACGCCGGCTTCCGCCGCCCTCGATGACCGTCAGCCGGCCGCCGTGAAGCACGAAAAGGCGCCCCTGGCGCAGGGCCACCCCCCCGAGCGGCGCCCGGAAGCCCGCCGCCACCTCGCTCACCCGGCCGCCCTCCACCCTGACCACCCGGGGCGTCCGGCCATCCTGGCCCGCCTCCGCCACCAGGACGCCCCCGCGCTCGTCGGTCACGACCTGCACCGGAGCGGCCAGGCCGCGCGCCAACAGTTCCGCCCGGTAGTCCGGGGGCACGCTGAGCGCCGCCCCGGCGGCGTCCGAGGCGCCCAGTTCTTTCACCACCGGCTGGACCAGGTCGGTCCGGGACATCACGACAAAAGCAATGGCCAGGGTCACCACCATGACCCGGGCCATCGCCCTGAAGATGCGCATCTCCCCGCCCCCTCTCGCCCGCTTCGCTAAATGATAGGCGGGCGAAGGGAGGCCTATGCTATTTGCGGTCTTCCGGCGGGCGCAGGCGCTGCTGGAGACCGGCCTGGTTGTTCACCGGATAGAGCGAGGTGAGCCGCGGTATCCGGCTCGTCAGTTGCTCAGCGGCGGGCAGCTTGGCGAGTTCCCCGGGAAGGTCCGGGGCCGCCTGCCCTTCGGGCAACGGCGGGACCTCCGGCGCCGGGCAAGCCGGAACCGGGCGGCGCTTCGCCGACATGACCTCCTTCACCGCCTCGAGCGTCATCCCCTGCCGCAGGTAATCCTTGATCTCGTTCAGCAGGTCGACTTCCGCCCGGGTGTACAGCCGGCGCCGCCCTCCCGTACGCCGGGGCGAGATGAGGCCGGCCTGCTCATAATAGCGGATCTGCCGGCCGGAGAGCCCGGTCAGCTCCTGCACGACCCCGATGGAGTAGACGGGGATGTTCTTATCCTCGCCAATCACGGGAGTCACCCCTTCCAACCCACCATTGTTCTACGTCGGGTTGGTATTCCCCTCCAGTGTGAGGATGCGTTCCCGGAAAGACGAGAGTATCTCCGTCGCCTCGGCGGGGCTCCGCCCCTCGCTGAAGATGTGGAAGTAGGGCGCGTCCGCGTCGGGGAGGATGAGCGCCCAGGTGTCGGCGTCCTGCCCCGGGTAGACCTTCACCCCGTCGGTCAAATCCACGCGTTCGTCGCTGGCGTACTCCTCGAGCAGCGAGCGCATGACCCTGCCCTTGGCGTCCCAGTCGCAGGGCACCCGGTCGCGGGCGGTGTGGTAGGCGGGCACCTCGCTCAGCAGGCGGGAGAGCGGGACCCGGTCACGGGCCATCGCTTCGAGCAGGCGGGCGAGGGTCAGCAGCGCGTCGGAGACGGTGTGGAAATAGGGCGCCCCTCCCTCGTTCAGCAGGCGCTCCGCCTCCATCTGCGCCCGGGGGCTCGTCTTCGTCCGCACCACCTGCGCTCCGAAGCGGCTGGCCATCTTCTCCACCGACCCGGACGCCGTGACCGGGGCGACCACCGCCCCGCCCTTCTTCATCGTCAGCAGGTTCATGAGGAGGCTCACCGATTCCTCGGGAACCGGACGCCCCGTCTCGTCCACCAGCGAGAGACTCTCACCGGCGGCGTCGAGCAGCACGCCGAGTGCCCCGCCCGAGCGGACCACCTCGGCGCCCAGCTCCGCCAGGGTGACGGGTCCCTGGTCCGGCCCCACCTCGACCCGGCGCACCCCGCACCCGAGATGGCTCAAGAAGGCCGGCAGGAGCAGGCCGAGCGGCCCCCCCTCCGCCCCGGTCACCACGACCGGCCGCGCCTTCTGGACGCTCTCCCGGTCGAGCATCAGGAGCAGGCCGGAGAGATAGCGTTCGACGGCCCGGGGGAAGTAGACGATGCGTCCGATCCGGCACGGCTCGACCCTACTGAAGTCCTCGCGGAAGAAGAGGTTCTCGACGCGGCGCTGGGCGGACTTGTCCAGGATGATCCCGCGCCGGTCCATGAATTCGAGCAGGACCTGGTCGGCCTCGAGCCGCGAGCGACGCACATAGACGCCGCCTTCCGCCTCCAAGGCCTGCACCGCGTAGCGGGCCGAGGGCGCGGTCACCGGCCCCAGGTCGATCACGTGGACGCCGCTGGAGGTGAGCCCGGTGGCCAGTGCCTGCTTGGCCATGCCGGCGGCCGGGTAGTCGTCGCACCCGACCACGAGGCGCGACCCCGGCTTGACCTCGGCCCCGAAGGCCGCGCCGAGCCGGGCGGCGAACTCAGGCGTGACCTCCGCGTTCGCGACGCCCGAGACCCCCGTCTCGCCAAAGAGAGCCCGCGGGGAGCGGTTGCCCCAGACCAGGCTGGAAGTGAGGGCGATCCCGGCGTCGACCACCTTGCCGGGCCAGATCTTGACGCCCGGCTTCACCTGGGCCCGGGCGCCGATCTGGACGCCCTTGCCCACGATCGCGCCCTCAAAGACGGCCGCTCCGGCCCGCACGAAGACCCGGTCGGCCACGACCGCGCCCCGCAGTTCGGCCTGGCGGTCTATGACGGTGTTGCCCCACACGATGCTCCGCTTCACCGACGCCCCGCTGCGCACCACCGCGTGGTCGCCGATGACGGTCTCCGGGCCGAGTTCGACGCCGTCCTCGACGCGGACGAAATCCCCCAGCACCACCGGTGGGATAAGCACCGCCGCGGGGGCGACCTCGGTACCCTCGCCGGCGTAGACGCCGGGCGCGATCTCCGTGCCGGCCCGCGGCAGTTTCACGCGGCGGCCCAACACGTCGTAGTGCGACTCCCGGTACTGCTCGAGGTTGCCGATGTCCGACCAGTAGCCGTCCAGGACGCACCCGAAGAGGGGCTCCTTGCGGCTCAGAAGCTGCGGGAAGAGGTTCTTCGAGAAGTCCACGTTCTCGCCGCGCTTGAGGAAGTCGAGCACCCGCGGGTCGAGCACGTAGATGCCGGTGTTGACCGTGTCGGAGAAGACCTCGCCCCAGGACGGTTTCTCGAGGAACCGCCGGATGCGCCCGTCGGTGGCGGTGATCACGACCCCATACTCCAGGGGGTTCTCGACCCTAGTGAGGCCGATGGTGACCAGCGCCTCCCGCTCCTTGTGGAACGCCATCAGGCGGGAGAGGTCGAAATCGGTGAGCGCGTCCCCGGAGATCACCAGGAACGGCTCGTCGAGGAACTCCTCCGCATTCTTGACGCTCCCGGCGGTCCCGAGCGGGACCTCCTCCAGGGCGTAGCGGAGGCGGAGTCCCAACCTATGGCCGTCGCCGAAGTACGACTCGATCGCCTCCGGCAGGTAGCAGGTGGTGATCGCCACATCGGTGATCCCGTAGCTCTTGAGCAGGACGAGTATGTGTTCGAGCATGGGGCGGTTCATCAAGGGGACCATGGGCTTGGGCACGTCGCAGGAGAGCGGGCGCAGGCGGGTCCCTTGGCCGCCCGCCATGACCACGGCTTTCACGGGGTGCTCACCGCCTCGGGGACCGCCGGTGCGCTCCATCCGGCCGGGAGGTAGGCGGAGAGCCGCTCCGGGAAGTGTCCGAGCGCCGGGCGGTCGCTCCAGGCGCTCTGGGCGTACTCGGCCAGCACCTGCCGGTAGACCTCGTCGGTCGCCGCGGCGATCCCGCCCCAGTCGAACTCGTCGCGGACGTCCTCCAAGGCTTGCGCCGACAATTCCCGGGCCAGCTCGGGATTGTGCAGGAGGGTCAGGATGTTGTTGGCCAGGGAGTCGGAGTCGCCGGCGTAGGCCTTCAGGCCGTTGACGCCGTGCACCACGATCTCCGAGAAGCCGCCCGTGTCGGAGACGACCACCGGCGTGCCGGCGGCCATCGCCTCGAGGGCGACGATGCCGAACGGCTCGTAGGTGCTGGGATAGACCGCGACGTCGGCCGTGGTGAGCAGGGCGTTGCGGGTGGCGTCATCGATGAACCCCGGGAAGGAGACCCGATCGGCGACGCCCAGGGCGGCGGCGCGCTCCTTGAGCTCGCCGGCGAGCGGGCCGGTGCCGGCAATCACCAGGCGGGTGCCGGGCGCGTAGTGCAGGATCTTCGGGCTGGCCTCCAGGAGTACCCCCGCCCCCTTCTCCTGCACCAGCCGGCCGACGAAGAAGACCAGCTTCTCTCCGGATCCGGCGAATCGCTCCCGGATGGCCGGCGCGTCGGGTGCCCGCTGGAAGAGCTGCCGCTTGACGCCGTTGGGGATGACGGTGATCTTGTCCGCCGGCACCTGAAAGACCCCCCGCACCTCGTCGCGCATGTGGACGGAGCAGGTGATCACCTGCCAGGCCTCATAGGCCAGCCACCATTCGGTGTCGCTGATCCGGCGGGAGAGGTCGTTGTGCAGGCCCTGGTTGCGCCCCCACTCGGTGGCGTGGATGGTGGCCACCAGCGGGCGCCGCCAGGCGTGTTTCAGCGCGGCGGCGGCGTAGGCCACCAGCCAGTCGTGGGCGTGGATCACGGCGGGCGGTTCGAGCCCGAGGGCGAGCACGCGCTCGAGCATGGCGAAGTTGAGCGTGAGCACGGAGGCGTAGAAGTCGCCCGAGACGGGATACCCGCCGCGGGTGCGGTGGATCACGACCCCGCTGCGGGTGGTCTCCGGCGGCTCGCCGGGACAGTCGGAGGTCAGGACGTGGACTTCGTGTCCCCGCTCGACCAGGGCCTCGGAGAGTTCCTGAACGTGTCGGGCGAGCCCTCCTACGACTTTCGGCGGGTACTCCCAGGAAAGCATCAGGATGCGCATGGTGGTCCTCCAGGCAAGTTGGAATGGCAACGCAGTTAGCGTGTTCCAGGCCTTGCCCAGCTATGCGCCGGCCGCGTAGCGGCGGAGGGCCGCGACGAGGGCGGCCGCCACCCTTCGGCGGAAAGAAGGGTCGGTCAGCCTGACCCGGTCTTCCGGGTGCGAGAGGAATCCGATCTCGACGAGGACGGTGGGACACGGGGAGTGACGGAGGAGATAAAGGGTGTTGGGCCAGGCCCGCTCGGAGCAGCCCGGGTAGAGGCGGAGCAGTTCCTCCTGGACGAGGCGGCCCAGCCGTTCGCTCTCCCGGGAGGCGCCCTGGAAGAAGGTGATGGGCCCCCGCAGGCCGAGGCTGTGAGCCGCGTTGAGGTGCACGGAGAGGAGGAGTTCCGCCCCGCTGCGCCGGACCAAGTTCACCCGGGCGTGGAGATCGCGGCGCTGGCGAAACTCACCCCGGCCCAGTTTGCTCAGATCGTGATCGCGTTCCCGGGTTAGAAAGACCCGCGCCTCCTCGGCGTGGAGCAGCCGGCGCACCTCCAGGACCACGTCGAGGGCCAAGTCCTTCTCCAGCCACGGGCCGGCGCTGCACCCGCCGTCGATGCCGCCGTGCCCGGCATCCAGGGCGATCAGCCGGCCGGCGAGGGGGTAGCGCGGGTCGGGCGGCGGAACGGGGGCCGGCTGGCGACCGGGTCCGGGCGGGGAGCCGAAGACGTCGGCATAGGCGAGCAGGCCCGCCAGAAAGCTGAGCGCGGCGATGGCCAAAGCCAAGCGGACGCGGCGTCCGACCAGGACGAGGATAGTCAAACCATCACCCTCCGCCCCAGACATAAGGCCGGGACGCCAAAATACATATTTGCCGGGGTGAGGAGATATGGCTCGCAAGACAGCGGTCGCTCTGGTGGCCCTGGTATTGGCAATGATCGCCGCGGCGGGTGCGCTGCGGGTCCCCCAGGTCCGGCGAGTGCTCATGCTGGCCCGGCTCTACCCGGTCTACCAGGTGGCGACGACTGAGAAAGCGGTGGCCCTCACCTTCGACATCTCCTGGGGCACCAAGACCCCGGCGCCGGTCGTGGAGATCCTGCGGGACAAAAAGGTCCGCAGCACCTTCTTCCTTTCCGGCCCGTGGGTGATGAACCACTCCGACCTGGCCCGTCTCATCAAGGACGCCGGGCACGAGATCGCGAGCCACGGCCACAAACACATCAACTACTCGCAACTGTCGGAGGAGGGCATCGCGGAGCAACTGCGGCTGGCCGACCAGAGCATCCGAGAGGTGCTGGGCGTCGAACCCAACCTCATCCGCACGCCAAACGGGGACTACGACGACCGGGTGGTGAAGGTCATCCGGGAGGGCGGCTATGAGGTCATCCAGTGGAGCGTCGATTCGTTGGACTGGATGAATCCGGGCGTCGACCGCATCATCAGCCGGGTGCTCAGCCTGGCACATCCCGGGGCGATCATCCTGATGCACGCCTCCGACTCCTGCCAGCAGACCACCGCCGCCCTGCCGGCGGTCATCGACGGGCTGCGCGCCAAGGGTTTCCGCCTCCTGACCGTCTCGGAGCTGCTCAAGTTGGCGGTTACCCCGGGGAAACTCGGGACGCCGCTGGAACCGGGCACTTACGCCGCCCCCTCCGAACCGGCGCCGCTCGCCCCCGCGCCATCAGCCCGGCCCACGCCGCCGGCGCCGCCGGCCCGCCGCCGGTAGGTCCCTCCTCTAGCGCCCGCCGACCGGATAGAGCATCGCAGGAGAGCCGGCGGCGACTGCCAGCTGCCGGCTCTGGCTGTGCCGCCCGAACCGGGGCGCCAACACGTCGAGCACGTTGGGGTCGAGGTTGCTGTCCTGTCCGCCGCCGAAGACCCAACGCCCGCCGGAACTCGTCACCGGTCGGTACTCGTCGGGTCCAAAGGCGTCATACCCTCCGACCAACACATAGTACCGCCACCGGCGCGAAGGGCGAGCCGGCAGAGCGGTGCGGGGCACGGTCAGGTGCAGGGTCTTCCCGTCCTCCACGGCCACGGCGACGGCGGCGGCCCCCGGTTCGACGCGGCTGCCCTTCCAGGGGGCGCAGCGCACGAGGTAGTCCCAGGCATGCCGGGCGGGGAACCGGACATTCGCCCCGGGCCGGAGAGGAGCGGTCCTCCCCGCGCCCGGCTCTGTGTCGAGGTAGAGGTCGACGCGCTGGTGATAGAAGCCCTCGGGGGCGCCCCAGGGGTTCGTCAAGGCGCCGAAGGTGAGGCGGAAGTGGATGCTGCGTGCGTCGTAGGTGACGGTGAACCGGCGAAGGTCGAAGAGGCCCGGGACGAACATGGCGTCCCGGGGGTACTGGTAGGTGCCGGGGCCGCGATCATCCCCGGCGGGGTCGGAGAGGGCGAAGAGCAGTCGCTCCTCCGCACCGGCCGGACCGGAGATGACCGGCACTGACCTGGGGGTAGGCGCCCGGGCCGGCAGGCGCACGAACTGGTACCAGAGAGCCAGCAGCCCGCTGACCAGCGCCAACCCTGCGACCGCCCCGATGGTGACGCGCCTCGCCGACCATCTCATGACACACCCCACGCTTTCCGGTTAAGTATATATGCGCACATGTCCCCGGCCAAACGCGTATGCTCTGTTCGCAGGAATTGTGGCGCAGCGGAATCGTGGCGCGCCTGAGCGTCGGGCCCCGGCCGCCGTGGCGAACCGGAGTTCCGGCACCCGGACATGCTGGTACACCGAAACTGCGATCGAGGCGCGGCCCCGGAATCGCCGAAACCCCTTGTGCCGAACGAATGTTCGTGCTACCATGTAAATGGTTAGGATTTCCATCGGGCGAGGGGGAGTCGGTCGATGTGTTCAGAGCGGCCTAGGGAGGTTCACGCCTGCCCTTATTGCGGCGGGCTGCGTCTGCGGCGGTGGGGCCACCTCGCCGGACGGCTCCGCTACCGGTGCCAAGCCTGCGCCCGCACCTTCACGTCCCAGACGGGCCGGCCCGAGGCCTATCTCAAGCGCCTGCGAAAGTGGCGAAGAATGCCGGTCTGTCTCGCCCGGAGGTGGTCGATCCGCCTCACCGCCGCGCAGTTGGGCATCCACCCTTCCACGGCGTTTCGCTGGCGCCACCGCTGGCTGGATTTCCTGCGCAACCGGCCAAGACCGCCACTCCAGGGAATAGTTGAGGTCGTCGACACCTACCTGTCCGAGTCCGCCAAGGGGCAGCGCTGCCTCGCCCGGCCACCCCGCCGGCATGCGGTTCCGCACCTGCGGTTCGACGAGGCAGAGCGGGTCTGGGTGGTGCTGGCCTGCGACCGGCAGGGCAACCGTTTCGCCGCCAAGCTGGACTGGCCCCCGGTCCCGGCGGACTCTCTCCGTGACATCCCTCGCGTGGCGATGTTTGAGCCAGTGTTGCTCCCCCGGCTGTCGCCCGGGTCAACGCTCCACACGGAGC
>JBLNBQ010000164.1:0-2657 GCA_050260095.1 Chitinophagales bacterium
ATCGGCGCCCGGCGGGGCGACATCCTCCGGCAGTTCCTGGTCGAGTCGATGGTCCTCTCGACCATGGGCGGCCTCATCGGCATCGGCCTTGGGTTGGCCGGAGCCAAGGCCATCTCCCAACTCGCCGGGTGGAGCACGCTGGTGCCGACGTACGCGATGGTGACCGCCTTCGGCTTCGCGGTCAGCGTCGGGTTGTTCTTCGGCATCTACCCCGCCGCGAAAGCCTCGGGCTTAAACCCCATCGAGGCGCTCCGCTACGAGTAGGCAATCTGGAAGTCGGAGGGCATGAACATGAAGCGTTTTCCTGCACTCACCGTTGTGGTCTTGGCGCTCCTGCTCCTTTCCGGCCCGGTCGTGGCCGCCCCGGCCGCCGGCCAGGCGGGCGCCGGTCAAGATCAAGGCCGCGGCCTGGGCCAGCGCCGGCTCCAACTCGAACTGGCCTGGACGGCCTACGGCATCCTCGAGATGGACAAGAAACCGGCCCTGCGGATCACGCCGGCGCAGGCCGCCAAGCTGCTCGGCATCCTGGAGGACGTGCAGAAGCGGATGGCGGACGACACCCGGCGGCCACAAAATGGCGGGGCACAAAACTCCGGGCAGCAAGGTGGGGCCGGAGCGTGGCAGAACATGTCCGCTGCTGACCGGGAGAGACTCCGCAAGCAACTCGAGGCGCGCCAGGCGGAGCTTCAGGGAGCCCTGGACCAAATTGACAAGATTCTCTCGGCCAAGCAGGTCGAATTCCTAGATAACCTGGACTTCGATGAGAGCCAGTACACCATTCGGCGTCCGCAAGGCCTGGGCGGGTCCGGCGGTGGGCAGGGCTCGTTCAACCCGCAGCAGGTCGCCGAATTTCGCAAGCAGGCAGAGGCGGTTCGGGCTCGCCTGGAGAAACTCTTCACCCAAACCGTCGACTACCTGAGGACCCGGTCGAAAGCCAAGAAGTGAGTGGTACCGGATGGCCAAGGTCATACCGCTCGACGAAGCGGCCCGTCAGGACGCCCGCTTCGAGCAACTCGTGCGGGAACAGGGAAAACGCCTGAAGAACGTGGTCACGCGGATGGTCGGGCCGGAAGAGGCCGACGATGTCCTGCAGGAAGCCTTCCTCCAGGTCTATCGCGGGCTGGCCTCCTTCCGGGCGCAGGCTCTCCTCTCGACCTGGGCCTACCGGGTCACGGTGAACGTCTGCCTCGCCTACCTGAACCGGGTGCGCCGGACCAAGGCCAAGGTCGCCTATCTTGAGCTGGAGGAGGCCGGGCGGAACGTGGCGCTGGCCGGGGAGCCGGTCTCCTCGCCCGAGGCCGTCGCGGAGAACCACGCACTGAGCGAAGTGCTGCGCCAGGGGTTGCTCGAACTCTCGCCCGACCTTCGCGCCGTCCTGGTCCTGCGGGACATCGAAGGCCTCAGCTACCGGGAGACGGCTTCCATCCTGGGTGTCCCGCTCGGAACGGCGCAGTCTCGCCTGCACAAGGCGCGGGCCGCGCTGCGTGAGATCGTCCGGTCCCGCTGGGGAGGTGAGCGCACGTGAAGTGTCCGAGTGTCGAAGTGCTCAGCGCATACCTTGAGGACGAACTGCCGGAAACGGAAGCAGCTTTGCTTTCGGCGCACCTTGCCGCCTGCCCCCGCTGCCAGGCGGAGCTCACCTCCTTGAGCGGCCTCGTCGCGGGCTTGGCCGCCCTTCGCACGTGCGAGTTGACCCCCGAAGACCAGGCGCGCTGCCGCTCTTTCGCGGCATCCCCCCCCGCCCGTCCACGCTCGCTGGCCGGGCTGGTCCGCCGCCCGGCGCTCAGCGTCGCGCTGGCGCTCGTGCTCTCGTTCGGCGCCGGTTTCGTCGCCTACGGCCTGTATCAGCGCAGTGCCCCCGCCAACCTTTCGGGCAGCCCCTTTCAAGCCTACCTGAGCGATCACCGGGGTTATGAGTCGCTCGCCAGCTCCGACCCCGAACTTGGCGAATTCAACGTTCAGGTCGCCGCCGTGCGGTAGTAGGAGGAAGTCATGCCAGGCCGCCTTCCGTCGCCGACCGTCCGTCGCTTCCCCCGGGTCGCCCTGGTCGTGGTGCTCCTCGCCGGCGCCCTCGCGGGCGGCTTGGCCGCGCGCTTCATCTTCCCCGCCCCCGAGCCGGCCTGGCAACTGCTGCAGCAGGGCCTGCGCCAGACGTACCTGGCCCCTGCCGGCTACGAGCAGGTGGTCGAACGCCGGATGGGTCCCCGGAGCGAACGTGAGGTCTTCCAGGTCTGGCAGGAAGGGCTGCGCCGCAAGGTCATCCAGCTTGAGCCAGCCACCCGGGCCGGGTTCACCACCGAAAGGAGCGCCCTGACCACCTGGACTTACGCCCCTGAACTGCGCGACACGCTCAAATCCTTCACGCCGCGGCCGCCGTTCGCCACGGTTCCGCACCGCGGCATCCTGCGGGTTCGCCATGCGATCGTCGAGGGGTCGGCGGTCTTTGAGGGCCAGCAGGTCAACGTCGTGGCGCTCCTCTCGCACCGGCATGTGCGCCAGCGGTTCTGGATCGCGACCGGCTCGTCCTTCGTGGTCAAGCAGGAACGGTACGACCGGCAGGGGCATCTGCTGGACACGACCGTCAACTTGAAGGTCGTCCGGTCGCGGGAGAGCATCCGGAAGGCGCTCGATCGGCCGCGACCGCAAGGCCCGGTCGT
>JBLNBQ010000165.1:0-11952 GCA_050260095.1 Chitinophagales bacterium
CAGGACCGGATCGCCGTCGACCCGGACCTCCCCGGTGGTGGGCCGAAGCAGGCCCGCCACCAGGGAGAGCAGCGAACTCTTGCCGCACCCGGATGGTCCCACGATGCTAACGAACTCGAAAGGCGCAACCGTCAGGTTGATGTCGCGGAGGGCCGCAGTCTCCCCGTTTCGCTGTTGGTAGGTCAGGCTTACGTTCTCCAGTTCGAGCCGGGCGGTCGCGCCGCCGTTCGCCTCAGACGCCATCCCGGTTTCACCCTCACCTTATGGGTTCTTGATCGTCGCGACGGCCTTCTCCGCGAACTCGTTGTTCACCATCTTCTCGAACGGCACCCGCTTGGTCAACTCGCCGCCGAGCGCCACCAGGTCCTGCAACCGGGTGAAGCTCTCCTCGGTCACCACCGGGGTCTTCTGCCAGCCGTTGATCTTTATGTAGCGCTTGACGCACTGGACCAGCACATCCTTGTCGACGTCGGCGAAGTACTTGGCGATGGCGGCCGCGATCTCTTCCGGGGTGTGCCGCTGCGTCCAGAGCATGCCGCGGTAGATGGCGTTGGTGAACTTCTGGACTATGTCGGGATGCTGTTTCATGTACTCTTTCCGGACGTGGAAACCGGTGTAAGCCGTGGGCCCGACCGCCTCGCCGATGGAGGCGACCACGTGACCGAAGCCCTCCTTCTCCGCCATGGAAGCCTGCGGCTCGAAGAGGGCCGCGTAGTCGGCCATCCCCGAGGTGAAGGCACCGGCCAGCGCCGTGTAGGTGATGTTGGTGATCAGCTTGACATCCTTCTTGATGTCGAGGCCGGCGTTGCGGATCGCCGCCTCGTCGCAGAGTTCGGGCATGCTGCCGGGGCGCATCCCGATGATGGTCTTGCCCTTCAGGTTGCTCCACTTGAAGTCGTGCTCGGGCTTCTTCGCCACCAGGAACTGGCCGTCCTTGGAGGTGAGTTCGGCGAAGAGCACCAGGTAGTCGGCGGCGCCCTGGTTGTAGATGTAGACCGCCGCCTCGGGGCCCATGAAGTTGAAGTCCACCTGGCCGGAGAAGAGCGCCGCCGCGCATTTGTCGCCGCCCCACGCCGTGGTGAACTCGACCTCCAGCCCTTCCTTCTCGAACATCCCCTGCCCCAGGGCCACGTACATGGGCACGTAGAACACCGACCGCACCGTCTCAGAGAGCTTGATCTTGGTGAGCGGCGCCGCCGCCCCCCCGGCAGCCGCGCTCGCCACGAGCAGCGCTGCGAGCACCGCCACCCAAACCGCCCGACGCACCTTGCCAACACCCCTCTCGGCATGATTCGGCCCCGCCCCCGGGCGGGAAACCTAGGTTACCTTATGCCTTCAAGGGGACTTTGGTATCTGTCCATCTCTCAGGTACGCAGCGATTATACCAGCGGAAAAGGCACCTTCCCGGACAAGGTGCCCGTCGATGAGCACCAGCGGCAAGCGGACCCCTGCCTCGGCCAGCCTGGCCTTCGCCTCCGGATAGGCCTCCACTTCGGGTGCGGTGGCCGCCAGACCGCGCACCGTGACCTCGCCCGGATAGAGCTGCGCCAGGATGAGGCGCAACCGTGCCACCGCATTGGCCTGGAAGGCCCGCCATTCCTCGTCGCCGCCCGTCCCTGGACCCACGTCCGGTCCGGGAACCCCGATGAGCGCCACTTCATGAGCCACGGTCCTCGCCTCCCTGTCCAGAGATATGAAGACAGGGCGGCAGCGGTTACCAGGCGCCTACTGCCAGTTCAGGGAGAAGAGACCTTCGCCCGGTTCGGCGGAGGGCTCCGTGACGCCCAGCTTGAGCCGGTGGATGAGGCGGGAGTGGCGCCGTTCCAGGCGGTTGTTGCGCACGGCCATCGCGATGGCCTTGGCGTTTCCGACGAGCACCACGAGGCGCTTGGCCCGGGTCACGGCGGTGTAGAGCAGGTTGCGCTGGAGCATCAGGTAGTGTTGGGTGAAGAGCGGCAGGACGATCGCCGGGTACTCGCTCCCCTGCGCCTTGTGGACGGTAATCGCGTAGGACAGGACCAGTTCGTCGAGGTCGGGGCGGTCGTAGGGCACTTCGCCCTCCGCGAGGCCGGGGAAGTCCACCAGGAGCATCCCTTCTTCGGGGTCGACCTCCCTCAGGCGGCCGATGTCCCCGTTGAAGACGCCCTTCTGGTAGTTGTTGCGGATCTGCATCACCTTGTCGCCCGCCCGGAAGACGGTCTCTGCACCGGTCTGAAGCTCCGCCCGCCCGGCGGCCGCCGGGTTGAGCGCCTCCTGAAGCAGGCGGTTCAAGTTCTCAACGCCGCAGGCCCCCCGCCGCATGGGCGCCAGCACCTGCAGGTCGTTCAAGGGATCGAGGCCGTAGCGCCGGGGCAGAAGCTGTGTGACCAACTCCACCACTTTGGCGGCGCCCTCTTCCGGCTCCGCCACGGGCACGTGGAGGAACTCCGGGTCGTCGGGCGGGAGCGACGGGTAGCGGCCGGCGTTGATCCGGTGAGCGTTGGCGATGATGCTGCTCTGCGCCGCTTGGCGGAAAACCTCGGTCAGGCGCACGGTCGGGACGGTTCCAGAATCGATGAGGTCGCGCAGGACGTTGCCCGGGCCCACCGCCGGCAGCTGGTCGACGTCGCCGACCAGTACCAGACGGGTGCCGGGACGCAAGGCCTTGAGCAGTTGGAAAGTCAGGGTAAGGTCGAGCATGGACGCCTCGTCGACCACCACCGCGCCGGCTTCGAGGGGACGTTCCTCGTTGCGCTGGAACCGCATGCCCTGTCCTTCGGCGTAGGTGTACTCCAAGAGGCGATGGACCGTCCGGGCCTCCTGGCCGGCCGCCTCGGCCAGGCGTTTGGCGGCCCGCCCGGTCGGTGCCGCCAGGGCCACGGAGATGCCGGAGGCCAGGTAGAGCCGGAGCAACTGTTTAAGGATCGTGGTCTTGCCGGTGCCGGGGCCGCCGGTGACCACCAGCACCCCGGCGTGACAGGCCGCCTCGAGTGCGGCGCGCTGCGCTTGCGCAAGCTCCAGCCCTTCGCCCGCCCCCGCCTGCGCCAACTGCCCCGGGGTGACGGGGAGCGGCGCGAGCGGGAGCCGGGCGAGGGTGAGCAGGCGGCGGGCGACCTCCCGCTCGGCCCGGTGGAGCGGCGTGAAGTAGATGGCTTCCGGAGCGACTTCCCCGGGCGGCCACCCCTCGCCCCCGTCGGAATCCTCCGCGGCGTCGCGCAGCGACTCCCGCACGATGACCCCGCGCTCGGCGGCGGCCGCTACCCCAGCGAGCACCTGCTCCCCGTCCACTTCGAGCAGGGTCATGGCCGCCCGCCCCAGTTCGTGCAACGGCGCGTAGACGTGGCCCTCGCCGGCGAACTGCCGGAGAAGGTGAACCAGGCCCGACTGGACCCGGGCCAGGGAGTCCTTGGGCAGGCCGAGGGCGCGGGCGATGCGGTCGGCGGTCTTGAAGCCGACGCCGAACACCTCGTCCGCCAAACGGTACGGGTTCTCCCGGATGAGCCCGATCGCGTCGGCGCCGTACGCACGATAGATCCGGGCGGCGGTCCCCGGCCCGACCCCGTGCCCCTGGAGGAACACCATGACCTCCCGAATGCCCTTCTGCCCGGAGAAGGCCTGCTTGATGGCCTCGGCCTTGGCCCGTCCGATGCCGGCGACCTCGGTGAGGCGTTCGGGCGCTTCCTCCATCACCCTCAAGGTGTCGAGGCCGAAATGGTCGACCAGGCGCTGGGCGGTGGAGGGGCCGATGCCCCGGATCACCCCGCTGGCCAGGTACTTTTCGATCCCGGCGAGCGTGGACGGGCGGAGCAGTTCATAGTAGGTGGCGTGAAATTGGCGCCCGTAGGCAGGGTGAATCACCCAGTCGCCGGTGAAAGCCACATTCTCTCCGGCCTGGGGCGGCGGGAAGTTTCCCACCACCGTGGCAAGGCCGCCGCCTTCCAGTTTCACCCGGAGAACCGTGTAGTTGGTCTGCGGGTTGTGGAAGATTTGGCGCTCGACCGTCCCGGAGAGCGTGCCGGGCATGGCCGGGCTCAGCCCGCGGCGTCCAGGGCCAGCTCCCCCTGGACGGCCAGGGCGCACTCGATCCGTTTCTTCTGCAGGGCACAGCCCAGCGCGTAGGGTTCATACAGGTTGCCGCTGAACAGGTGAGCGTTGGCCTGGCAGCCGCCGCTGCAGTGGAAGCGGGCCCAGCACCGCCGGCACGCAGGCTTCGCCAGGACGTTGGCCTGCCGAAACTCCGCCGCCCGCGCCTGGTCGATCTGTCCTGTGAAGACGTCGCCCAGCTTGAACCCTTCCCGCCCCACGAACTGGTGGCACGGGTAGAGGTCGCCCGACGGTGTCACCGCAAGGTACTCGTAGCCCGCGCCGCACCCCGTGAGCCGACGCGGTAGGCAGGGGGCATCGAAGAGCGCGAGGTTGAAGTGGTAGAAGGTGAAGGGGCGGCCGGCCCGGTGTTCGGCGAGGTAGAGCGCGGCCAGCTTGTCGTACTCGGCCAGGAGCGCCGGCAGGTCCTCCTCCTGCAAGGCCCAGGGACCCTCCGCCGCCACCACGGGTTCCAGGGAGAGGCTCCGGAAACCGGCTTGCAGCAGGTACTCCACGTCGGCGCAGAAATCGAGATTGTGGTGGGTGAACGTCCCCCGCAGGTAGTAGTTGGTGCCCCCCCGGCGCTCCACGAAGGACCGGCAGTTGGCCAGCACCGCCGCGTGCGAGCCGGCGCCGCCCGGACGCCTGCGCAGCCGGTCGTGCACCTCGGGGCGGCCGTCGAGCGAGAGCACCACGTTGAAGTCGGAGGCGGCCAGGTAGTCCAGGGCCTCCCCCGTCAGGGCCAGGGCGTTGGTGGTCAGGGTGAAGGTGACCTCCTTGCCCGCCGCAGCCGCCCGGGTCCGGGCATAATCCGCCAGTTCCCTCACCACGCCGAGGTTCAGGAGCGGCTCGCCGCCGAAGAAGTCCACCGCCAGCTTGCGCCGGCGGCCGCTGCCGGAGATGAGCAGGTCGAGCGCCCGGCGCCCCACCTCGGCCGGCATGAGGCCCCGCTCCCCGCCGAACCCGCCTTCCTGGGCGAAGCAGTAGGCGCACCGGAGGTTGCAGTCATGGGCCAAGTGCAGGCAGAGGGCCTTCAGAGCGGGCGGGGCCGCCGGCGAGTCGGGCAGCGGCGGCATGGCCGAGAAGAGCGTCCCCTGCCGGACCAGCTCCGCCAGTTCGGCGAAGGTCTCCCGTTCCTCGGCGCCGAGGCCGGCAGGCTCAGCGCCCACCAGCGGCCGGGAGAGCGCCTGCCGGACTTCCTCCCGCTGGAGCAGGGCGAAGGCGACCGCATCGAGCGCGTGCAGCGCCCCGCTGTTCACGTCGAGGGCGAACCGCCGGTCGTTGACGCTGAAAGTATGCACAAGGGGATCGAGTGGGGGTAGCATGTCCAGTCCTCCGATAAGAAAACGGGGCCTGACTTAGGCCGTCAAGCCCCGGATGAGGTGGATTCGCACGAAAGCCCTACTTCTGCTCGCAGGCCTGGTTCCCGACGGTGCAGGAAGTCTTGCAGGCAGACTGGCAGGAGGTCTGGCACTCGCCGCAGCCGCTGGTGGACTTGGGCGCCTGGCCGGTGGTGATCGTCTTCACGTGCTTCATCATGATGCCCTCCTTGGTGCGAAAAGGCCCGCAGGGCTTATGAACAGCCCTGCGAGCTCAATAATCTGGTGGACCTGAGGGGATTCGAACCCCTGACCTCTGCGATGCGAACGCAGCGCTCTCCCAACTGAGCCACAGGCCCGAAATCGAACACCTCCTATTCTAAAGCCAAACCGCCCGCCCGTCAAGCCCTGTTAGCAGACCTGCCACGGGGGCTTTAGCGACCGGCCGCCGGCGGGAACGGCAGCCGCACGTCCGCACAGGCCACCTCGACCAGGGCCGGTCCGGCGAGCGACAGCGCCTGGTTCAGGACCGGTCGCAGCTCGGCGGGGTCCTCGACCCGGAAGCCGGCCACCCCGCAGCTCTCGGCATAGCGACGGAAGTCGGGCGCCGCGAGTTCCAATCCGACCGGCTTCAGGGCAGCCTGGGCCGCCTTGTCCCGCTCCAGGCCGTACACGCCGTTGCGGACCACGATCACCTTGACCGGCAGGCTGTACCGCACCGCCGTCACCAGTTCGCCGTGGGACATGAGCAACCCCCCGTCGCCCGTGACCGCCACCGCCGTCCGTCCGGGAAAGGCCAGGGCCGCCGCGAGGGCGCCGGGTAACCCTGCGCCCATGTTGCGCCACCACGCCGAAAGCAGCACCCGCTGCCGCGCCGCCCGGAAGTCGCGTGCGAACCAGTGGCCCAGTGCTCCCTCGTCGAGAGCGATCACGGCGTCCTCGGGGAGCGCCGCCCCGAGCTCGGCCATGAGCCGGGCGGGATGGACCGGGCGGTCGCCGCGCCCAAGGTCGGCGGCGCGCAGCTCGTCCCAGGCCCGCCGGGCCGCGGCGATCCGCGCTTGCCAGGCCGGATCGGGCTCGGTCTCGGCTGCAGCCCCAGCCAACCCCGCCAGCACTACCCCCGGGTCCCCGGTGACGCTGTCCCACAGGTATGCCGGCGCCACCTCGCCGGGATCGGCCGTCACCTGGATCACCGGCGCCCGGGGCAGGTAGCCCGCCTCAAAGCTGGCCGTCCCGACCAGCACCACGCCATCTGCCTCCCCGACCAGGTCCGGCAGCCACCCTTCCCCGACGCCGCCCACCACTGCCGGCCAAGATTCCTCCACCACCCCCCGAGCATCCTGGGCGACCACCACCGCCGCACCCCAGGCCTCCCCCAGCCGCCGCGCCGCCTCCGCCGCCGGCGCGGCCTCCCGGCCGAGCACCAGCAGGGGGCGCCGGGCCCTTCTCACCAGCGCGGCCGCCCGGGCTACGTCCCCCCGCACCTCGCCGGGGCTCACCGGCGGGCCCAGTAGCGCCGGGCGCCGGCTCGGCACGGCCTGCACCGGGCGGGTCCAGAGGTCGCCCGGCACGCTCAGGTGAGCCACGCCCCGCCGCAGCCACGCCACGGCCAGGGCCTGGTGCAGGAGCCGGACGCCGGCCGGCGCGTCGGCCACCAATTCGGTCGTCACGGCGAACTCGGCCGCTACCCGTTGCTGGTTGAAGTATTGTTTGGCCCGGCTGCCCAGCTTGCCCGTGTCGAGTTGGCCGGTCAGCGCGAGCACCGGCACCCGGTCGAGCGCCGCCTCCGCCAGCCCTTCGAGCAGGTTGACCACCCCGGCCGCTCCGGCCACGCACACGCCCGGCTGGCCGGTGAGCGCCCCCCAGGCGGCGGCCATGAAGGCGGCGTTCGCCTCGTGGGTGGCGGCCACGTACCGCGGCGACCCCTCCCTGGCGAACGCGTCCAGGAGGGGCAGGATGTCATCCCCTGCCACGCCGAAAACCACGGGCACCCCCCACCCCGCCAAATCCCGCACCATGGCCTCCGCCAGCGTCGGGCTCTCCCCCAACTTCCTCTACTTTCTCCTCTCACCAGACCGTCTTTCTCGCATACTACCCTTGACGTGAAAGGAGATGCCTATGCGGAAGCTCAAGGTGGGCGTGATCGGGGCGGGGATGGCCTTCGCACGGCTTCATTACCCTGCCTTCCAGAAACTGGCCGACCGGTACGAACTGGCGGCTTTCTGCGACACGGACTCGTTCAAAGCGAAGGAGTGGGCCGCCCGGAGCGGGCTCGGTCCGGAGCATGCGTACTCCGACTGGCACGCCCTGGTCGCCCGGCCCGACCTCGACGTGATCGACATCCTGGTGCCCATCGAACTCAACTACGAGGTGACCGAGGGCGTGGCCAGGGCCCTCGCCGGCCAGCGCAAAGGGATCATCTGCGAGAAGCCGCTCGCCCCCACCCTCGACCAGGCCGAGGCCGCCCGCGACCTGGCCCGAAAGTACAGCCTGCCGATCATGATCGCCGAGAATTACCGGTACAACCACGAGATCGATCTGCTACGGGACCTCGTCCGCACCGGGAAGGTCGGCGAACCGCTTTACTTCATCCAGAACCGGGTGCTCGACACCCCTGGCGACATGGTCAGGGACACCTTCCTCGCCAAGGAATGGCGGCAGCACCCCGAGTTTCCCGGCGGCGTAATTACCGACACGGCCTTGCATGACCTGGCGGCGCTCCGCCACATCTTCGGCGCGATCGACCGGCTGCAGGCGTTCGGCCGTCCGCAAGCGGCCGGCTTTGCGCCCTTCTCGGTGGTCAACTGCAACCTGCTCTTCAAGAGCGGCCTGACTGGGCAGTTCACCTTCTTCTGCGCCGGCAAGGAGATGCAGCGCCCGCTCATCGGCCTTCGCATCTTCTGCACCGAGGGGATGCTCTTTCTTGAGGAGAGAATGTGCGGCGTCATCAACGTCGCATATAACGACGGCCGGTCGGAGCAGATTCCATACCAGCCCCAGACCGGGTACTACAACGAACTGCTGAACTTCTACAACGCTATGACCGGCTTGGAGCCCATCAGCGTCCCGCCGGAGCTGGAGTACGGCGACCTCAAGACCGTGCTGCTCATGCTGAAGTCGGCTGAGGAAGGCCGGATCATCCAGGTGGACGAGACCGCCGACTACCATCCGGTCTACGGGGCGATGGAGACGGAGCCCCCACGCCGCTGAGTCCCACTAACGGAAGAGAAGAAAGGAAGGTTGAACGATGGGCCTGCTGAGCGATGTGCTGCGCGGTGCGATGAACGAGGCCGCCGATGACCTGCTCTTCAAGATGACCAAGGACTATTACACCGACAACCTGCTCTCCGTCTTCTCCGTCGTCAAGCGGGTGGGCTTCTTCCCGGCGATGGAACTGTGGATGCGGGCGACCCAGGGCAAGGTGCTCGAACGGCCGCTGGGTACCAACCTCCACCTGTCCCGCTGGGAAGACCTGCTGCTAAACCCGGTTCACCTGCACCGCCTGCCGGTGGAGGACACCCATCCCATCGACCAGTCGGTGGTGATCGGGCCGGCAGCCCGCCGCCCTCTCCACCTGCAGATCCCGGTGATGATCACCGGCATGTCCTACGGCGGGGCCTTGAGCCAGGCGGCCAAGGTCGCCCTGGCGAAAGCCGCCTCCGAGATGGGCACGGCCACCAACACCGGCGAGTCGGGGTTCCTGCCCGAGGAACGGGAGAGCGCCACCCGCCTCATCGGCCAGTACAACCGGGGCGGCTACCTGAACACGCCGGAGCGCTACGGGCAGCTCGACGCCATCGAGATCCAGCTCGGGCAGGGCGCTCAGGGCGCCTCTCCCCAGCGCACCCAGGCCAAGTTCATCGACAAGAAGATGGCGGAGGTCTACGGGCTGGAGGAGGGCGAAGACGCGGTCCTCCACAGCAGGATCCCAGGCATAAACAGCGAGCGCGACTTCGAGGAGACGGTGGGCCGGCTCAAGGAGGAGACGGGGGTGCCGGTCGGCGTCAAGCTGGGCGCCAGCCATTGGCTCGAAAAGGAGCTCGAGGTGGCCGTGCGGGCCGGAGTGGATTTCGTGGTGGTCGACGGCGCCGAGGGGGCCACCCACGCGGCCTCCCCCACCACCGAAGACGACTTGGGGCTTCCGACGATCTTCGCCATCGCCCGGGCCCGGCGGTTCCTCGAAGCGCGGGACTTTCGCGACCGGATCACCCTCGTCGCGAGCGGCGGCCTCTTCACGCCGGGCCAGTTCCTTAAGGCGCTGGCGCTGGGCGCCGATGCGCTGTACATCGGCACGGCGGCTGTCCTGGCCCTCGTCGCCCAGCAGGTGGAGAAGGTCACCCCCACCGAGCCGCCGACGCAGCTCGTCCTTCAGACCGGGCGCCTCAAAGACCAGTTCGACCCGGCGCTCGGCGCCGAGTCGGTCGTGAAGTACCTCACCGCCTGCGTCCAGGAGATGAACGCCGTGATGTACTCGCTGGGCAAGACCGCCGTCCGCGACCTTGAACCGGCGGATCTCTGCGCGGTCGACCCCTTCCTCGCCCGGGCGCTGGGGGTGGACTACGCCGGGGTAGCCCCCGCGGAACAGGAGAGCTTCTTCCAGTTCGGCGCGTTGCTCAAGGCCGGCGCGGAACACCGGGAGCCGGTCCTGGTCTGACGCACCCCTGACCCTAGAGCAGCCTGAAGCCGTACGTCGCGCTTGCCAGGGCCTCCAGGAAGGAGTTCAACTCCGCCTGCCGGGTCCTGGCGAGGTCTCTTGCCCGGGACGAGTGAACCCGCGCCGGGAGTTCCAGGGCGAAGCGGCGGAGCAGAGCGACCGCGGCGGGCAGGTCGGGCGTCCAGTCGTCGAGCCCCACGACGGCCAGCAGCCTGGCCGCGCCCACCGCGCCCAGGAAGTCGAGGGTGTCGGCGTCGTGGAAGAAAACCGCCTCCCGGGAGGGACCGGGTTCGGCGTCGAACATGTGCCCCCGGATGATCTCCTGTACCAGCGCAGTCTTGCCGGCTGGAAACCCCGCCTCGGCGAGCAACTGCGGCGCCACCTCCGCCGAGCGTAGGGCATGGTCGCGCTCTATCTGGCGGTACGGCGCGAAGGCGCCCAGATCGTGCAGGCGGGCCGCTGCGAAGAGCGCCGCTTCGTCGATGGGCTCCCCGCCAGCCAGGTCCAGCGCCAGCCGGTAGACGCGTTCGCCGTGGTCGTAACCCCAGGCGGGGTGCTTGAGTTCTCGGGCAAGCTCGGTCAATCGCTCACGCCACATGGTTGGTCCCTCCGGAAGGGGGCGCCGTAAGCCTGCAGCGCCTCCATCAGCGTGAAAGTGAACTCCACGAAGGCCTCGCCGTTGGCGGTGATAGCGTTGCCGTCAACCACGACCCGCGCGCCCACTTTCCTGCGCCAGTCGAACAGGTCGCGATGGTTCCATTTGTCCATTCGGGCCTGTGGATTCTCTTCCTTCAAAAGGGAAGGGACCCGAACCCTAAGGCTCGCGTCCCCTCGTCGTCCCTCCGGGGTTGACCGGCGTCGGCTAGACCGCCGGCCACTCCGGCATGTGCGGCAAGCGCAACTTGTGCCCGGCCGCCCGGGAGAGCCGCTCGATCTTGGCCCGAACCGCCCCGGGCGCGGCACCGTCGATGAGATACCGGTCAAGCTCTTCGTAGCTGAGCCCCAATTCACCCTCGTCGGTCTGGCCCGACCAGAGACCCGCCGAAGGCGGTTTCTCGATGATCCGGCGGGGCACCCCAAGCTCCTCCGCGAGGCGCCGGACCTCGCCTTTCACCAGACCGCCCAACGGAAGCAGGTCGACCCCGCCGTCGCCGTACTTGGTGAAGTAGCCGACCGCGAGTTCGCTCCGGTTGCCGGTCCCCACCACCAGGTAGTTCAGGCGGTTGGCGAAGTAGTAGAGCGCAGTCATCCGCAGGCGGGGTTTGAGGTTGGCCGCGGCGAGGGCCGCCGGTCGTGCGCCGGACGGCTGCCCCGTCGCCCCGAAGCAGCGCTGCAGGTTCGCCAGGTGCAGGTCGTACACGGGACCGAGGTCCACCACCTGCGTCGGGAGGGCGAAAGCCTCGGCCGCCAGAGCCGCGTCCTGCTGGTCGCGCGGGTCGGAGTGGCAGGGCATGATGAGGCCCAGGGATCGCCCGGGGAGAGCCCGCCCGCAAAGAGCGCCCACGACCGCCGAGTCGATGCCCCCCGAGAGGCCAAAGACCGCCCCCCGCGCCCCGGCCTGCTCCACCTGGGAGGCGAGCCACTGCGTGAGCGCCGCGATCGTCGCGCCCATGTTCACGATTCCTCCTCCCCTTCAGCAGCCGCCGGACCGTGCGTGGTCAGGCGGCCGTCCATGAGCCTTCGGATCTCCTTGAAACGGGCCAGTTCGCTCTCCGTGTACAGCCGGTGGTTGCCCTTCGAGCGTGCCGGGGAGATGAGCCCCACCTTCTCGTAGTACCGCACCCGCTGTGCCGTGAGTCCGGTCAGCCGTTCCGCCACGCCCATCGGGTAGAGCGGCCTGTCGGAACTCTGTGCTCCCATCGTGTCCCCTCCCGCCTTCCAGGTGCGCGCCGTCCTTACACGTCGTAGTAGAGCGAG
>JBLNBQ010000166.1:0-6607 GCA_050260095.1 Chitinophagales bacterium
GGTTGGGGGGGGCCCCGCCAGGATGGTCTGTTTCGCCAGCCGGATCTGCTGCACCAGCGGGCGCTTGGCCGGACAACTGTAACTGCAGCTGCCGCACTCGATGCAGTCCACGGCGCCCGCCCCCTCGGCCTCGGCCCATAACCCCCGCTCGGCATACTTGGCCAGGTAGAGCGGGAGCAGGTTCATGGGGCAGACCTGGGCGCACCGCCCACACCGGATGCACGGCGCCGCCGGAGGCGTCTGGGCCTCCTCCGCCGACAGCACCAGGATCCCGGAGGTGCCCTTGGTCACCGGCACGTCGAGCGAAGCCTGCGCCAGGCCCATCATCGGCCCGCCCAGCACCAGCTTGGCGGGTTCGCCCGTCAGGCCGCAGTGGTCGAGCAGCGCCGAAACCGGCGTGCCGAGGCGGACGAGCAGGTTCTTCGGCTCCCGCACCAGCGAGCCGGTGACCGTCACCACCCGTTCCACCAGGGGGCGTCCGGTGGCCAGCGCCTCGGCCAGGGCGACCGCGGTTCCGGCGTTGTGCACCACCACGCCGACCTCCAGCGGCAGCCGGCCAGGCGGCACCTTGCGGCCCGACACGGCGAAGATGAGCTGTTTCTCCGCCCCCTGCGGGTACTTGGTCGGAAGGGCCATGACCTCGATGTCCCGTCCGAGTTGCCGGGCGGCGCACGAAAGTGCCTGAACCGCGTCGGGCTTGTTGTCTTCGACCGCCACCACCGCCCTGTTCGCGCCGACCGCCTTCCGGATGGCCAAAAGCCCTTGCAGCACCTCGCCGGGCCGTTCGACCATGAGCCGGTGATCGGAGGTGAGGCACGGCTCGCACTCGCACCCGTTGATGATGACCAGGTCGATGGGCTTGTCGGCCGGGGGAGAGAGCTTGACGTGGGCGGGGAAAGTCGCGCCGCCCAGGCCCACCAGGCCCGCGGCGAGCGCCGCGGCCCGGATCGCCTCCGGCGTCAGCTCCTCCAGCGCCCCCGCTGGATGAAGCTCAACCCATTCGTCTTCAGCATCCACCGCTATGGTGACCGCGGGGGCGGTCACCGCCAGGCCGCTCGGCGCCTCGCCCACCGCCTTGACCGTGCCGGATACGCTGGCGTGCACCGGTACCGAAACGAAGCCCTGCGCCTCCCCGATCACCTGTCCGGCCTTGACGCGGTCGCCGGCGGCCACCAGCGGCTTGGCCGGCGCGCCGAGCGATTGCGCCAAGGGGATGATCACCTGCGCCGGACGTGGCGCGGGTTCGATGGGCCGCGCCGCCGTTCGCTCCTTGTCCGTTCGGGGATGGACACCCCCCCGGAATCCGCCTCCTGCCATCGTCCTCCTCCTTCCACTCCCACTCGTTCGCTTGTGTCTACGCCGAGCCCCGCCGGGCTGCGGCGATGGTCAAGAGGGACGGCTTCCGCGCCCCCCTGCGCGTCGCACTCCGGCGACCGCTTCAAAAAAAGACCAGCGCACCGGCGCCGGCCTTTATCATAAAGTTCTGAATGCTCGGGGGGCTCTGGATGCCACGCCATCAGGTTCGTCGAAGTGAGGGTCGGGCACCCTCGGACGGGCATCGTCTGCGCCTCCTGCCCCGTTCGCGCTGCGGCTGAGCGGCCACCTCGCAACAATGTGGAACTACTACACCTGGGAGGGATTTCCTTCAATCGGCTCGATCCTGGGAACACAGCGCGTGCGGCGCCGGCGCCGGTCCCACAGGGAGATGCCCCGGAAGGCCATCGCCACGAAGAGAACCCCTCCCAGGAAATCGGGCAGGTCGGACCGCCAGCCCAGAAGCCGGCTGAGCAGTTCGCCCGCGCCGAAGCCCAGGAAGAGCCCGGCCAGCGGAATCAGATAGACCATGGCGGACGCCCTGGCTACCTCCCCCGCCGCCACCACCAGGCGGACCTGCGTGCCCACCGCCAGGCGGTCGGGGTTGGGCAGCTCGATCTCCTGTTCGGCCGCGCTCCCGAGTTCGCAGGCGCCGCAGTGTTCGCATCCGCCGGGGCGGCGCACCAGGACCGTGGCCAGCCCGTCCCGGGTGCGCACGATGGTTCCGGCCTGTTCCATCTGTCTCACCTGATATGGAGAGTTCCTTGCCAGAGCGTGGGTTACCTTCTCAGGAAAGCAGAATACGTGCGCCAGCGGCAAACAGGCCCAGGCCCAGCAGTTGCAGCCAGCCGAAAGGCAGGCGTTCCATCCCGAAGAGCCCGAAGTGGTCGACCGCGGCGGCGGTCAGGATCTGGCCCACCAGGATGGCGGTGGTGGCGGTCGCCATGCCGAGGCGGGAGACGGCGGCCACCACGGTGAAGACGATGGCGACGCCGAGGACGCCGCCGAGCAGCGCGAACCACGGGGCGGCCTTCAGCTGCGAAAGATGACCGCGGCCCAGCCCCAAGGGATAGAGCAGCAAGAGCGCGGCGGCCAGCCCGACGCCCTGAACCACCATGGTGGCTTCGAGCCGGCCGACCGCCTTGGCGAGCTGTGTGTTGAAGGTGCCCTGGACGGCCATGAGCAGTCCGGCCAGGGCACCGATCAGCATTGCGGGGAGTCTGCCCGACACGCCTGCACCTCCGCCGGTGGCCGCAGCTAGGATTCCCCCTGCTCCCGTGCGGGATGCGCCAAAGTCCGGTTCAGGCTCCCGGTCCGGTATCCAGCCAGGTCGAGGGCGACGAACTTGAACCCCAGCCCGGTCAGCCGCTCGTGCACCGTGTCGGCCTGTTCGAGCAGCCTACCGCGGTCGGCCGGCGCCACTTCGAGCCGGGCCAAGTCCCCGTGGTGGCGCACCCTCACCGGCGCGAAGCCCAGGTCGGCGAGGTAGTCCTCCGCCTCTTCCACCATCTGCAGCCGCGCAGGAGTGATCTCCTCGCCGTAAGGGATGCGGCTCGCGAGGCAGGCGGCCGCCGGACGGTCCCAGCCGGCCAGGCCGAAAGCCCGGGAGAGCTCCCGGATGTCGGCCTTGCTCAAGCCCGCCTCGAGCAGCGGCGAACGCGCCCCTGCCTCCTCGGTGGCCTTGAGCCCGGGACGATAGTCGGAGAGGTCGTCGCGGTTCGTCCCCTCGACGATGGTGAAGAAGCCGCGGGCGGCCGCCTCCTTGGCCATCTCCCGCAGGCGAGTCTTCTTGCAGTGGTAGCAGCGGTCGGGCGGATTCTGACGGAACTCCGGGTCAGCCAGTTCATCTATCTCAAGCTCCAGGTGGGGCACCCCTAATTCCGCGGCGGTCGCCCGGGCCCGCGCCAGCTCCCGGTCGGGCAGGGTGTGCGACCGGGCGGTGACGGCCAGCACCTGTTCGGGCCCCAAGGCCTCCCGCACCGCCAGCAGCAGCAGAGTGCTGTCCACTCCGCCCGAGAATGACACGGCCACTTTCCCGAGCGGGATGAGGATCCCCTTGAGCCGGTCCCACTTGTTCGCCAGTTCTTCCCTCACGGCTCAGCGCTCCTGACCGCAACCCGGGCGGAAGAACTGTTCCATCGAAAGATACCGTTCACCCGTGTCGGGCAGGATGGCGACCACCCTCCGGCCGGTGCCCAGCTCGCGGGCGACCTGCAGGGCGGCCCAGGCCGCGGCGCCCGAGGAGACGCCGACCAACAGCCCTTCCCGTTCGGCCAGGGCCGTGGCGGTGCGGAAGGCGTCGTCTTCGGCCGCGGTCATGATCCGGTCGATGATCGTCCGGTCGAGCACCTGCGGCACGAAGCCCGCCCCGATGCCTTGAATCTTGTGCGGGCCGGGCTTGCCCCCGGAGAGCACCGGCGAGGCCGCCGGTTCCACCGCGATCACCTGCGCCCCCGGGCGCCGGGCTTTGAGCACCTGGCCGACCCCCGTGATGGTGCCGCCGGTGCCGACGCCGGCCACGAACGCGTCCACTTCGCCGCCGGTCGCCTGCCAGATCTCCTCCGCCGTGGTGCGCCGGTGCACCTCCGGGTTGGCCGGGTTCTTGAACTGCTGGGGCATGAAGTAGGCCGGGTGCTCCGCCAGGATGGCCTCGGCCCGGTTCACGGCGCCCGTCATCCCTTCCGGGCCGGGAGTCAGGACCAGCTCGGCCCCGTAGGCGCGCAGCAGCGCCCGGCGTTCGACGCTCATCGACTCCGGCATCACCAGGATCAGCCGGTAGCCCCGGGCCGCGGCCACCATCGCCAGACCGATGCCGGTGTTGCCGCTCGTGGGTTCCACGATGGTACCGCCGGGCTTCAGCAACCCATCTCGCTCGGCCGCGTCGATCATGGCCCGGGCGATGCGGTCCTTCACCGAACCCCCGGGGTTCTTGGCTTCCAGCTTGACCAGCACCTCGGCGCTGCCTGGGGAAACCAGGCGCTGCAGTTTGACGAGCGGAGTCCCGCCGACCAGCTCATCCACGTGGGAGACGACCGCACCCATCTGAATAACCTCCAATTCCAAGTAACCTTATCGGAATTTCCGCCTTTACCGACAGTCTACCAGACAGGGTAGCGAGTGTCAAGGGTGGCAGAGGACCAGTGGTCAGGAGCGGGCCAGCATGAACGCCACCAGGAACCCGGCGGTGGTGGCCAGCGAGGTGAGGCGCCCCCCGCCCCGGAAGGCCTCCGGGAGCAGGGTGTCTGCCAGCATCGCCAGCACGGCGCCGGCGGCGAAGGCCAAAAGAAACCCGAGCACGTCGCCGCCCACCCGTTCGGCGGCCCAGAACCCCAGCAGGCTGGCGGCGGTCGACAGGGTGCCGATGATCGCCCACAGCCCCAGGGTGCGGGCCACTCCCCGCTGTTTGGTCAAGTCGGGGGTCGCCACCACCGCCTCGGCGAAGTTGGAGAGCAGGATCGCCGCCATGACCAGGAAACCCAGGTGCGACCCGAGCTTCACCCCCACCCCCAAGGCGAACTGCTCCGGCAGCCCGTCGAGCACCGCGCCGGTCACCACCGCCCGTCCCGTCTGGCCGGCCGTGGTCTCCGCCGTGAGATGCGAACCCGTGAAGCGCCGGTGCCGGAAGACCGCCCCGTGCGCCGCGTAGTACAGGGTGGCGCCCCCGATCAGTCCGAAGGCCCCTGCGTCCAATCCGCCGTGGTGGTACGCCTCCTCCATCAGACCGTAGCTGAGCGAGGCGATGAGGACCCCGGAACCGAAGGCCATGATCATCGCCACGCCCCGGCGCCCAAGCTTGAGGACACGCGTGAAAAGCCCTCCGCCCAGGAGCGAATAACCTGACAGGCCCCCATACAGGAGGGCCTCAAGCCAGCCGCTCATTCCCGCCCCCCTTTAGTGCCGGATCAGCATCAGAACCTCGGGGTCGAGTTCATGGACCATCGCCCGGGTGCTCCGGGACAGGATGAGCGCCCAGCGCTCGAGTTCCTCGGTGTCCCTGGCCAGGAAGATCGGTATGTCGCCGATGACCTTCTTTTCGTTGGTGGTCACCACCGCCACGAGCTGCCCGTCGGAAACCCCGCCCGATCCTTTCTCGGCCATCCGCTCACCCCCCGCCGATCGCCCGGCGGCCCGCGCCAGTCAGGGTCGGTTTCCGCCTCACGCCTTCCAGGACCGGCACCCGGCTGACCGCCTCCAACAGCGCCTGCCCGTCGCGGTAGAGCGGGACGATGGCCAACCCGATGCTCCCGCTGTGGTCGTCCAGGCGGGCGATGGGTGCGTATTCCGGCTCATCGATGTCGCGTCGGACTCCGAGTATGGCGGAGACGTCGTGAACGATGGCCTGACGCTGCCCGGGGCTGGAAAGGGTGGCCCGCGCGTCGGCGTTCACCGGATGCAGCACCAGCCCGAGGCCACGCTCCAGGTACACCTGGCGGGCCTCCTGGCTACCAACGTTGATCAGCAGGGCATCTCCGGCGAACAGGAAGGGACCCTCAAAACGGAGCGGGACCAGCTCGAGGCGGGCGTAGTCGCCCACCCGGCGGCCGGTCATCGCCCGGTGGAGGAGCAGGACGGTCAGAGATCCGGCGACCAGCGCCGCGGCAGCCGCGGCCCAGCGACTGCCCGGGACGAAGAGGAAGACTGCCCCGGTGACGAGCGCCGTGGCCATCGCGACGTAGTTGCGGGCTTCGAAGACCTTGGCAATCCCCTCGATGTAGGCGGGGCCCCGGTTGACTAACTCGGTCGCTTCGAGCGCGGCGAGACTGTCGCGCTCCATGGCCCGGATGTCCCGGAACTGTGTCGCGGCGAGTGCGAGGAAGGTCACCGCCTCATAATGGCGGGAGAGCAGGGCAGGCAAAGCGACCCCGCCGATGGCCGCAGCGATGAACCCCAGGAAGAGGTGGGTGAGATACCCCTGTGGGTAGCTGGGATACTGCCGGTAATCCACCCGCAGCAGGAGAAGTCGCGCCACTGTGCCGGCAAGCGTCGCCAGCAGGACTGAGATGATCTGCCGGTCCGTGTAGCTCCACCCCCGCGCACGGGATTATGCCCGCGCCAGGGGGGTTCTACGCGGTCACGGGGCCGGAGCGAGCACCCTGACGTTGGCGTACGCTTTGCCTTCGAGTTCGGCGGCGAGCCGGTCGGCCGTCTCGCGACGGCTGAACGCGCCCACCTGAACCCGGTAGGGCCGCTCCGCCGTGATGTAGGACTGGTAGCCGTCGGCGAGGAGCCGCCCGGCGAGCGCGACCGCCTCCTGCCGGGTGGCAAACGGCCCCACTTGCACCCGGAAGAGCGG
>JBLNBQ010000167.1:0-2692 GCA_050260095.1 Chitinophagales bacterium
AGGTCGCGCGCCTGGATCGCCTGGACCGTGAGGCGCCCCAGCCCCGGCCAGGCGAAGATAGTCTCCGTGAGCGCCGCGCCGCCGAGCAACGCGCCGAACTGCAGGCCCAGCGTGGTCACGACGGGGATCAGGGCGTTGCGGAAGGCGTGGCGGAAGATGACCAGTCGCTCGAAGAGCCCTTTGGCCCGGGCGGTGCGCACGAAGTCGCTCCCCAGCACCTCCAGCATGGCCGAGCGGGTCATCCGGGCGAGGAAGGCCGTCGACGGCCAGGCCACCGTGACCGCCGGCAGGATGAGGTGCAGGGGCGTGCCGCTCCCCGAGGCCGGCAGCCAGCCGAGGGAGAGGGAGAAGAGGAGCATCAGCAAGAGGCCCAGCCAAAAGGCGGGCACCGAGACCCCCAGCAGGGCGCCGAGCATCACCAGCAGGTCGACGCTGGTGCCCCGCCTGACCGCCGCCCAGATGCCCACCGGAATCGCCACCGCCGCGGCCAGGAGAAGCGCGGTCACGGCCAGTTGCAGGGTGTAGGGGAAGCGTTCACGGATTTCGTCCGCCACCGGGCGGCCGCTCCGGAGGGAGGTCCCAAGGTCCCCCCGGATGAGGCCGCCCAGGTAACGTCCGTACTGCACGTAGAGGGGCTGGTCGAGCCCGAGCGACGCACGGAGCCGGGCCACGTCTTCGGCGGAAGCCCCCTGGCCCATCTCCCCCAGCATTGCCGTGGCGGCGTCGCCCGGGGCGAGGTGCATGAGGAGGAAGACCAGGACGGTCACGCCGAGGACGACCGGCACCAGGAGCAACAAGCGTTTGGCGACGTACTTGAGCAACTGACCAGCAACCTCCAGGCCGGATGACTACTTGAGGAACGCCTTGCTGAGGTTCATGTTGATCCAGGAGTAGTTGATCTCTTCGCCCACCAGCCGGGTCCGTTTGGCGTAGCTGAAGAGCGGGTAGTAGAGCGTCAGCATCGGCAAGTCGGCGTTGATGATCTCCTGCGCCTTCTGGTAGGCGGCCAGGCGGGCCTTCGGGTCATCGGTGCGGCGGCCGGTCAAGAGGAGCTTGTCGACTTCGGCGTTCTTGTAGAAGGCGTTGTTGTTGACCGGGATCTCCGCCGAGTGGAAGAGGGCGTACAGGGCGTAGTCGGCGTCGAGGGTGACGGTGCCCCAACCGCTCAGGAAGAGGCCCCGGTCGGGCTTGACGATCTCGTTCTTGTACGCCGAGTAGTCCATGATCTTCACGTTCGCGGTGATGCCGATCTGCCCAAGCTGGAACTGGATGGCTTCGGCGATCTGGCGGTTCTCGGCGCTCTCGTAGGTGAGCAGGTCGATCTTGAAGCCCTTCTCATAGCCGGCTTCGGCCAGGAGCTTCTTGGCCGCCTTCACGTCGTAGTCGTAGACCGGAAGGTTCTTGGCGGCGCCCCAGACCGTGTTGGGGATCGGGGCGGAGGCCTTCACCGCCATCCCCCGGCGGAGCTGGTCGACCATGGCGTCCCGGTCGATGGCCAGCGCGATCGCCTTCCGCACCCGCACGTCGGCCGTCGGGCCCTGCTGCGTGTTGAAGCCCAGGTAGGTCGAGCCCCAACCGAGCGCCTTGTGCACCTCGATCGCGGGGGCTTTGTCGAGTTCGGCCGCCTTGTCGGGCGGGACGTTGATGATGAGGTCCACGGCCCCCGACCGGAGTTCCACCACTTGGGTGGCCGTTTCGGGGATGGTGCGGAAGACCAGTTTCTCGACCTTGGGCGCGCCGCCCCAGTAGTTCTTGTTAGCCGCCAGAGTCACCTGGTCGCCGGTCATCCAGCTCTTGAAGACGAAGGGGCCGGTGCCGACGGGGTTGCGCCCGAAATCCTTGCCGAACTTATGGGCCGCCGCCGGGCTCACGATGGCGGTCACCGGGTGGGTGAGGTGGGCGAGGAGCGGGGCGAACGGGTACTTGGTGACGATCTCCACCGTGGAGTCGTCGATCACCTTCACCTCCTTGATCACGTCGAGCACGTACGCGCCCGGCGACTTGGAGGCCGGGTTGACCAGCCGGTCGATGCTGAACTTGACGGCCGCCGCGTCGAACGGGGTGCCGTCGTGGAACTTCACGCCCTTGCGCAGTTCAAAACGCCAGGTCGTGTCGTTCACCATCTTCCAGGAGGTGGCCAGGCGGGGCTTCAGGCCATCGTCGTCCCTGAGCAGCAGAGTCTCGAAGATCTGGTTGGTGATGGCGAAGGAGTAACCATTGAAGGTCATGTTCGGATCCAGGGTGGGCGCCTCGCCGGGGTTGGCGATGGTCAGGGTGTCGGAAGCGGCGAGCGCCGGGCCGAAGGTCGCGAACACGGCGAACCCGGCCAGGAGCAGGGCGAACAGCAACTTCAGTCGGCTCACAAGGATTCTCCTCTCATCGTGGCTTGTTCCGTACATAATGCCGTCCGGTGGAGCAGGCCCCTCTGATGCGGCCAATGCCTAGTAATCAAATCGGGATTATGGGATTTGAGATTATCCTAGCAGGTTTTTCCCTGGCTGGCAAGAGAAAACGGGCGGCAATTGGTTCAGGCATCGCCGGCGCTCCGGACGAGTTTCGCGACCCGGGGAGCCTCCGTATGATGGTCTGCTTCAGCACCACTGGGGGGGCAGACCATGCGGAACAGGGAAAAGTCGCTGCTTGGGCGCGGACTCTTGCGCCGGGGAAGCCGCGGCCCGGCCGTGGCCGAACT
>JBLNBQ010000168.1:0-4176 GCA_050260095.1 Chitinophagales bacterium
CTGGATGCGGACCTGCCGGCGACACCCGGGGTCGGGCTCGCGCAGCAGGTACCCGGCCCGCACCATGCGGTCGACCTCGACGGAGACCGTGCTCTTAGCGAGGTCGAGTTGGCCGGCGAGTCCCACGAGAGTGAGCGGGCATCCCGCCTTGGCCAGCGTCTTCAGAACGATGACCTGCGGCATGGTGATCCCGTGGACCTCGCTCAGCTGGCTGAAGAGCGCGTGCACGCCGCGGTGGGCCTTGCGGAGCTCCGCGACGATGCGTTCGGCCGACCCGGCCTGGGAGTTTTCGCTATTGTTCGCTAGCGAACGGTTAGTCATGGAACAATTCTGTGGCCGCACAAATGACCTGTCAAGCGCAGTTTACCTGCGTCCGCCCCTTGTTCCAGCGTGGGCAAGCGTGATAAAATGGCCGGTATGGAACTGCGTAATGTTGCGATCATCGCTCACGTCGACCACGGCAAGACGACCTTGGTCGACGGCATTCTGAAGCAGACGGGCGTCTTCCGGGCAAACCAGGCGGTGGCCGAACGCGTCCTCGACTCGAACGACCTCGAGCGGGAGCGCGGCATCACCATCCTGGCGAAGAACACGGCCGTCTTTTACCGCGACACCAAGATCAACATCGTCGACACCCCGGGCCATGCCGACTTCGGCGGCGAGGTCGAGCGCATCCTCTCGATGGTGGACGGCGCGCTGCTGGTCGTCGACGCCTTCGAGGGTCCGATGCCCCAGACCCGCTTCGTGCTGATGAAGGCGTTGGCGCAGGGCATCAAGCCGATCGTGGTGGTGAACAAGATCGACCGCGAAGGCGCCCGCCCCCTCGAGGTGGTCGACGAGGTGCTCGACCTCTTCATCGACCTCGGCGCCGACGAGGACCAGCTGGAGTTCCCGGTGCTCTTCGCCTCGGCGCGGGCCGGGTTGGCCTCGACCGACCTCGACGACGCCCTGGGCGCCCTCGCCGAAGGCCGGGGCGGCAATATCTACCCGCTGCTCGACGCCATCCTGGCGCACGCCCCCGCGCCCGCCGGCGATCCGGAGGCGCCGCTCCAGCTTCTGGTCACCAACCTCGACTACGACGATTACGTCGGCCGGATCGCCATCGGCCGCATCCAGAACGGGCGGATACGGGCCGCACAGCAGATCGCGGTGGTCCGGGGCGACGACCCGGCGCAGCGGACGGGGAAGGTCGGCGAACTTTATGTCTTCGAGTCGCTGAAGCGGGTTCCCGTGGAGGAAGCCCCGGCCGGCGAGATCGTCGCCCTGGCCGGGCTGCCCGAGGTGAACATCGGCGACACGGTGACCCTGCCCGAGAACCCCTGCCCCCTGCCGCCTCTGGAGGTCGAGGAGCCGACGCTGACCATGGTCTTCCGGGTCAACGACAGCCCCTTCGCCGGCCGGGAAGGCCAGTACCTGACCTCCCGTCACCTGCGCGACCGGCTCTTCCGGGAACAGCGGGTCAACGTGGCGCTGAAGGTCAAGGAGACCGACACTCCCGATGCGTTCGACGTCTCGGGCCGGGGCGAGCTGCACCTCTCCATCCTGGTCGAGAACATGCGCCGGGAGGGCTATGAGTTCGCGGTCTCCCGCCCGCAGGTCATCCTGAAGAAGGAGGGCGGCCACACCCTGGAGCCGCTCGAAGACCTGCTGGCCGATGTGCCCAACGACTACGTGGGCACCGTGATCGAGGCGTTGGGCAGCCGGCGCGGCGAGCTCAAGAACATGACCCCGCTGGGCACCGACCGGACGCGCCTCGAGTTCATCGTGCCGACCCGGGGGCTGGTGGGCTTTCACTCCCAGTTCCTGACGCAGACCAACGGCAACGGCGTCATGTACTACAGCTTCCACGGCTACGGGGCGTACCGGGGCGAGATCCCCCACCGGACCAACGGCGCGGCCGTCGCCTGGGAGGCCGGCACCGCCACCGCCTACGCCATCGGCAGCATCCAGGAGCGGGCCGCCCTCTTCATCGAGCCCGGCGTCGAGGTTTACGAGGGGATGATCGTCGGGGAGAACTCCCGGGAAGACGACCTGGACGTGAACATCGCCAAGAAGAAGCGGGTCACCAACATGCGGTCGTCGACCTCCGACATCGCCGTGAAGATCGAAACCCCCCGGCGCCTCTCCCTCGAGGACGCGCTGGCCTGGCTCGGCCCCGACGAGCTGCTGGAGGTCACCCCTAAGGCCTTCCGCCTGCGCAAGCAGGTGCTGAGCCGCGACGCCCGCTGGACGCTGCGCGCCCGCCGGGCAACCAGCGCCGGCTAGGACCCACCGCCCGACCGGCGCCCGCCGGGGCCGACCTGGGACCGACCGGGTGATCAGCGCTGGCCAGGGCCGGCAAAGGCCGCCGCCCTGTGCATCAGCTCGCCGTTTCGCCGGTATAGCTCGCGATACAACTCGTAGTACGGCTGGTAGGCCGCGGTGGCGGCTGGGTCGGGCTCGATCACCCGCACGTCCCGGACCCACTCCCGGATCGTCTCGTACCCTGGGAAGAGCCCCACCCCCAGGCCCGCCAGGAACGCGTCGCCGTAGGCCGCCCCGGTCGTGACCGCGGGAACCTGCTGCGGACATCCGCAGATGTCGGTCACCGCCTGGAGCCAAAGCGGGTTCTTCGTTCCGCCGCCGACCGCCACAAGCGTCGACGGGGCAGCCCCGGCCTCCGCCAGGACGTCGAGGTGATGGCGGATGCCGTAGCCGACCGACTCGAGCACCGCCCGGTAGACGTGCGCCCGGGAGTGGGCCAGCGTGAGCCCGAAGATGACGCCGCGGGCGCGGGGATCGTTGATGGGCGTCCGCTCGCCGCTGAAGTACGGCAGCACGACCAGGCCCTCCGCGCCCGGCGGGATCCGTCCGGCCTGTTCGGCCAGGGCGGCATAGGCGTTCTGGCCGCCCTGCGCCTCGGCAGCCACCAGGTCGGGTGCGAATTGGTCACGGAACCATCGTGTGAGGGCTCCGGTGGTGGCCATCCCGGCCATCAAGGCGTGGGTGCCGGGGAACTGGTAAGGCGCCGACCAAAGCCGCGGGTCGGTCCGGCGTTCCCCCACCACTTCGATCATGAAGAGGGTGGTGCCATACATGAGCATCATCTGGCCGGGCCCGACCACCCCGACGCTCACCGCCTCCGCCGCGGCGTCGATCGCGCCGGTGATGACCGGCGTCCCCTCCGCCAGGCCGGTCTCGGCGGCCGCCGCCCGGGTGACCGTCCCCGCCACCTCGCTGGTCCAGGTGATCTCCGGCAGGCGCTCCACCTCGATGATGGGCGCGCAGAAGTCCGGGTTCCAGCAGCCGCGGGCCGGATCGTAGAGGGGGTCGAAGCTGGCGCAGGTGTAGTGGTCGATGACGTAGCGGCCGGTCAGGCGAGCGGTGAGGAAAGTGGTGCCGCCCACGATCTTGTGGGCTTTGCGGTAGAGTTCGGGCTCATGCCGCTTCAGCCAGAGAATCTTGGGGCCGACCGACTGAGCCGAGAGCCGGGTGCCGCACCGCCGGTAGATCTCCTCCCGCCCGAGCAGACCCTCCAGGTAGGCGATCTCCTCGGTGGCCCGAGTATCGATCCCATAGAGCACCGCCGGTCGCAGGGGGCGGCACTGCTCATCCACCGGAAGCATGTCGGGACCGATGGAGCTGCAGCCCACCGCCAGGATGTCCGTCGCCCGGATGCCCGACTCCTTGAGCAGGGCCTGCGTGAGGGCGCAGAAGTCGCCCCACCACACCGCTTCGGCGTCGTGCTCGGCCCACCCCTGATGCGGGATGGAGAGGTTGTGGGGACGCACCTGCGTGGCCACGACGCGCCCGTCGGGAGTAGCGAGCACGCCCTTCGACTCGTAGGTCCCGATGTCGACGCCCAACAGATAGCCCGTCTTCATGTCTGGCCGAGCCTCCTCTTACCAGGCTATTCCCGGGAGAGTGAGAAGTCCGGGGAGATGGCGTTCACCGTCGCCCAGACCAGGGAAATCAGCTGTTCCAGATCGGAGAGTTGGCAGACCTCGACCGGAGTGTGGGTGTACCGGGCCGCGAAGCCGAGGTCGACCGAGGGGATGCCCTCCCCCACCAGTTGCACGTAAGCCGAGTCGGTCAGGCACCCCACTGCGGCGTTGCGCTGGAGGGGCAGGCCTTCCCGGGCGGCCGTCTCCCGCACCAGGCGCGCCAGGGCCGGGTGGGGGATGGTGCCGTTGAGCG
>JBLNBQ010000169.1:0-4049 GCA_050260095.1 Chitinophagales bacterium
CCCGCTGCTGTCCGGGTCCACCTCTGCCTCGCCTTGGTCCTCCCGGGCCAGCGTCTCGGCGACCTCGTCGAGCAGCCGGGCGTACTCGGCTCGCCAGCCGTCGAAGAGCATGAGGGGCGCCAGCACAAAGCCGATGGGATAGCCTGCGGCCCTAAGGCTCAAGGCGGCTTCGAGACGGGCGGCGAGCGGGGCGGTCCGCCGTTCGAACAGGCGCCGGACAGGTTCGGCGTTGAGCGTGAAGCGCACCCGGGTGTGCCCGTGGTGCGCCGCCTCGAGCAGCGGGCCGACCGCGGCGTACTTGGTCACGAAGCGCAGCCGGCCGTGCTCCTGCCCGGCGAAGAACTCGATGGCCCGCTGCAGCGAGCCGGTGAGGTGTTCGACGCTCAGGGGGTCGGCGGTGCTGGCCGCCTCGAAGACCGTGAGTTGGGGCGCCCGGTCCGCGATCGTCCGCCCGGCGGCGGCGAGGATTTCGTCGACGTTCACGTAGACCCGGATGTAAGGCTTCCTGCCCAGCGTAGATTGGAGGTAACAGTACTCGCACATCCCCGGGCAGCCGGTCGCCAGCACGAGCGAGTAGTCGGCCGACGGACGGCACGTTTCGAAGTCCAGGTCGCGCTTCACCCCGACCACCAGCGTGCGTTTGGCTGCGGCGTAGGCCTGCTGGGGAGTCGCGCCCGGAATGCCGGTCACCCGGTTGTGCGAGCTGGTCTGGCGGGGCATGAGCCCGGCGTCGGCGAAGCGGGTGTAGAGCGCCCGCCCGAGCGGGTAATCGAGCGCCTCGGGTTCGAAGTAGACGCGGTCCGGCGCAAAAAGACCGGCGGACGGGCGTTCCACCTGCGGCGGGGCCTGCACGTTCATGCTGCTCACCGAGAGGAGTTTGCCCGCAGGAAGAGGCGGGGGAGCACGGAATATTCCTCCAGGAACCCTGCGGCCGGGCGCACTGCCGGCGGGGGAGAATTGCGTCCAGAGGAGGCTTTCAGGATGTCGGAGATTCTTGACCTCGCCCGGAGGCTGGGAGAGAAGCTGGCGGCCTCAGAGGAGTACCGCGCCTTCCGCACCGCCCAGGCCGAGGTGGACAAGAACGTGGCGGCCCAGTTCATGCTGCGCGACTTTAGGACCCGGCAGTACGAAGTGGAGAAAGCGAAGCTGGCCGGGACCTTCACCCCGGAGATGGTCCGTGATCTGCAGGAGAAAGCCCAGATCATCAGCGCCAACCCGATCGTCAGGGACTTCCTCGTCGCCGAGGCGGCCTTCGGGAACCTGATGATGGACGTGCAGCGCCTGATCGGCGAGGCGGTCGGGATCAAGCTCGACGAGGCCGCCGGGGCACCGGCCGGCGAGGTTCGGCAGTAAAGCTTTCGTGAGGATGATCAAGATGAGAAGAGTTGTGGTCGCGCCCAACGCGCTCAAGGGGAGCCTCGGGGCGCCGGAAGCGGCGGAGGCCCTGCGCGACGGCTGGCGGAAGGTGTTCCCCGACGCCGAGTACCGCCTGGTCCCGGTGAGCGACGGCGGCGACGGGTTCGTGGAGTCGCTCGTGGCGGCGACCGGGGGCGAGGTGCGGCAGGCCGCGGTCACCGGTCCTTTGGGCAGGCGGGTCACGGCCGCCTGGGGCATCCTGGGCGACGGGCGCACCGCCGTGATCGAGATGGCGCTCGCCTCCGGCCTGGTGCTGGTGCCGCTGGCGGAACGGAACCCGGAGCGGACGACCACCCACGGGACGGGGGAGCTGATCAAGGCGGCCCTCGACGCCGGGTGCACCACGATCATGGTGGGCATCGGCGGGAGCGCCACCAACGACGGCGGGATCGGCATGGCCCGGGCGCTTGGCGCCCGCTTTCTCACCGCCGACGGCGAGGAGCTGCCGGGGTACGGCGCCGACCTCTACCGTCTTGCCCGGCTCGACCTGTCCCACCTCGACCCGCGCCTTTCCGGCGTCACCGTCCGGGTGGCGTGCGACGTCGACAACCCGCTGACCGGGCCCAAAGGGGCGGCGGCCGTCTACGGCCCGCAGAAAGGCGCATACCCCGAGATGGTCGCCCGCCTCGACGCCGGCCTCGCCAACTTGGCCGAACTCATCCGGCGCGAGCTGGGCAAGGACATCGAGCACCTGCCCGGGGCGGGCGCGGCGGGCGGGCTCGGCGGCGGACTGGTGGCCTTCCTCGGCGCCACGCTGGCCCGGGGCATTGAGCTGATGATCGACGCGACCCGGCTCGAGGACGCGGTGCGCGGCGCCGACCTGGTGCTCACGGCGGAGGGGCAGATCGACTCCCAGACCCTCCACGGCAAGGCGCCCTACGGTGTGGCGCAGGTGGCGCACAGGTACGGCGTCCCGGTGATCGCCTTCGCCGGCCGCCTCGCCGACGTCGAGTTGCTCGTGCCCGACCACTTCGACGCCCTGGTTGGGCTGGTTCCCGGGCCGCAGAGCCTGTCGGAAGCGATGGCGGCCGCCCGGGACAACGCCCGGACGGCGGCGGCCCGGGCCGCCCAGCTGGTGGCCCTGGGGCTGCGGCGCGCCCCGGGGCGGACCGAGTAAGGATAAGGAAGCTGACGCCCATGATCGGCCTTTCGGAACTGGCGCTGGTCTTCCTGAAGCTTGGCGCGCTCGGCTTCGGGGGGCCGTTCGCTCTTCTCGCCCTCATGGAGCGGGAGGTGGTGGGCCGGCGCCGGTGGCTCTCGGCGGAGGAGTTCGCGGAGAGCGTGGCCATCGGCACCCTAACGCCGGGTCCCATCTTCTTCGCCGCCGCCGTGCACGCCGGCTACAGGCTCAGAGGGCTGGCCGGGGCGGTCATCGCCGCCGTCTGTTCCCTCCTACCCGCCTGCGCGTTGGCCACCCTGCTCGCCGCCCTGTACGTCCGGGTCGAGACGCTGCCGGCGATGGTGGGTGCGGCCCGGGGCGCTTCCGCGGCGGTGGCCGGCCTCCTGGGCACCCTGGCCGTGCGGCAGGGGCTCGGGCTGAGGCGCGACCGGTTCGGCTTGGCCGTGGGGGCCGGTTCCTTCCTGGCGCTCGCCCTGCTCAAGGTTAACCCCGCCCTGGTCATCCTCGCGGCCGCCGCGGCCGGCGCGGCGGCGCGCCCGAGAGGGGAGGCGCGCCCGTGCTGTGGCAGTTCTTCCTGACCGCGCTCGCCGTCGGCTCGCTCACCTTCGGCGGCGGCTACGCCATGATGTCCGCGCTGCAGCAGGACCTGGTGGTTCGGCGTGCCTGGCTGACCCCGGCGGAGTTCGCCAACGGCGTCGCGGTGGGGCAGGTCACCCCCGGGCCGCTCATGGTCCTGATCGCTTTCCTGGGGTACAAGGTGGCGGGGGTGTGGGGCGCCGTCTTTGGCACCCTCGGCCTCTTCGGCCCGTCGTTCGTCATCGCCGTCCTCCTCTCGCGCCGCCCGGAATGGACCAAGGCGAGCCCGGTGACACAGGCGGCGCTGCGCGGCGTGCAGGCGGCCGTCGTGGGCATGCTCGCGGCCGCGGCTGCCAGCATGGCCTGGGGCACGCTGTGCAATCCCGCGAGCTTCGTCCTGGCGGTTGGGGCAGCCGCGGTGACCGGTCTGAGCAGGAAGGATCACACCTGGCTCCTGCTGGCCGCGGCGGTGGTGGGGGCGGTGGGGCTTCGGTAGAAAGCCGTCTGACACCAGGGAGCACCCTGAGGGGCGTTCAATCCACGCCCCCGCACGTGGGGCGACGTTTTCAAGACCACTTCCCGGTTCGGCCAGAGTTCCAATCCACGCCCCCGCACGTGGGGCGACGTTTTCAAGACCACTTCCCGGTTCCGCCAGAGTTCCAATCCACGCCCCCGCACGGGGGGCGACTCGAACGCCACTGGCCGGCCCTGGTACGCCCCGAGGTTTCAATCCACGCCCCCGCACGGGGGGCGACGGCTTTACCTGGTCGGAGGTTGAGCGGGCGATGTTTCAATCCACGCCCCCGCACGGGGGGCGACTTGGGAGGAGGAGCCGGGGGTCTACCGCGTTACGTTTCAAGCCACGCCCCCGCACGGGGGGCGACGCGGAGGAGGGCGACGGCTCTACAGCGCTGGGTTTCAATCCACGCCCCCGCAC
>JBLNBQ010000170.1:0-2578 GCA_050260095.1 Chitinophagales bacterium
AAAGCCGGGCGGTCGCCTGCGCCAACTCTCGCTGCAGTGCCTCAGCGAACCGTGGTCGGAACGAAGAGGTCCACAACGCCAATTACCAACGCGGCGAGCAACGCGCCGACGATGCTGACCCTCATTCCGGGCACAAGGAACTGAGAGACGTAGATCACGATCGCCGAGACGATGAATCCGACGATGCCCCGCCCGTATGGCGAAACACTTCGGCCCATCATCGCCTGAATCAGATAGCCGAGCACGGTGATTACCGCGGCGGCGAGGATTGCCTGCACGAAGGTCAGGGCCTTGAAACCCGGGAGCAGGTACCCCAGGAACATGAGGACCAGAACCGAAGCCAGGAAGCGCAGGGCGTGGCCCAACCACTCCATCGATCTCACCTCCCTCCGGCGCCAGGGCGACAGGCTTAGTTTGGCCGTCCACCCCTGGTTTATACTCTGAGGACATAACCGCCCAGGCAGGCGGGGCAGGCTAGGGCGCAGGGTGAAGTGCGTGAAGCGGAAGGTCATCATCGTCACGGACGGGGACAGAGTGGCTCGGGGTGCGGTAGAGCAGGCGGCGCGCAATGTCGGCGGGTGCACCATCTCCCTCTCGGCGGGCAGTCCGACGCCCCTGACCGGGGAAGAGATCGTAGACCTCGTGAAAGGGGCCCACCGGGAACCCGTCCTCGTCATGGTCGATGACCGGGGGTCACGCCGCAAGGGATCGGGTGAGGCGGCTTTGGAGGACCTCGTCCGGAATGAGGAGATCGACCTGTTGGGTGTGGTTGCCGTGGCCTCGAACACTGACCGGGTCATGGGAGTACCCGTGCTCTACTCGGTCGACGCGGACGGCCACATCTGCGAGGGGCCGGTCGACAAGGAGGGGCTGGCGGAGCCGAACGGCCACGAACGAGTCGAAGGGGACACGGTCGACGTGCTCAACCGGTTGGATGTGCCGATCGTCGTCGGCATAGGGGATCCGGGCAAGATGAACAAGAAGGACAAGACGTCTCGCGGCGCGGTAGTCACCACAAAGGCCATTCAAACCGTTCTTGAGCTGAGTGCGCGTGCCCGCGGGACAGCCGACCCGGGCAAGGGCCAAAGATGAGGGTAGGGCTTCCGGAGGCCCTGCTTTACTGGATCTATGGACCGCTTTGGCTGTCCTTCTTCGGTGAGCTCGGAGCGGAGGTGGTTCTGAGCGGAGCCACGAACCGCGGGATGCTTGACGCCGGGGTCCGGCTGGCGGTCGAAGAGGCGTGCCTGCCGGTCAAGGTCTTCTACGGCCACTGTGCGGACCTGGCAGGTAAGGTCGACGTCCTCTTCGTGCCCCGGCTGGTCTCGGTCGAGCCACGAGCGTATATCTGCCCCAAGTTCATGGGCCTGCCCGACATGATCCGTCTCGCCATTGGAGATTGTGTGGAACTCCTGGCGCCGGTGATCGACCTGCGCTGCGGCGGGAGCCTCCGCGGGCTGGCGTTGACCTGCGCCGCGACGCTTGGCGTGCGCAGCCGGCGCCTGGCCCTGCAGGCCTGGGAACGGGCAGAGACGGCCCAGCGCCGAGCCGTGGCGTACTGGGAGTCGGGGAATCTTCCGACCAACCGCCCCCCGGCCACCTTCACGACGGCTGGAGACGGCGCGCCACCAGATCCGACCCCGCCCTCTTCCTCCCGCCGGCTCGGAGTGATCGGCCACCCGTACAACATCTATGACCGTCTCGTCAGCATGGACGTCCTGCGCCGCCTACGGGGCCTCGGTTGGACCGTGGACACGCCGGAGACGCTCCCGGCTGCCGACTGCGCCGCGGGTGCGGCCGGGCTGCCTAAAGAACTCTTCTGGACCTTGGGCCGCCGGGCGTACGGGGCGGCCGCCCGGCTGATCGAACGTCGCTCGGTCGAAGGGCTCGTCCACCTGGTATCGTTCGGTTGCGGCCCCGACTCCCTCGTCGGGGAGTTGGTGGCACGGCAGGCTGAGCGCCACCGCATGCCGTTCCTTCTTCTGACGCTGGACGAGCACACGGGTGAAGCCGGGGCCTGGACGCGCCTCGAGGCCTTCTTGGACATGCTGGAGCGGAGAGAGGTGTCCTCAGCACGGCCAAGCTGACCTTCCCCCACATGGGGAACCTTTACATTCCTTTGGAGACGCTCCTGCTAGATCTCGGGGCGGAAGTTGTCGTCCCGCCGCCCTGCACCCGCCGCACGCTCGACCTGGGAGTCCGTCTGTCCCCGGAATTTGCCTGTCTGCCGCTCAAGGTTACCCTGGGCAACTTCCTCGAGGCGGAGGAATCCGGGGCGGAGGCGGTGATCATGGCCGGGGGGTGCGGGCCCTGCCGCTTCGGCTACTATGCCCAGGTCGAGCGCGAGGTCTTGAAGGCGGCCGGGTGCGGTCTCGAGATGGTCGTGTTGGAGCCGCCGCAAGGAAACCTGCCGGCTCTCCTGGCCGAGGTCCGACGTTGGGTCCCGGGGTTCACTTGGACCCGCTTCTGGCGTGCCTTCCAGCTCACTTGGGCGAAGGTGGTCGCCATCGACGAGGTGGAACGGGAGGTGCAGAGGGTAAGAGCCGTTGAGGCCGTGCCGGGAGAGGCTGACCGGTTGTTC
>JBLNBQ010000171.1:0-8030 GCA_050260095.1 Chitinophagales bacterium
CGGCCGCCCCGGGGTTGGGCGGGCGGGTATGTGGGACCGGGGGGGGGCGGAGGACCCCCCGCCCCCCCGCTTCATATTCCGCCGAGCCCCTTCGGGAAGCCAGTGGCAGCGCAGGCTTTTCCCGCATCAACTGGCATACTTCCCCAACCCCCACGATACACATTTCCATGTAAGCATCGCCGCGGGGGTGAGCCGGTTGATGGACGAGAACCAGCGCCAGGACCTTGGCCTGATCCAGAGAACCCGTCTCGGGGACCGGGCGGCCCAGGAAGATCTGGTCCGCAAGTACACCCCGCTGGTGCGTTACATCGTGCGCAACTACTACGCCCGGTTCCTGGAGTTCGACGACCTGATGCAGGAGGGGCTGATCGGCCTCCTCCACGCCATCCGCGAGTACGACGGGGAACGCTTCGACGTGAAGTTCTCCTCCTTCGCCTACATCTGCATCATCCGGAAGGTGTACAACGTCATCAAGCACACCAACGGGACGAAGCACCGGGTGCTGAACGATGCCGTCTCCCTCTTCAACTACGTCAACCTGGACGAGACCCGCATGGTGCTCGATGTGGTGGCCAGCGAGGACGCGGCGGTGGACCCCGAGAAGGTGATGGAGCGGCGGTACGTCTCCGAACGGGTCGACCAAGTCTTGCGCACTTACCTGTCGGTGCTGGAGTACACGGTCATCCGGATGCTCCTCGCCGGGTACAGCTACGGCGACATCGAGCGCGAACTGGGAATCACCGCCAAGGTGATCGACAACGCCCGGACCAGGGTCCGCCTGAAGCTCAAGCGCATCCTGCAGAAGTACGGTTCGCTGCTTTCGCCCAAGGTGCCGCAGAAGACCCGGCAGCGTAAGGACCTCTACTACCAGTTCCCGGTGCCGCTGCCGCGGACGGCCTCCCTCGACCTGTAGGCATTCTTCTGCTTTCCTGTTTTCTTCCGCCCATGGTAAAATAGGCTGGGTCAGGAAGCCCGGTACGAATCGTCGCGCACGGAGGGCTGTCTTTGCTTCTACGGCGGTTAAGCCTGCACGGGTTCAAGTCGTTCGCCGACCGGCTGGACCTTTCGTTCGAACCAGGGATCACAGCCATCGTCGGGCCCAACGGAAGTGGCAAATCGAACATCGCCGACGCCATCAAGTGGGCCCTCGGCGAGTCGAGCGCCAAGGAGCTGCGAGGCGCCAAGATGGAGGACGTCATCTTCAACGGCTCCAGCCGCCGGCGCTCGCTGGGGTTGGCCGAGGTCACCCTCCACCTCGACAACCAGGACCAGTTCCTGCCCGTGGAGTTCGGCGAGGTCAACGTCACCCGGCGGGTTTACCGTTCGGGCGACTCGGAGTTTCTGCTGAACGGCGTCTCATGCCGTCTGAAGGACATCCACGAACTCTTCCTCGATTCCGGCCTTGGGCGAAACACCTATGCGCTGCTCTCCCAGAGCGACGTCGACGCGGTGCTCTCGGCTCATCCCGAAGAGCGCCGGCGCCTCTTCGAGGAGGCGGCGGGCATCGCCAAGTTCCGCGCCAAGAAGACCGAGGCCCTGCGTCGTCTGGGCGAGACGGAGCAGAACCTGGCCCGGGTAGGCGACATCCTCGCCGAACTCACCGCCCAGTTGGGTCCCCTGGCGGAGAAGGCCCGGCGCGCCGAGCGGCACGCCAGCCTGAGCGAGGAGTTGCGGTCGGTCGAGGTTGGTCTGCTGGCCGGGTTGTTGCAGGCGGCACAGGCCAGGGTCGAGGAGGTCGGAGAGGAGCTGACCGCGCGCGAGCTCGCGGCCGGTGAGACCACCGCGGCGCTGCGCCAGAGCGAGGCCCGCGCGGTGCAGGCGCGGCTCAGGGTGGCTCAGGCAGAGGCGGAGCGGGAGGAGGCGGCCCGGCAGGTGCTGGCGCTCGCCACCGAGCTTGAGCGAGTGGAGGGGCAGCTCAAGGTGGCCCAGGAGCGCCAGGCGCGCTGGGCGGAGGAGCGCGCCGGTCTCGAGGCAGGTCGGGCGGAGCTGACCTTTCGGCGGGAGGCGGCGGCGGCCCGCGCCGAGGAGAGCGGCCTGGCCGAGCGGGACCGGCAGGGGGAGTTGGCGGCGGCCCGGGAAGAGCTCGCCCGCCGGAGCCGGAAGGCCGACGAGGCCAACGCGACGCTGCGGCGGTGCGAGGCCGAACTCGAACGCAAGAAGAACGAACTCATCGAACGGATGAACGAGGCGGCGGCGGTCCGCAACGACCTGCGAGGGCTCGAGGCCTCCCGCCAGGCGAACGAAGGCCACCGGGCGCGGCTCGCGGAGGCGGCCCGGGCGGCGGAGGAGGCCTTGACGGCGGCCCGGGCGGCGCTCGCGGCGGCCGAGGGGCGCGGCCCCGCGGCGGCGGAAGCCCTCGCCCGCCTAGATGAGGCGCGACGCAAGCTCGCGGCCGCGGCCGGCGAGCGGGAGCAGCAGCGCAAACGGCTCCTGGAAGAGTCGCGACAGGCCGAGGCGGAAGTGGCCAGGCTCAAGTCGCGCCACCAGGTGCTCAGCGATTGGCAGCGCAGCCGGGAAGGGTACGGCGAGGGCCCCCGGGCCGTGCTGGCCGAACAGGCGGCGGGCCGGCTGGCCGGGGTGTTGGGGACGGTCGCCGAGTTGATCACGGTGCCGCCCGGATTGGAGCAGGCGGTCGAGCTGGCCCTGGGGGGAAGCCTGCAGGACGTCGTGGTCAAGGACGAGGAGACGGCCCGGCGCGGCATCGCGTTCCTCAAGGCGAAGGCGGCCGGACGGGCGACCTTCCTGCCGCTCGCCTTGCTTTCCCCCCGGCCGCTCGGTGCCGAAGAGCGGCGCCGGCTGAGCCAGGCGGGCGGGCCGGGTTACCTCGGGGTCGGTGACGAGTTGGTGGAGGCCGCCGCCGAGGTGCGGCCGGCGGTGGAGTACCTGCTCGGACGGGTGCTCTTCGCCCGCGACCTCGACACGGCGTTGCGGGTGGGGCGGGCCGCCGGCCTGCGCTACCTGGTGGTCACCACCGACGGAGAGGTGGTCCGTCCAGGCGGAGCCATCACGGGCGGACGGGAAGAGCGGGGCCGGGGCCTGCTCCGGCGGCAGCGCGAACTGGCCGAGGTGGCGGAGGTGCTGAAGGCCGCCCGTGAGCGGCGGGAGGCCTTGGAGGGCTCCCTGGCCGAGCTGGAGCGTTCGGCCGCCCTGCACCAAACGGCCGCCCTGGAGCTGGAGAAGCGCCAGCGCCAGGCAGAGACGGACGCCGCCGCGGTGGCCCGGGAGGTGGCGGTCCGCCAGGCCGAGTTGCGCCAGGCTGAGGCTGCCGCGGCGAGGGTCGCGGCCGACCTGGCGGCAGCCGAAAGCGAGACCGGCCGGGAGTCGGAGGCGGAGCTGGCGGCGCGGCTGGCCGGGCTGGAGGAGGCCCGGCGGCTATTGGAGGAGCAGATACTGGCGGAGTCGGAGAGCGTGAGAGAGGCGGCGGCGGCGCGCGATGCGGCGACCGAAGAGCTCACGCTGGCCCGCGTCGCCCTGGCGGAACGGGAGAAGGACGCGGCGGCCGCGCTCGCCGAGGCGGAGCGGCGCCGGGCGGAGCAGGAGGCTTTGGCCCGGGAAGAGGCGGCGGTGGCGGAGCGCGCCGCCGAACTGGCCGGCCGCATCGAGGAAGCGCAGCGCTGGGAGGCGAGTCTCGAGGTCGAACGGCGGGCGCTCGGCCACCGGCGGGCGACGGTCGAAGCGCGCCTCACCGCCTTGGCGGAGGAACGGAGCGGCGCGGGCGAGGAGTTGACGCGGGCCGAGGAAGAGACCGAACGGCTGCGCAAGGAACTCTCCCTCCGCCAACAGGCGGTCCACGAGGCGGAACTGCAGGCGACCCGCGCTGAGCTGGAGGCGGAGACGGTCGGAGAGCGTCTCCGCACCGAATGGGGCATCTCCGCCGCCGAAGCCCTGGGCCTGCCCAGCGTGCCGTCGGAAGAACGCGCGGCCGCGGAGAGCAGGGTGGAGACCTTGCGCCGGCGGCTGAAGGCGCTCGGAGCCGTCGACCCGGAGAGCATCGGCGAGTACGCCGCCCTGTCGGAGCGGCACGCCTTCCTTTCGCAGCAGCACAGTGACCTGACCGCCGCCCGCGAGTCCCTCAAGGAGGTCCTGGCCGAGATCGAGGCGGCCACCGCCCGGCGGTTCACCGCCACCTTTGCGACCGTCTCGGAAGAGTTCGTGGCGCTCTTCCAGCGGATCTTCGGCGGAGGCAAGGCCGAACTGGTCCTGACCGACCCCGATAACCCGGCCGAGTCGGGGATCGAGGTCTACGCCCAGCCGCCGGGGAAGAAGCCGCAGAGCCTCTTGATGCTTTCGACCGGCGAGCGCACGATGACCGCGATCGCCCTGCTCTTCGCAATGATGAAGGTCAGGCCTGCCCCGTTCTGCGTCCTCGACGAGGTCGACGCGGCGCTCGACGAGGCGAACGTCGACCGGTTCGTCGCGCTCTTGCGGGAGTTCTCGGCGGCCACCCAGTTCGTGGTGATCACGCACCGCCGTCAGACGATGGAGGCGGCGGGCATCCTGTATGGTGTGACCCAGGAGGAACCGGGAACCTCGCGCCTCGTCTCGGTCCGGCTCTCGGAAGCCGGGTAACGCAGGAGGTGGATCGCGTGGAGAAGGGCGGTTTCTTTTCCCGGTTGAAGGAGGGCTTGAGCCGTACCCGCGAGAACTTCGCCCGGTTGGGCGAATTGATGCGCGGCCGGCCCACCTTCGACCAGGACTTCTACGACGAACTCGAGGAGATCCTGCTGACGGCTGATGTGGGCGTCGCGACCACCGGGAAGATTCTCGCACAGCTCAAGGGCCGGCTCCGGGACGAACGGGTGGAGGACGCGGCGGGTGCGCGCCAGGTCCTGAAGTCGATCATCCGGGGCCTCCTCCCGGCCGAGGCGCCGGAGCTGAAGGTTTCCGCCGCAGGGCCCACGGTGGTGGTGGTCGTCGGGGTGAACGGCACCGGAAAGACGACCAGCGTGGGCAAGCTGGCTCACCTGCTTGGCGAGGACGGGAAGAAGGTCGTCCTCGGGGCGGCGGACACGTTCCGCGCGGCGGCCGCGGAACAGCTCGGCATCTGGGCGCAGCGGGCCGGCGCCGACCTCGTGGCGCACCAGGCCGGGAGCGATCCGGCCGCGGTGGCGTTCGACGCGGCCCGGGCGGCGTTGGCGCGGCATGCCGACTTCCTGCTGGTCGACACGGCCGGGCGCCTGCACACCAAGGAGAACCTGATGGCCGAGCTGGCGAAGATCGCCCGGGTGTTGGGGCGGGAGATCCCCGGCGCGCCCCACGAGGTGCTCCTGGTGCTCGACGCCACGACGGGCCAGAACGCTTTGAGCCAGGCGCGGCTCTTCGGCGAGGCGGCGGGCGTGACCGGGATCGTGCTCACCAAGCTCGACGGAACTGCCAAGGGCGGCGTGATCATCGCGATCGGCGACACCCTCGGCGTGCCGGTCAAGTTCGTCGGACTGGGCGAACAGGCCGGCGACCTGCGGCCTTTCTCTCCGGAGGACTTCGTGGACGCCCTGTTTCCCGAGGAAACGAAGGCTTGACACGCCCTCTTCCAGCGGGTATACTCTCGCTGTAAAGTACTTCTCCTTAACAGAGGCGAAAAATGCTCACCAAGACCGTCCGCCAGGGCTTGCTCCTCGACTTCTACGGCCCGCTCCTCACCGAGCAGCAGCGGGAGGTGCTAGGGAGCTACTTCGAGGACGACCTTTCCCTGGGTGAGATCGCCGAGACGCGGGGCGTATCGCGCGCCGCCGTGCACGACCTGGTGAAGAGAGGTTTGGCCGCTCTCGAGAGCTATGAGGCGCGGCTGGGGCTGGTGGCCCGGCATGAGCGGGACCGTCGGAGCCTCCAGCGGTTGCTCGGGGAGGTCGAGGAGGCGCTTGCCGCCGAGCCGGAACCAGCGACCGGAGCCGGCGGGCGCAGCCGGGCGGCTCTTCTCATGGTGAAGGCGTTCCTGAGCGAAGCGCTCTCCTGCGGCGAGTGGCCGCTGAGTTGAGCGCATTCGCACGGCAACCTAGTCTGGCAGGGGGTAGAGGCTGTGGCATTTGAAAATCTGGCGTCGCGCCTCTCCGAGACCTTCCGGCGCCTGAGGGGCAAGGGACGCCTGACCGAGGCCGACGTCCAGGCGGCGCTCCGGGAAGTCCGGGTGGCGCTGCTGGAGGCCGACGTCAACCTCAAGGTGGTCAAAGAGTTTGTCCGGCGCGTCGGCGAGCGGGCCGTGGGCCAGGAAATCCTGGAGAGCCTCACGCCGGCGCAGCACGTCATCAAGATCGTTCATGAGGAACTGACCGCGCTTCTCGGCGGGACGCAGGCGCGCTTGGCCCAGGCGGGCCGGGGGCCGACCGTTGTGATGCTCTGCGGTCTCCAGGGTTCCGGCAAGACCACGACCACCGGCAAGCTGGCGCACTTGCTGAAGAAGCAGGGGCGGCGCCCGCTGCTCGTGGCCTGCGACATCTACCGGCCGGCCGCCATCGACCAGCTCAAGGTGGTGGGCGGGGACGCCGGGGTGCCGGTCTTCACCCTCGGCCAGATCGACCCGGTTGAGATCGCCTGCAAGGCGCTGGAGCACGCCCGGCTGCACGGCAACGACCCAGTGCTCATCGACACCGCCGGGCGTCTGCACATCGACGAGGCGCTCATGGATGAACTCAAGCGCATGCGCGCCGCGGTCCACCCGCACGAGATCCTGCTCGTGGTCGACGCCATGACCGGCCAGGACGCCGTGTCGGTGGCGGAGCGGTTCAATGCCGAACTGGGGATCGACGGCGTCGTGCTCACCAAGTACGACGGCGACGCCCGGGGTGGGGCGGCGCTCTCCATCCGGTCGGTCACGGGCAAGCCCATCAAGTTCGTGGGCACCAGCGAGAAGCTGGAAGGGCTCGAAGCCTTCCACCCCGACCGGGTGGCTTCCCGCATTCTGGGCATGGGGGACGTCCTCACCCTGGTGGAGAAGGCCCAGGAGGCGTTCGACGCCAAGCAGGCCCAGGCGATGCAGACGAAGCTCAAGGAGGCCCGGTTCGACCTGGAGGACTTCCTCGGCCAGATGCAGCAGATGCGCAAGCTCGGTCCCCTCGACGAGGTCCTGCGCATGCTCCCGGGGGCTGCCGGCAAGGGCCTCGCCAACCTGCAGGTCGACGAGAAACAGTTGAAACGCGTCGAGGCCATCATCCAGTCGATGACGCCGCACGAGCGGCGCAATCCGCACCTGATCGACGGGAGTCGCAGGAGGCGCATCGCCGCAGGCAGCGGGACGCAGGTGCAAGACGTCAACCGGCTTCTCAAGCAGTTCGAGATGACCCGGCAGATGATGAAGCAGTTGGGATTTGGGGAGAAGAAAGGGAAGCGGGGTCCTCGCCTGCCGTTCTTCCGGTAGCCCGCCGCTTTCCTTGCAGGCCCGGTGAAAGGGGGTGACCAGTAATGGCAGTTCGCATCCGCCTGAAGCGCATGGGCGCCAAGAAGCAGCCCTTCTACCGTCTGGTGGTCGCCGACTCGCGTTCGCCGCGGGACGGCCGGTTCATCGAGCAGCTGGGGGAGTACAACCCCATCGCCGAGCCGGCGCAGATCCGCGTCGACAAAGAGAAGGCGCTCGAGTGGCTCCGCAAGGGGGCCCAGCCGTCCGACTCCGCCCGCCGCATCCTGTCCCAGGCCGGCGTGATGAAGGAGTTCGGCGCCAGCACCCCGAAGGCCGAGTAACGGGGGTGGATAGGTCAGTGAAGGAATTGGTGGAGTACATCGTCAGGCAGCTGGTGGATCAGACCGACGAGATCAGGGTGGAGGAGCACGAGGACGGCGACGAACTGGTCGTCGAAGTGAAAGTGGCTCCCCAGGACGCCGGCAGGATCATCGGCCGCCAGGGGCGCATCGCCAAGGCCATCCGGACGCTGGTCAAAGCGGCCGCCGTTCGCGATGGCCGGAGAGTCAGCGTCGACATCCTGGACTGACCGGGGATGCGCCAGCAGGTCAAGTTCGTGGCCGTCGGGGAGATCGTGGCCCCGCATGGTCTCAAGGGCGAAGTGAGAGTGGTGCCGCTCACCGACCGGCCCGGCCGTTTT
>JBLNBQ010000172.1:0-2694 GCA_050260095.1 Chitinophagales bacterium
CGTCGACCACCAGTTCCGCCTGCTTGAGCACCCCCAGATGGTGGGAGATGCTCGGTTTGCTCATGTCGAAACGGTCGGCGATCTCTCCGGCGGTCAGGTCACCGGCGGTGAGCAGCCGGATGATCTCTCGCCGGGTGGGGTCCGAAAGCGCCTTGAAGGTCAGATTGAGCGGCGTCATCGCGTCACCCGCCTCATCCTTAGATTATTAGACAAACGTCTAACTATCACCCTCAGTATACGTCAGTCCCCCGGCAGCGTCAAGCGGGCGGCGCAAAAAAGGCGGAAGACCGGCGCCTGGCCGGCCTTCCGCTAGGCGAGGACTTGCCCGCCCTTACAGCGTGAACTCGACGGTCGTCTCGCTCACCGGCGGAAGCGGGAACTGCCGGTCGAGACCCTTCCCCCGGGCGTCGTGGCTCATGAGCTTGAGGCCATCGAGGCTGGTGTCGGAGATCTTGAGTGCCCGGGCCTGCATCGCCTGGTGCGCCGCGGTCCGGCTCGGGAAGTCGAGGATGGCGATGCGGCCGAGCGGCGCGTTCTTGTCCCGGATGGCGATGCGCACCCCCGCTTCACCGTTGACGAAGGTGAGTTCGCTGACCTTGGTGTATCCGGTGGAGGGATCGCTCAGGTTGGTGCCCGTCTGGATGAAGACCGCCCGCGTGCCGTTGAACGGCTTGCCGGCCCGGTCCTTGAGCTTCACCGTCACCCAGGCGGCCTCCTCCAGGTGCACGTCCACGGTTGGGGTGAACGACTCCCGCCGCAGGGGGAAGTTGACGGTTCCGTGGTAGGTCTTGATCTTCTCCGTTACCCACACGGTGTAGCGGTGGGCGGTGTTCTCCGGATAGTCGATCACGTTGTTCATCACGTAGTAGCCGTTGGCGTCGGTCGTGGTCAAGTGCCAATCGTAGTTGGGGATCTTGTAGACGATGTTCCCCATATCCAGGCCCTGCGGCGACCAGGGGACGAGTTTGAGTTCGACGCCGACCGCCGGCCGGCCGTCGGGATAGGTCACCCGGCCCTTGATGGTCCAGGTCTCCGCGGCGAAGGCGGGCAGGGCAGCGAGCAGCAGAGCGGCGACGGCCAGCGGCAGGGGCACGGTCCAGCGACGGATGTTCATTGGGTCATTACCTCCTCTGGTGACTTGGGGTCAGTACGCGACGGCGGAATGCGGATAGTACGAGTGATAAGAGCAAGACCAGCAGGCGGTGGCGGGCGCCCCAGGGGAGGCGTGGCACCAGTTGCAGGTGTGACACCCGCTCCCCACCGTGCAGCCGTTCTTGGTCTGCCAGTTGCCGCTGTAGGTCCCTGTGAAGGCGGAGAGCCGCGAGGAGACGAAGTTGCGGCCTACGATGGTCGGATGGACCGAGTGGCACTGGTTGCAGCGGATCTTGTCCAGATCGCCGGTGATCCCGTTGTGGTAGGGGCTGGAGGACCAAATCCGGTTCAAGTGGACGTTGTGCAGGTTCTGGTCATTGTACCGGTTGCCGTAGGCCACCCACTTGCTCTGGTTCCAGAACTTCGTCGAGTCGGCCAACGGGTTGCGCGGGGCCGGGCTCAGCCACGACGGCGGCGTGGCCGTGTGGCACTTTTGACAATAGGAGTTCGAAAGCATCGACTCGCCCCGGTAAGTCTCCTTCGCCGGGACGATTTGCGGCCCCGTCGGATTCAGCGGATCCTTAACCTTGAGAGCCGCCCCCGACTTGCTGATGCTGTGCGGGTCGTGGCACATCAGGCAGTTCCCGTGACCGGCCGAAGAGGTCACCGAAGCCGCCTTGTCGGTGTGGCATTTCACGCACAGCTTGTACCCCTGGTCGCGGGTCATCCGAGGGTCGTTCACGCCCGAAAAGGCCTGCCCGTGCGGTACGTGGCAGTTGTTGCACTCCCCCTGGGCGTAAGTCGTCCCTGGGTACGCGACCTTGGTGGTGGACGGCACCGAGCTTGCGGCGTAGTGAAGGTTGGCGGGATCGGTGTAGGACGCCTTGCCGGGCCAGCCCGCGGTGTGCCCGCTTCCCACGGCGGCGTGGCACTCGAGACAGAGCGCGTTGAGGCGCAGGGTGCCATCGCCGTCCTTCGCGCCCTTGCGCAGCATGAACGGCGGGCCGGTGATCCCGTGCGGCTCGTGACAGGTGCCGCAGTTCCCCCGCAGGGCCGGGTCCTGCCCTGACCAGACCGTCGCCACCGGGGTGTTCAGATCGGGGCTCCACTGGCTCCCGTGCGGCGAGGCCAGGTACACGCTCTCGGAGAGCGCCGGCGCGTGACAGGTCATGCAGGCCGAACTGGGATTCGGACCCTTGAGGGCAGCGTTGCCGCCGGTCGGCGAGTGCAGGACGTGGCATTCGCCGCACAAGCCCGGCACCCGGGCGGAATCGTTGTGGAGGTGGCTGGAGGTGAGCAACGCCTGCCCGGTCAGCACCGCCGCGGCGGCGGGCGAGACCTCAACGGCGTAGGCGCCGTCGAGGTAGCCTTCCTTCCGGGCCAGCACGTAGTACTCGCCGCCGGCCAGCCCAGCCAGGGTGAAGCGGCCATCGGCCCCCGTGACCGCGGTGAGTTCCCCCGCCTCAGGGATCGTCACGCTCACGCCGGCTAGGCCCTGGCCGTGGGCGTCGACGATCCGACCGTCGATGCGGCCGGTCCCGCTCCGCGACCCGCTGGGGAGGGACCCGGAGGCACGAGGGAAGAGGAAGCACCCACCGAAGG
>JBLNBQ010000173.1:0-3836 GCA_050260095.1 Chitinophagales bacterium
GAGACCTCCTTTTCTCCTTGGCGGGAGTGAATTCGAGGTCTCTCTTCTCTTTCTCACTTCACGGTCCTATCCGGACCACCATCTACTTTACACTTAGCAGACAGGAAGGATGCTGTGACTACCCCAAAGCCTCCACCCCGAAGTCTTCGCCCAGGTAGGCGGCAATCACCCGCGGGTCGGAGGTGACTTCCGCCGGGGTGCCCTCGGCGATCTTCACGCCGTAGTCGAGGACGACGACCTTCGCAGACTTCCGTGACCGGGTGCATGTCGTGCTCGACGAGGAAAATCGTGATCCCCTCGTCTCTGACCTGGCGGATGAAACTCACCAGCTCCCGGGTCTCCTGCGGGTTCATCCCGGCGGCCGGCCGTCGAGGAGCAGCAGCTCCGGTCTCGCCGCCAGGGCCCGGGCGATCTCGAGCCGCCGCTGGTCTCCGTAAGGGAGGTTGCGGGCGAGTTCCTCCTCGCGGCCGGAGAGTCCGACGCGTTCAAGGAGCCGCCGGGCCTCGGCTACCGCCCAGGCCTCGCCCCCGGATTCCTGCGGAACGGTTAAGGATACACAGGACCCCCGGCCAGGTGTGCCCGGGGGAGGGTCAGGCCCCATCATCCGGCCGGGGTCATATAATGGGCTGGCTTGTGGGGAGGAAGATGGTATGGAACTGGATCTGCAGCGCTTTGCCACCGCCGGTCCCAGCGCCGGTTCGGGCCGGGTGCGCCGGAAGAGGAGCCAAAGCGCCAGCCGCCAGCCGGCGGCGGTAGTCTGCCCCCTGCGCCGGGCCCCGTCCCGGCCGCGACGCTCCGGCCGAGCTGCCCAAGCGAAGGTCAAGCCACCTCCAGCTCCCGCGCCAACGCTCCTGCTCCCAGCCCGCACCGCCAAGTACGTGGTTCAGCCCGGGGACACGCTCCACCGCATCGCCCGCCGCTTCCACACCACGGCGCGGCTCCTCGCCACCCTGAACGAACTGCACAAGCCGACGTTGCTCGTGACCGGCGAGATCCTCTTCGTCCCGGACGGCGGGGCGGAAGAAAGCAGCTAGCAGCGTGGATGCGAAGGAAGACGGCGCCTTTCGCCCGGGTCCGGGCGACATCAGCATGGTCGCCACCGGTGATTCGCTCCTCACACAGCGGCTCCGGCCCTATGTGGAACCGGAGTATCTGGGGCTCCTGGAGCTCATCCGCAGCGCCGACGTCCGCCTCACCAACCTCGAAACGCTGTTCAACGGTTGCTCGGGGTACCCGGCCGCCGAGAGCGGTGGGACCTGGGTCAGCGCAGAACCCTCCCTCAGCGAAGAACTGAAGTGGCTGGGCTTCAACCTCTTCGCCTGCGCCAACAACCACAGCATGGACTGGTCCTCGGGAGGGCTTCTGGCTCACCTGCGGACCCTGGACCGCGCCGGCCTGGTCTGGGCGGGGATCGGCAAAGATGCGGGCAGGGCGCGGGAACCTGCCTATCTGGAGCTTGGGGCAGGGCGGATCGGACTCGTCAGCCTGACCACGACCATCGCCAACGCCGGGCGCGCGGGGGAGCCGCGCCCCGACTGCCAGGGGCGCCCGGGAGCCAATACGCTGCGGAATGCTGCCACCTACCGGCCGGCCGCGGATGCAGACGGAGGCGTCGGCAGGAGAGTCGTCGTCAGCCAGTACCACCAACCCGATGCCGACCGGATCCTCGCCGCCATCCGCGACGCCAGGCGCCAGGCCGGTTGGGTCCTCTGCAGCATGCACACCCACGAAGGCCTGCCCGGGGAACCGGAGAAACCGCTCCCCTTCCAGCGCCACTTCGCACACGCCGCGGTGGACGCGGGGGCTGACGCCGTCGTCTGTCACGGCCCTCACGTCGTCCGGGGAGTCGAGCTCTACGGCGGGAAGCCCATTTTCCACGGCTTGGGGAACTTCATCTTTCAGAACGAGACCGTCAAGCGCCAGCCGGCCGACTTCTACGAGCAGTTCGGGCTGGGGCCTGAGGCGACCCCGGCCGATGCGTTCGACGCGCGGGATGCAGACCCGCGCCGGAGCTTCACCGGGAATCCCGCCTACTGGGAGAGCGTCGTCGCCTGGTGGCGTTACGCGGGCAGCCGGTTGGCGGAAGTCAAGCTCTACCCCATCACCCTGGGCTTCGGCCTGCCCCGCGCAGTGCGCGGGCGCCCGCTGCTCGCCAGCGGTGAACAAGCCCAGCGCATCATCGCCCGGGTTGCCGAGTTGAGCCAGGCCTTCGACGTGCAGATCCGCGCTGAGGACGGGGTCGGCGTAGTGCAGGTCTAGGTTCCTGCAGCGCACCTCAACGCACCAAAAGAAGAAGGAGGCCTGTCGCCAGGCCTCCTGCGTGGTCCTTGCGGAACCGTTCGCGACTGGCGCTAGAACCCACACTCCTGCGGCGGGAAGAGCGGCGTGGGCGGGCACGGCGGGAAGCCGGCCGTCCGGCACGGGGCCGGGGTGCAGAAGCCGAAGGTCGGGACCAGGAGCTTCACTGCCGCGAAGGTCTCGATCAGCAGGCAGATGAAGAAGGTGCAGCAGACCATAGCCTCTTGCTCCTGCTGGCTGTCGTTTTCCATCTCCGGGATGACGACGCAGGCGCAGGTGACAGTGGCGGTGCAGTCGGCCGACGTCCCCACCGGGGCGCAGACGATGGCGGTCTTGGCGAAAACGAAGGTGCGATTCCTGATGATCGTGACGACGAAGCCGGTCGGCGAGATGATCGTGACGTCGAAGTGGATGGTCACCACGACGGAGACGGTCGCCAGGCCATCGACCCCCGTGGGTACCGGAGTGCCGGCCGTGCAGGTGACGCTGGTGACCGTGCACTGGGCCGTGGAGCCGACGGGGACTTCCACGTCGTTCGGGACCTCAAAGCACGGAGCGGCAGCAGTATCCTGCTGGAAGCAGAAGTCGAAGATCTTGTTCACGCCGATACAGTCGATCTCGGTCGGCTGAGGAACGCCTGAGACGCAGGTCACGGTCGTAGCCTCCTGGAAAGTGCACACGACCTCGGTCCCGGTTACGTCGAACGTGCAGCCCCGGCAAGTGACGCTCGTAAACTCGCAGGTACAGCTGACACCGGCGGTTACCGGGCAGGAGACCGTTTCGAGGACCGTACTCGAGGTTGCGCCGGTAGTGATGGTGCACACAACCTCGCCGGCCGCGTTCCGGATGATCAGCGTGTGTGCGGAGGCGTTGATGTTCACGGGTACGGAGACCAGACCGGGGGCTATCTCCGTCGGTGTGCCCGTGGTACAGGTGAAGGTGATGTCTGTCGGGCAGGCCACCGTGGCTCCGGCCGGCAAAGGCAGACAGGCTGCCGGTATCCCGGTTGTGATCGTGGTCGTTATGAGGTCGGTGAGCGGGGTGCAAGGTGTCACCTGGCCCACTTGGGCCAGACGGATTTCGGGCGAGTCGCGGCGGACTGAAGCGGGGGAAGCCAGCCGGGACTCTACCTTTGACACTTGAATGCTCACGTGATGTCACCGCTTTCTTTTTGGATGGGCCCGTACAGCCTATGGCTGCCACTCGTGGAGAGGTCTGGGAGGAAAGGGCTCAGAGTCGCTCTTGCCAGAAAAGGAGGCCTGTCGCCAGGCCCCTTCGTGTTCCCTGTGCGACCCTTGCGGCCGGCGCTAGAACCCGCACTCCTGCGGCGGGAAGAGCGGCGTCGGCGGGCACGGCGGGAAACCGGCCGTGCGGCACGGCGCCGGGGTGCAGATGCCGAAGCTCGGGACCAGGAGTGGTGAGGCCAGTACAAGTTATGCCTACGCCGGATGGCCAGGCCCGGGAGAAAGTGGCCCCTGGTACCAGAAAGGCCTTCAGCGGCCTTCGGCCAGGGCCTCCCGGACCAGCCGGTAGACCCG
>JBLNBQ010000174.1:0-14652 GCA_050260095.1 Chitinophagales bacterium
GGTCGACGTACTTCACGTTGGCCAGCCCCAGGGCGACCGAAAGGCCCGCCGTGATCCCCAGGCGGCTCTCGATCATGCACCCCACCATGGCGCCCATGCCTGCCGCCTCCGCCATCCTGACCAGCAACTCCGCCTCGGACGGCCCGCCGCACTTCTGAAGCTTCACGTTGACCATATGCGCCGCTTGGCGCCGGATGACCGCGACCAGGCTCTCCGGGCCTTTCACCGCCTCGTCGGCCGCGATCGGGATGGGGCTGTGGCGGGTGACTTCCGCCAGCCCTTCAAGGTCGGATGCCTTGACCGGTTGTTCGATGAGTTCGACCCCTTCGCCGGCCAGCGCCTCGGCCACCTGAAGAGCCTCTTCGGCGGTGTACCCCTGGTTCGCGTCGAGCAGCAGCCGGAAATCCCGGCCCAACTCCGCCCGGACCGTCTTCACCCGGGCAACATCGGCAGCCCGGTCGAGCCCGATCTTGAGCTTGAGGTCGGTGAACCCGGCCTCCAGGTGGGTCCGCAGCTCGGCGACGGTCTCCCGCTCCCCCTTGATCCCCAGGCTGATGCTGGCCCGGATCCGGCGGCGGGCGTCGCCCAGAAGTCCGGCCAGCGGCTGCCCCGCCTGCTGGCCGCGCAGGTCCCAGAGGGCGGTGTCGACGGCGCAGCGCGCCGAAGGGTAACCGGCCAGGCGCTGGCGGAGGAGAAGGCGGAGGGCCTCCCGGCCCGGGATCGCCCGCCCCACCAACTCGGCACGGACGAACTCCGCCAACGCGGCATAGGCTTCCGGCCGGGACTCGCCGGTCACTTCCCCCACTGGCACGGCCTCGCCCCACCCGACCAGCCCCTCCTCGGTCTCGAGGCGCAGGTAAGCGCTCCGGCAGGCCGTCCGGGTGGCGTAGGCGACCCGGAAGACGGTCCGTTTGGGGATGCGGAGCGGGTAGACGTCGGCCTTGACTATCTTCATGCAGCACCTCCGGGTTAAGGTCGCTCCTCCACCACGAGGAGGAGACGGTTGGGCAGGCAGGCGGCGAATTCGCCGTCGCGACTGCGCCAGCCGAAGCGGACGCAGATCTTGTCGCGGCAGGGCGAGGAGACCACCCGGGCGCGGTCGCCCCTGACCTCGACCTCCGTGAAGCCGAGGGGGCCCTTGATCCGGACCACGCGCCCGACGCTGGCCTCGCCGAGGGGGTACCGGGCGATGAGGCGGCGGCCGGAGTGGTTCAGCGCGTAGAGCGAGACCGTCCGGCCCGGGGCTGCGCCCTTCAGCGACAGCAGGCCCAGACCGGCGCCGGTCAGGACGAGCGCCGCTCCCACGAGCAGGAGCAGGTTGCGCCTCCCCCGCCGGTCCATTCAGCTCTCCCCCTCCCGCTCCCCCGCCCGGCCCCAGTGGCCGGCGATCAGCGGGAGAGCGCCGTCGGCCGCGGCGCCGACGGCCAGGCCCGTCACGATGGAAAGGCCAAGGAGCAGCGGCAGGTAAAGCCAGACGCCCGCGGTGCGGGTGAGGGCGGAGGCCACCGCCACCTGCGCCACGCTGTGGGTGACGGCGCCCACGACGCTGAGCCCGAGGTTGCCGGTGCCGCCCAGGCCGGCCGGCGCCGCGAGGCCCATGGCGAGCGCGCTCGCGACGGCGCCGGCCAAACCCATGAGGAAGCCCGGTCCCAGGAGGGTGCCGCCGAGCAGCCCGCCGAGCAAGCTCCGGGCGAAGCTCACCGTCACCCCGGCCTGGAAACCGAGGAGCCGCAGGGCCACCACCGTGCCCAGGTTGGCCAGCCCCAGCCTGGCCCCGGGCACCGGGATAGGCGGAAGCAGGCCCTCGATGACGTGCAGAGCCGAGGCCAGTCCGATGAGCAGCGCCAGCGCGATCCGGCGGTGTAGCCGCGTCTGCATCGGCATCCCCTTCAGCGGCGCCCGGCCCGCCAGCATGCGAGCCACCCCGCCGCCAGTTCCCCGGCCCTTCCCGCGGCCAGCGAGACTTCGCCGAGGTCAAGGCCGGTCTCCGAGAGGAAGGTGTAGACCAGGGGGACCGGACCCTCCGGGTCCACCAGGCCTACGTCGTGAAAGATGCCCTCGAGATCGCCCGTCTTGTGGGCGACCCGTTCGTCGGGGAGAAAAGCGGCGAAACCCAGCTTGAACTGCTGGTGGGCGAGAAGGGCGCGCGCCCTGGCGGCCACCGCCGGCAGAAGCTGCGCCGGGCAGGCGATCTCCCTGAGCAGGCGGTGCTGGTCGGCGGGGGTCGTGAGGTTCTCCCGCCCGGCCCGCCGGGCTTCAACGTCCATCATCTTCCGGCGGAGCGTCGTGCCCGCCAGGCCGAACCGGGCCATCCAGTCATTGATCGCCGCGAACCCCACCAGGTCCAGCACGTGGTTGGTCGCCGCGTTGTCGCTCACCGCGATCATGAAGAACAACAAGTCGGCCACGGTGAGCAGCGTGCCCGGCGTGAGGTGCTCGATCACCCCGGCCCCGCCGGTGCCCTCTCCCCCCACCGCCACCCGGGCGGTCAGGTCCACTTCACCCTGGCCGGCCAGGGACAGGACTGCCAGCAGGATGGGCAGCTTGATGAGGCTGGCGGCCGGATAGGTCTCCTCCGGCGCAAGGGCAAACGCCAAGCCGCCCTCGCCGCCCGCCGGGGGACAGGCCTCCAGGGTGAGGGAGACCCGCCCGGGCAAGCGGTGCGCTACGGCCAGAAGTTCGTCCCGCCATTCCCTGCCGCATTCGCCCATAGCCATCCCCTTCTCCGCCGCTCCCCGAATTCCTACGTCCGGGGTCCACCGCGTAGAAGGTCGGCCAGGAGTCCCGGGAGAGCTTGCGGGCCCCGGCCAGGACGAGCGCGCCGGCCTCCCGGAGAGCCGACGCCTTCACCTCGCCCATCATTTCCCTGTCCACGTCGGCGTCGGCGAGGCGCGACCACGCCTCCTGCGTCAGGGCGGCCCGGTCCCCCTCCCCCGCCGCGGTGCTGGCGAGACGTACACCAGGGTTTGGTTGTCGTCGGTGGCGATCCCGGGAAAGCCGTTGACCGTCTGCAGCGCGAAAGTCCCGTCCGGTTGGACAGAGAGCCGGACGAAATCGCTGGCGCGCACCGGAGTGCTACCGCCGCGTCCCAGGGCAAGCAGGAAAAGGCAAGACTCTGCGGAATAAAAACATGATACTGGGCGATTTTGTCGCCTCGCGACAGGAGGACGAACATGGATATCGCAACCGTGGCGGGCCTGGCTGTGGCGATCGGGGCCATTCTCCTCTCGGCGATCCTGGAGGGGAGCCCCTTGGGCACGCTCTTCAAGCCCTCGGCGATGATCCTGATCTTCGGCGGCACCATCGGGGCCACCATGACCTCGTTCGGCCTCAAGGACATCCTGGGGCTTCCGAAGCTCATGCTCAAGACCATCATGCCTCCCAAGCGCGCCCCGGAGGACATCGTCAAAGAGATGGTCAACCTTGCCGAGTTGGCCCGGCGCGAGGGTCTCCTCTCCCTTGACCAGCGGGTCGGCACGATCCAGGACCCCTTCGCCCGGAAAGGCATCCGGCTGGTCGTCGACGGCGCCAACCCCGAACTCATCCAGAGCATGCTGGAGGCCGAAATCGCCCTCAAGGCGCAGACCGCCAAGCACGAAGCCTCCCTGTTCGAGGCGGCCGGAGGCTTCGCGCCGACGATGGGCATCATCGGGACCGTCATGGGCCTGGTGCACGTGCTCGGCAACCTGGCTGAACCGGACAAGCTGGGCGAAGCCATCGCCGCCGCCTTCGTCGCGACCCTCTGGGGCATCATGACCGCCAACGTGATCTGGCTCCCGATGGGCAACAAGCTCAAGCTGCTGGCCAAGGAAGAGTCGCTGATCGCCCAGCTCACCGCTGAGGGCATCCTCTCCATCCAGCGGGGCGACAACCCGCGCATCGTCGAAGAGAAGCTCCTCATCTTCGTGCAATCCGAGGGCAAGCCGGGCAAAGCCGCGGAGGAGGCTGCCTAAATGCACATGGAGGAACACGAGGAGAAGGAGAACAGCGAACGCTGGCTTATCTCTTACGCCGACTTCATCACGCTGCTCATGGCCTTCTTCGTCGTCCTCTACGCCATGTCCCAGGTGGACCTGAAGAAGTTCGAGAAGCTCAAGGGGTCGCTCTCGAGCGCCTTCGCCCCGCGGGAATACGCCAGCAGCGTGCTCGGCGGCGGCACCGGACACCTCATCGGTTCCGGCACCGGGTCAGTCGCCACGCCGGAGAAGGTCAAGGTCGAGCCGGAGTTCGAGAAGGTCACCAGGCAGGTTGAACAATACAAAGACCGGCAGGGGCTGCAGGCGAGCATCCGGGTGAGCTACGACGAGCGCGGGATGATCCTGCAGCTCGCCGACAACGTGATGTTCCCTCCGGGCAGCGCCTCGCTCACCCCCGCGGCGAAGCAACTGCTCGACGTGCTGGCCAAGGTGCTCGCCGACAAGCCCAACCACATCCGGATCGAGGGTCACACCGACGACGTCCCGATCCGCACGGCCCGCTACCCGTCGAACTGGCAGCTCTCGACCGACCGGGCCACGAACGTTATCATGTACTGGCTGAGCAAGGGGGCACTGCCGCCGGAACGCCTCTCCGCCGCCGGTTACGGCGAGTACCGCCCGGTGGTCCCCAACGACACGCCTGAGCACCGGGCCATGAACCGCCGGGTGGACGTGGTGATCCTGCGCGAGTCGCTCACCCAGTACGAGCCGAAGAGCCGAGTCAAGCCGGAAGAAGGCGCCCGGACCCGGGAAGCCGCCCAGCAGTAGCCTACCTGGCCGCCGCCAAGGTGGCCGTCCAGAGCTGCAGATTCTTCTCTTGTCTCACGAAGACCAGGCGCTTGCCGTCGGGCGACCACGCGACCGGGCCGACCAGGCGCCCGCCGGCGATCACCGGCGCCGGTTCGCCGCCCGTCACAGGCACCGCCACCAGGTTGCCGGCACCGCCGTTGCCGCTCAGCGCCAGGATGGTCCGTCCATCGGGCGACCAGAGCGGGTAGTCTTTGGGGTCGCCGCCCGCGGTGAGGGCTCTAAGCCCCCGTCCATCGGGATGAACCACCCAGATCTGCCGGCTGCCCCCGCGGTCGGAGGAGAAGGCGATGAGCTGGCCGTCGGGCGACCACCGGGGGTGCAGGTTCACGCTGCGTTCCGCGGGGCGCTCGTCCTTGCCCGAGAGAGTGGTCACCGTCTTGGTCGTCAGGTCGAGCACCTGCACCGCCGCGCGGGGGTGCCGTCCGGGCAAACCGGAGGTGAAAAGGAGCCGGTGGCCGTCGGGAGACCAGGAGAGGTCCGCAAAGTACTCCTGGTTGCTGACCAGGACCGACTGCGCGTGGCCGCTCTCCACGTCGATCACCCACACCCCGCTGGCGCCGGTGCGGTGATCCTCGGCCACGTAGGCCAGGCGCTTCCCATCGGGCGACCAAGCCAAGGAAGAGTGGGACGCGTTGTCGATGACGAGGGTGCGGCGCCAGCGGCCGTCGGCGGCCGCCAGCCAGAGGTCGGAGGTGCTCCAGCCGAACGGTCGAAAGACGTAGGCGAGGCACTGGCCGCCGGGCTGCCAGGCCGGCCAGGAGGCTTCGCCCGGCCCCGCCAGCACCACCTTGCCGCCGTCGGGCTGGTAGATCCAGAGCTGTCGCCCGGTCCACTCGCCGTACTCGCCCGGGACCGCCACCGCGACGGCGAGCCTCCCGCCCGGGCCGAAGGCGTACCCCGAAAAGGGCTCCTCAGCCACCCTGGGCTCGGCCAGCAGCGCGGGCGCCGACAAGGCGAGGGCCGGTCCCGGCCGCGCCGCGCCGCCCGCCGGTTCGCCGGCGAGGCGGCGGTGCACTTCCGCTTTGGTCAAGTAAGCCAGATGCGAAACCTCTCCCCGGGTCACCTCCAGTGACAGAAGCGGGGTAGTGACCCGGAAACGGCTCTCGGCGGGTTCGGCGAGCAGCGAGGCGGGCTCGCGCAAGGCGGCCGGGTCGGGGCGGTCGCCCCCGGCCACCCAGAGCAGTTCGTCGCCGTTGCGAAAGTCCACCAGCAAGCCTTCCTGAGCCTCGACCGTCCCCGGGCGGGTCTGGAGCACCAGCGACCGCAGCCTCTCCACCGGTACGGCAAGGCGCGCCCAGGAGGTCTCGAAGGCCAGGGCCCGCTGGCGCAGGACGCCGGTGAGCCGGTCGCGATCGGCCAGTTCGACCCGCCACTCCCCATTCTCCAGCCGGCGCAGCGAGGCGATGGCGCTCACCGGCAACCGCAGCAGGGAGCCGTGGGTCTCCAGGGCCAGGTGCTCGTCGCGCAGCAGTCCGGTGAGCCGCGTCTCCCCGGTGGTCACCAGGAGGTCGGCGGCGGCGGTCCGGGGCGCGCCCCCGCTGAGCAGCAACATGAGCGAGAGGCCGGCGACCAGCGCCGGCCGAGCCGCCGAGGTCCGCCCGCCGCGAGGCTGGGTATTTGTGAACAACGCTATCCCTCCGCGCGGAGTGATGGCGCTGTATTCTGCGGTGGCGTGAATTCTACCTGCTTGGAGCCCTCAGTCCGGGTAGGGCCCGGGGACCTGGCCTTCGCCGCCCTTCTCTCCCCCGTCCCCACCTTGCCCGCCCGCCGCCCGCGCCGGCGCCTCCTCCGCTTCCTGCTCGGGCGGCTCGGGGATCGGCGCGATGACCCGCTCCGGGTCGGCGCTCATGTCCACGAAGAATGGGATGAGCGTCAGAAGGATGCCCTCGGTGAAGCGCAACTCCCGGATCACCTGGTCGGCGGTGCCGTTGTGCAAGTAGGCGTCGAACGGGTCATTGGTCACGATGATCGGCATGAGCAGGTGGATGACCGTGGTGGGATTCTCGCGCTGCAGTTCCACGAGATACTTGAAGAGCGGACCCGCCACCGTCCGGTAGGGCGACTCCAGGACCACCAGGTTCACCCCGCCGTGCCGCCCCCGGTCCCACTTCTGGGCGACCGCCGCCCCCTCCTCCGGGTTCACCGCCACGTAGACGGCGGTGATGTCCGAGGACAGCCGCCGGGCCACGCAGAGGGAGTGGTCGATGACGTTGGACAGGCCACCGATGGTGAGCACCACCTTGACCTTGGACGCATCGTCGATGCAGAGGTGTTCGCGGGCGAGCAGGTCGACACGCTGCTTGAACCGGCGGTAATAGTCGTGGATGTACAGGTTGTAGAGCACGATCAGCGGGACCAGAAGGGTCACGATCCAGGCGCCGTGGACGAACTTGGTGATGGTGATGATCACCATGACGACGCCGGACAAGAACGCGCCGAGGCCGTTGATGAAGATCGACCACCAGTGCCCCGTCAGGCCCTTGCCGGACTGCCTCGCCACCTTGAGCCAGTGGACGACCATGCCGGTCTGCGAGAGCGTGAAGGCGGTAAAGACGCCCACCGCATAGAGGGGGATCAGGAGGTGCGTGCTGCCGCGGAAGACGACGATCAGGACCGAGGCCAGGCCCGCCAGGAGCATGATGCCCGAGGAGAAGACGAGGGTGTCGCCGCGGTTGGCGAGCTTGCGCGGCAGGTATCCGTCGCGGGCGATGAACCCGGCTAGCCGCGGGAAATCGGCGTAGGCCGTGTTGGCGGCCAAGAGGAGGATGAGGGCCGTCGTGAACTGCACAGCGTAATAGAGGATGTTGGTGCCGAACACCTGCCGGGCGAGCTGGCTGAGCACGGTCTCCTGGTGCGACGGCACGATCCGGTGCCCGAACGTCAGCAGGGTGATGCCGGCGAACATGAGGTAGAGCAGGGTGCGCTCCAGCTTCATCGTCTGGATGGCGTGCTTGTCCTCGGGCGGGCGGAAGGCGCTCACCCCGTTGGAGACGGCTTCCAGGCCGGTGAGAGCGGTACAGCCGGAGGAGAAGGCCCGGAGCAGCAGGAACAGCGTCACCGGCGGCAGGGCGCTGGCCCCGCGGCCGCCGAAGGGGGCCAGGATGCCCACCGGCGGGGACCACTGGTGGAGCACCAACGCCTTGTAGGTTCCCACGCCCACCAGCAGCAGGATGCTGGCGATGAAGCTGTAGGTGGGGAAGGAGAAGGCCAGGCCCGACTCGCGCACGCCCCGCAGGTTGACCCAGGCGATGAACCAGACGCTCGCCAGCACCATGGCGGTCTCATGCCCCCGCAACAATGGAAAGGCCGAGGTCAGGGCGGCCACCCCGGCTGAGGCGGAGACGGCCACGGTCAAGACGTAGTCGATGAGGAGCGACGCCCCCGCGACCAGCCCGGGGATGATGCCGAGGTTATCCTTGGAGACGATGTAGGAACCGCCACCGCCGGGGTAGGCGTGGATGGTCTGGGTGTACGAGGCGGCCACGATGAGGACCAGGAGCACGATCCCGACGCCGACCGGCAGGCTGTAGGCCGCGGCGGCGGCCCCGGCCAGCACCAGAATCCAGAGAATCTCCTCGGTGGCGTAGGCCACGGAAGAGAGGCCGTCGGCGGAGAACACCGCCAGGGCCGTGGGGACGGAGAGTCGCTCGTAATGCTGCCGGTCGGTCCGTTTCGGCCGGCCGAAGATCAGGCGCTTGAAACGGTACTCCCACACGTACTTGGGAAGATAGTGACCCCTGGCCAACCGCGTCCCCTCCTGCGCTTTCCGGCCATTAGCAGGATTTGCACTATCCCGGCGCAGAATACGGCGGTGGCGGCCCAGGCAAAGCGCCGCGCCCGCCGGGGAATAATGGTAGTCATGGACCGTCCGCTGCCCGCCTCCTTCTACGCCCGGGGCGCCTTGGCGCTCGCCCCCGCCTTGCTAGGCAAACTCCTGGTCCACGCCGCGCCGGAGGGCCGGGCCAGCGGGATCATCGTAGAGACCGAGGCCTACTGCGGGCCGCTCGACCGGGCCGCCCACTCCTACGGCGGCAAGGAGACGCCCCGCACCAGGGCCATGTTCGGCCCGGCGGGGCACGCCTATGTCTACTTCGTGTACGGGATGCACTACTGTTTCAACGTCGTCGCGGCCTCGGAGGGCGTGCCCGAGGCGGTCCTGGTCCGGGCGGTGGAACCGGTCGAGGGCCTTGAACTCATGGCTCGCCGTCGCCGGCGCCCCCTGCGGACGCCGGCCGACCTCGTGAACCTGACCAACGGCCCGGGGAAGCTGGCGCAGGCGTTGGGCATCGACCGCGACCTCTACGGAACGGACCTGACGGGCGACCGGCTCTTCCTGACCGAAGGCCGCCGGGTGGACCCGGCCGAGATCGCCGCCTCGCCCCGGGTCGGCGTCGCCTACGCCGGCGAATGGGCCGACCGGCCCTGGCGCTTCTTCCTCAAGGGCAACCCATTCGTTTCCTAATACCCTCCGCCGGGCGCGCATAGCCTCTACGGAGACTGCCTGAGAAGAGGTGCCGTGCGATGCCCCGCCGGTTGCGCAGGCCGGTCGTGCTGCTCATGCTCTCCCGCCGGAAGGCGGCCTTGGCGCTGGCCCTGCTGGTGACGGCCGGCTCGGTGACCACCGCGCTCGCCACCGTCGCCACCCCCCGGTCCCCCAGCGGGCGAACCGTGCTCACGGGGCGGGTGATCGGCATCGACCCCGGGCACGGGGAGATCGACAGCGGCGCCACCCATCCCGAAAGTCCCCTGGCGGAGAAGGAGATCGTGCTCGACGTGGGCCTCCGGCTGGCCCGGCTGGTGCGCAAGGCGGGCGGGCGGGCGGTGCTCACGCGCACCGAGGACAAGGAGAGCGATCTGCCGGACCGCGAGGAACTGCAGCGCCGGGCCGACCTTGCCCGGGCCGGCGGCGCCGAACTCTTCCTCAGCCTGCACGTGGACGCGAACGGCGACTCCTCCGCCTTTGGCGGGCAGGTGTATTACCACCCGTCGTCGGCGGAAGGACGCCGGCTCGCGGAACTGCTCCAGGCCGAACTGGTCAGGCTCCAGCCCGAGAACTTCCGCCGGTCCGCGCCCCAGAACTTCTACCTGCTGACCTGCATCCGCGTCCCCGCGGTCGTGGTCGAACTCGGCTTCATCTCCAACCCCGGCGACCGCCGCAACCTGAACGACCCCGCATACCGGGAGAAGCTGGCCGAAGCGCTCCGCCGGGGCCTCGAGACCTACCTTGCGACCTCAGGCGCCACCCCGCCGCTGGGCAAAGGGGACGAACCCCGGCGGGATGGCTCCGCCGAAGCCCGGCCGGGTGCCGAGAATCGACAGGGCCTCGCCCGCCCGGGGACCCGGTGAGGTGATGAAGAAGTAGAAGATGGCAATGGCGATGGAGAGGATCAGCAGGACCAGGTTCGCCGGGGTGACGGCGGTGAAACCGGGACCCTGAAAGAGTTCCGTGCTGGTCGCAGAAGCCGCTGGATCGGCGTTCAAGCTTGACCCCCCCTTCAAGAGTTCACCGGCCCGCGGTGGCGGTCGTGGGCGCCTCAGGTGGCATGATCCCGTACAGGATGGCGTCGAGGTACGGCTTGGTGAGGATCGGCCCGGACACGGCGAAGCCCACCGCGCCGCTCTCCCCGATCGAGATGCCGACCGAGCGCAAGTAGTTGGTGATCAGGAGAATCCCCAGGATCACATCGAGGGTCCGGTGGATGATGAAGATCTCTTCCGTGGTAAGGTCGGGCCGGTCGGCCAGCAGGAGGTTGGCCAGCGAGGTCCGAAAGCTCGACGATTCCTGCGGCGGAAGACCCATCAGCACGCTCACACCCCCGTCAACAAAGTATTCCGGGCCTGGGAGCGGGCGTGGTAGGAGTTAGGTGCGAAAAGGCCGGGGGTCAGCCTAGTTCCTTGCGGTAGATGCGGTAGACCTTGTAGAGTTCGCCGCCGGCGCCTTCGGCGTCCGCGACCATCTTGCGGTTGAACTCGTGGACGGTGCCGCCCTCGCCCCAGGTCCAGCCGCGCCGAAGCGCCGCCTGGTAGTTGGCGTGATAGATGGCGGCCGAGACGCCCTTGCGGTGCCAGTCCTTGTCCACCATGAGGATGAAGATGCGCCCCGCGTCGATCTTGCGCTTCTCCCGGACGAAGGTCAGCCAGCCGAAGGGGAAGAGCCGCCCGTTCAGCTTCTTGAGGACCTGGTTGTAGTCGGGCAGCATCACGGAGAACCCGATGGGGCGTCCCTCGTTGCTCCGGGCGATGTGGACCAGGTCGGACTCGACCAGCGGCAGCAGTTGGTCGGCCTCCGCCTGGATCTCCTCCATGGTCGGCGGGATCATGTCGGGCCAGTTCTCCGGCCAGGAGTTGTCGCAGATGACCTTGATGTCCGCGAACTCCTCGTGCAGGTGCTTGAGGTCGACCTGATCGACGTGGAAGCCGTAGCGCTCCTTGACCACCTCGACCATCCGGACGAACCGCTCGGGCTCGCCCTTGGTCAAGTCGACCCGGAAGGCCAGGCGGTCGAACTGCTTCGTGAAGCCAAACTGTTCGAAGAAGTCCTGGTAGTAGCGGGGGTTGTAGCTGTTCATCAGCACGGGTGGCGAATCGAAACCATGGACGAGCAGGCCCCGGTAGTCGTCGCCGTTGGTCGGCGACTGGGGTCCCGTCCAGGCGGTCATCCCGTGCTCCTTCAGCCACGCCTCCCCGGCCTGGAAGAGCGCCTGGGCGATCGCGTAGTCGGGTTCCGCCTCGAAGAGGGTGAGGTAGCCCTCCCGGCGCTCCTTCTTCGCGTTAAGGTTGCCATCGATGCCGACGCCCAGCCGGCCCACGACCTTCCCGTTCCGGCGCGCCACCAGGTGGGCGTGCGGGCCGAGGCGGAGGAGCGCGTTGTGGCGGGCGTCCAGCGCGTGGCGCATCTCCATGATGAGCGGTGGAACCCAGTTCGGGTTGCCCTTGTACATCCGGTAAGGAAAGCGGTAGAAGGCGGCGTGCTCGGCGGGAGTCAGGGCTTCGGTCACGGTGATGGCTGGACTGGTCACGACGGCGTCCCCCCCGGCTACGTATTGGACGCCGGCAAGGGCGATTCCTGCCCGGGCGGCGGGGCAGGCGGCGAGGGCGACGCCGGGGCGGGCGCGGGCGGAGGCGGAGCGGCGGCAGCGTCGAGCGCCAGGGTGCGCTGGTGCAGCAGGCTCAGCGCCTTGACCCGCTCGGCGCCGCAGAGGAGCACGACCTGCCCGTTGCGGCAGGTGACCGGATGCAGTTCGAGTTGGCGTACTCCCGCCGCGCCGAGGGTGACTTTGGCCGCCACGCCGGTCCGCGGGCCAGCCGCCGGGTCCTCCCGGGCGAGGTAGCCCACGTTGTACAGGATGAGCCCGTCCCGGTAGACCTCGAGTCCCTGCGCGTCGCCGGGACCTTGGCCGAAGACCACTGACGCGCCGGCGTCGACCGCCGCCCGAGCCAGGTCGCGGTCCTCCGGCCGGGGCCGGTCTTCGCCGTCGCCTCCCCAGTGGAAGGCGACCACCACCAAGTGGCCGTCCGCCCGGGCCTTGCGCACGTCCTCCACCACGCTCTGGGTCTCGGCTGGGGCAATCCCCGGCGACCACGGCGAGGCGTCCCAGCGGCGGCCGGTGGAGGTCCGCCCGAATTCGGGCCGGCCATACGCGAGCAGCGCCACCCGCGCCCCGCCGGCGGTCAGCAGGGCGGGCTGCCGGGCCCGGCTGAGCGTCGGCCCGGCCCCCGCGTGGGCGATCCCCTCCCGGTCGAGCAGGGAGACCGTGGCGAGCAGGGCCGGGTCGTCGCCGTCCAGGATGTGGTCGTTGGCGAGGGTGACCGCGTCGATCCCCGCCTCCCGCAGCGCCGCCACCGCCGCCGGAGCGCCCAGGAACTCGCCGATCTTCCAGCCGTGGTCGGCCAGCGGGGCTTCCAGGTTCACCGCGGCCAGGCTGGCCTCGCGCAAAAGGCCGGCGACCGGCTGCAGGGGCCACGCGGGCCCGTGCTGCTTGACCGCCTCGCCCACGGGGCCGGCGGCGAGGAAGTCGCCGGCCAGAAGCAGGGTGGCGCCTTCTTCCGCGCCGGCGAGGCGCCGCCGGGCCTCCCTGACCAGCGCTCCGAGGCCCGGCCTGGCCTTGGCCGCCGGATAGGCGAGATAGAGCGGCCGGGCCAGCGGGTAACGCCCGCTGGTCAGGTCGGCCCGGCCGGGGGTCGCCCCCGCCACCGGGACCACCCTGACCTCGGGCGCCAGCTCCCCGGCGGGGAGGAACCCCACGGCGCCAGGCCGGCGCAAGAGAGTCCGCCGCAAGGCGGCGACGGTCGGTTGCGGCGCCGGAAGCTTGACCTCCCGGCCCCGGGCTCTGGCGACCTCTTTGAGCAGGTCCAAGACCCCCGCGTCCTTCATCCAGAGCAGTTCGACCTGCCCGGGGTTGCCCGGCGCCAGGCTCTGCCAGGGGAGGCGCTCGCCGCTGAGCAGGCGGGCCACTTGGTCGAGGCTCAGGTCGACCGGCGGGGCGAAGGGACTGGTCACCACGGCGACGGCCTCCCAACCCACCTGGGAGAAGGCGAGCCGGCGAGAGTCGCGCCGGGGCGGCCGCCTGGGAGAAACGGCACGGCCCAGCGCCAGGGCGCCCCGGAGGAGCGCGACGTCCACCCGCCCGGTTCGCAGCAAGTCCGTGGCGGCGGGCTCGCCGGCCACCCCGAGCAGGTGGACCTGCGCCTCGGGGTTGGCCGCGGTGAACGCCGAGACCAGCACGGCGGCGGCCGGCTGGAGCGAGCCGGGGACGGCGACCCGGAGCGGGCCGTCCGAAGGTTCGGGCAAGACGGCCAGCACGGAGAGGACGAGGCACACACCCAGGCCGAACAGGGCCGTCCCCCGGTGCGGCCGCCAGACCAGAACGCGCATGCGATGCACCCCCTGCGGGAGACTATGCCTTCCCAAGGCTTTTATGAGCAGGGAACGCCCGGTGCGGCAGCGAAGTCGGGTGGGCAAAGGGAGGACGGGACCATGAGGCAGGAAAGCCTAGGCGCCGGGCTGACACTCTTCCGCAGCTCCGCCTGGCAGATGTCTAGCCTGGTGCTGGAACTCGGCGGCGAGACGCTGCTGGTCGACCCGGGCTACTTCCCCGAGGAGGTGGCCGAGCAAGCCGCTCTGCTGGCCGCCCACGGCGCCGCGCCGGCCCGCCTGCTGCTCACCCACAGCCACTTCGATCACGTGGCCGGGCTGCCGCAGCTCCCTTCCCTCCCGGTCATCGCCCACGCCGACCTGGGCGGCGGCCGGCCCGGGCGGGTGGCCAGGGCCCTGGCGGCGTTCGACGGGCAGCTCTACGTCGAGCGGCCCGGCGCGCTGGCGCTTCCGGCGCCCGACGTCGCGGTGGCGGCGCCCATCACCCTTGAGGCCGGGCGCGACCGCCTGCACCTTTTCCCTGCGCCCGGGCACAGCGCCGATTCGGTCTTCACGGTCGTCGAACGGGCCGGGCTCTTCCTGCCCGGCGACTACCTCAGCGAACTGGAGTTCCCCTTCCTCGGAGAAGAGCCCGGTTCCCTCGAACAGTACCTGGAGACGCTCGCGCTGGCCGAGCGCCTGGTGGACGAATTCCGGCCGCGCCTGCTCGTCTCGGGTCACGGCCCGGTGGCGACGACGCCCGGCGCCATGAAAGAACGGGCCAGGCGCGACCGGCCCTACCTGGAAACCCTGGCTGATCAGGTCAGCGCCTGCAAGCGGCGGGGCGCCTCGCTGCGGGAGACGCAGTCCGTGCTCCGGAAGCTGCCCTACCGGGGAGCGCCCATCGCGGCTCATCTCCTCCCCAGCCACCGGACCAACGTCGCCCGGCTCTACCGGAGCCTCCCCTAGCCTCCGTCCCCCGCCATCCCCTCCCGGTAGGCCGCCTCCGCC
>JBLNBQ010000175.1:0-2817 GCA_050260095.1 Chitinophagales bacterium
GGGGGGTTGGCGCGGGCGGCGGCCCACCGGCCCCGCGCCCAACGGCGGGGGGGGGTGGTTGGGCAGCGCTAGCCCCGCCCGCCGGCGACGGGCGCCGCGCCGCGGTCGGCGGCCGGCAGCACCACCGGCGAGCACGGGATGCGAAGCCGCTGGCCGGGGTAGATCAGGTCGGGGTTGGCGATCTGCGGGTTGGCCTTGATCAGGGCGTCGAGGGTGACGCCGTAGCGGCGGGCCAACTTCCACATCGTGTCGCCCGGCTGCACGATGACCATCCGGAGGGTGGTGCCGGGCGGGCAGGGCGAAATCACCACCGCTTCGACCACGACCTCGCACTGCACGACCCGCACGCAGGTGCACTTGATCCGGACGGCCACCTGCACCTGAACCGTCTCCTGGTCGAGGCAGCGGACATCCACCGCGCAGACCTGGACCTCGCACCGGGCGACCATCCCGGGCCGCACCCCCGGAAGGTCGATCGCCTGCGAGAGGCGGAGAGCCCGCGGGAACTCCACCATGTGCAGGGCGCCGTCGGGGGTAGCCGCCTGGTAGAGCATCTGCAGCGAGAGATCGCCCTCGCATTCGACCCGGTCGTCGGCCACGGCGCTCACATCGGGGACGAAGACTCCGCCGGCCCAGACGACGTCGTCGATGGGTGGACGGGTGGGCGGCAGGGAGAGCGTCCCGGCGGCCGTCGCCTCCCGCATGACCTCAGCCAACGGGTGCGGGAAGAGGATCGTCTTGCGCCCGACGTCGAGCTGCTCGCCGCTCTCCGAAGCCACGTCGGTGACGAGCGGCTGCTCCACCGGCAGGCGGGCGGTCGCCCGGAGCCGGCAGTCCAGGGCGATGGTGACCACCCGGTCCGACTCCCGGTCGCCGGCGGCGTCCTCGACCTCGACGGCGGCGTTCACGGTCATCCCGGTGCGGGCGGCGGGCAGCTCCAGGGCAGTGACAAGCCGGTGCGCGTCGGGCCACCGGAAGGCGTTCACCGGGTGATCGGGATCGCCGGTGAGGTAGACCACGCCGATGTCCATGATGCCTTCCAGGAAGGCGCGCCCGTCGCCGGCGCGGCCGGTGACGTGGTTGACCAGAGGCATCACCCAGAGCACTTCATGCACCGGGAGTTCCTCGGGGGGAAGCGCCAGGCTGAGTTCGAGCCGCTGGCGGCTCGTGGCCTCGGCGACCAGATGCTCCACGTGCACGGTCTCCCGGGTCGTCCTGACCTTGCTGGGCGGCAGCGCCGCGAGTTCGACCGCGGCCTTGACCTCCTGGTCATCCCAGACGGCCACCGTGACCACCAGGGCGGCGTCGCACCCCAGCCGCCGCCGCGTGACCAGGTTCGCGGTGACCGACTCCACGCTCACCAGCGCCCGGGCCCCCATCCGGGCCGTTGCGCCGGGGACGTCGACCATCACCTCGAAGGGGCTGACCTCCGGAAACCTGACCGCCACAAGGCGCGGCCGGGCCGGCACGTCGTCCTCCTGGTCTTCGGCGGCTCCCTCCGCCTCTTCATAGTCGCGCTCGGCCCGCCGGGGTTCCCGGGCCTCTTCCACCACCGCGTACAGCAGGTGAGCCTCGAGCGAACCTTTGACCACCACCCGGCCGTCCTCGACGACCGCTTCCACCTTCCGTGCCACCGCCCGCGCGCCCACCACCCGGCCGACGTCCGGGAAGTCACCCGGAAGGTCGAGGGTATCCTGCAGGATGGCGCTGGCCTTGCCCTCGCCGAAGCAGTCCCGCACCCGCAAGAACCGGTCTTGCACGGTAATGCTCATGATTACTCCCCCCGTCTGCTCACGTTGGCGGATTGCTAACAAATGACTATGCTCCGGGGCTCTGAATATGCCCAGAACGGGCTGTGGCGGCCTCTGAACCCTGCACGCTGAACAGGTCGGCCATCACGCGGAAGACATGCTCCGGGCCGGAGCCAAGGCCGTACAGCGCGACTCCGCCGAGACTCTGGCGTACCACCTGGGCCAGCCTGGCTCCCAGCTGCCCGGCGGGCGTGGCGGCCGAAAGCCCGAAGAAGACCCGGTGGCAGGGGAACCGCCGGAGCGCCTGGCGCACCAGCGCGGCGGCCTCCTCGCCGGCCGCCTCCCCGGGCAAGCGAAGGACCAGCCGGTCGGGCGAGCAGTGCCCGGCCGCCGCAAGATCCTCCCCCTCGGGTGCGGTGGGCGCCTCCAGGTAGAGCTGGGTGGAGGCGGGGAGGGCCCGCTGGACGGCTGCGAGCAGGGCGGCCGCGGGGTATCGCTCGCCCCGGGCCAACTCGCCGAAGGCCAGGCAAACGCCGGGCAGGCCGTAACGCGCCGCCACCCGGGCCACCTCGGGCACGGCCAACCGGCGGACCCGCCCGCCCGGGACCAGACCGTCGCTGGTCGCCACCTTCAGCCGGGCGACCAGCGGCAGGCGCAGCTCCTGCGCCAGCGCCCAGACCCCCGGATCCACCTTGCCGGTCACCACCCCGCCGGCGTTCAGCTCCAGCCACGGCGCCACGAGGGCCGTCACCTGGGCCCGGTGGCGGACCAGGACCCGCCTCAGTCGCTCCAGCCCGCCTTCGGCGTCGCGCTCCACCTGGACCAGCACCGGCCTGACCGGGAGCACCAGCTGGCTGCCGGGCACCAGGCGCCGGCCGGGTCCCAGCGTCGTGAGGCGGCGTACCAGTCCGGGCGTGACGCCGTAGCGCTCGGCCACGCTGTAGGAGTCTTCGTCGGGGCCCAGCGTGTGGAGGTGGCGCAACGCGGGGAGACTGGCGTCCCTCAGCAGGCTGGCCACCTGTCGCCCGGCGAGCCCGTCGCGCCGGAGGTGATAATCCTCTTGCAG
>JBLNBQ010000176.1:0-15999 GCA_050260095.1 Chitinophagales bacterium
GGAGAAGGCTTACGCGGGGCTCCTGCCGCTGCGGCGGTACCCGGTCGCCCTGCTGGCCTTGACGGTCGACCCGGCGGAGGTGGACGTCAATGTCCATCCGGCCAAACGCGAGGTGCGGTTCAAACGGGAGGCCGACCTCTTTCCCCTGGTTTACCAGGCGGTGCGCACGGCCCTGGAGCGCCAGGCGCTCTACCGCCCGGTGGAGGTCGAACGGCCGCCCGTGGAACCCCCTCCGGCCACGTCCGCTCTGCCGTTCACCGGCCACCCGCGGCCGGTCCCGGTCGCCGAACCGGTTCTCGCGCCAAAGCCTGTGCCGTCCGCCTCCGGGCAGGTTCGCGAGACGGGCGGCGACGATGCGCCGATCCGGGCGGACGCGGCTGAGCCGGCCGGGCTGGCCTATCTGGGTCAGTACGCCCAGACCTACCTCGTGGCCGAAGTGCCGGGCGCGCTGGTCTTGGTGGACCAGCACGCCGCGCACGAGCGCGTGATCTTCGACGCGCTCCTGGCCGGCTACCGGGCCGGTCGGGCGCTCCCGGTGCAGGCGTTGCTCTGGCCGGAGAAAGTGGAACTCACCCCGGCGGAGGCGGCGACGCTCGACGAGGCGCTGCCCGCCCTGCGCATGCTGGGGTTCGAGGTGGAACCGTTCGGCGGCCGCACCGTGCTCGTGCGGGCGCTGCCGGTCCTGCTGAGCCGGGTCGGGCTGAGCGAGGTGCTCGCCGAGGTGGCGGGCGACCCGGCGGGCGGCGCGGCCTTCGGCAGCGGGCGCCGCCCCGTGCCGTTCAGCCTTGAACGACTCTTTCAGACGTTCGCCTGTCGGGGAGCGATCAAGGCAGGTCAGCGGTTGGCGCCGGCGGAGGCGGTGGCGCTCCTGGAGCAGTGGCGGGCCTCGGATCAGCCCTGGACTTGCCCGCACGGGCGTCCGGTCGCCCTCCGGTGGTCGCAGGGGGACGTGGAGGCGCTGTTCTTCCGGAAATAGGGTGACGGGTGGTGGAGTGATCCTGGCTGCCAAGGGACGCTTGCTGGCGATCGTCGGGCCGACCGGCGTGGGGAAGAGCGACGTGGCCATCCAGGTGGCGCTGGCCGTCGGCGGCGAGATCGTCTCGGCCGATTCCATGCAGGTCTACCGCGGCCTCGACATCGGGACGGGCAAAGTCTTGCCGGAGGAGCGCCAGGGCGTGCCGCACCACCTGCTCGACGTGGTCGACCCGGAGACGCCCTTCAGCGTCGCTCGCTACGAGGAGTTGGCGCTGCGTGCCATCGGCGACATCCACAGCCGGGGGCGGTTGCCCATCCTGGTGGGCGGCACCGGGCTCTATTACCGGGCGGTGGTCCGGCCGTTCCTGTTCCCGGGAGCCGGTCCCGACCCCGAGCTGCGCGCGAGACTCGCGGCGGAGGCCGCGGAGCGGGGCACCGAGGCGCTCCACCAGCGGCTGGCCGAAGTCGACCCGCCGGCCGCGGCGCGCATTCACCCCCACGACCTGCGCCGCATCGTCCGAGCGCTCGAAGTCTACACTCAGACGGGGGTCCCGATCTCAGCCCACCAGACGGCGGGGGAGGAGCCCCGGTTCGCCCTGCTGACCGTGGGCCTGACCGCGCCCAGGGAGGAACTTTACGCCCGCATCGAGGCCCGGGTCGACGCCATGCTCGCCACCGGGCTGCTAGACGAGGTCAGAAGGTTGGTCGCCCGGGGCCTGGAGCAGTGGCTGACCGCGGTGCAAGCCCTCGGGTACAAGGAGTTCCTGCCCTACCTGCGGGGTGAGGAACCGCTGGCCCAGGCCGTGGAGCGGCTCAAGCAGGAGACGCGGCGCTATGCCAAGCGCCAACTGACCTGGTTCCGGCGCGAGCCTGGGGTCCACTGGCTCGAACGGAAGCCCGGGCAGTCCGCCGCCGAACTGGCTCTGGCGGTGCTGGAATTGAAGTCGCGGTCCTGGGATCAGGCCTCGGCGACTCGATAAGGAGGGGGAACATGACGACGGCGATGAAAGGAACGCCGGCCAACCTGCAGGACGCCTATCTCAACGCGGTGCGGCGCGACGCCACCCCGGTCACCGTCTACCTGGTCAACGGTTTCCAGCTCAAGGGCATCGTGCGCGGCTTCGACAGTTTCACAGTCATCCTGGAGGTCGAAGGCCGGCATGACATGGTCTATAAGCACGCGGTGTCTACGATCAGCCCGGCCCGGCCGGTCGATTGGAGGACGGCGGAGAGCCCCGGCCAGTGAGCGGCGCGGCGGCCCTCGTACCCGGTGTGGACCGGCACCGGCCGCCTCACCCTGCGTATAATGGGGTTGCTCCTCAAGGGGGGCTCGCCACCTGAAATGCGCCTGGGTGAGGAAAGGAAGGTAATGCCCGTGCAAGCGGCAGTGCCAGTCAGGCAGTTGACGCCTCGTCCGAGCGAGGAGGGCGAGGAGCGGCGCCGGCGGCTGGAAGAGGTCCTGGCTGAGCTGGACGGGCTGATCGGGTTGGTCGAGATCAAGGAGCTGGTCCACGAGGTGACCGCCTACGCCGAGGTGCGGCGCTATCGCCAGCGGGAGGGGCTGGCCGTGGAGCCGATGAGCTTGCACATGCTCTTCTTCGGCAACCCCGGCACCGGCAAGACCACGGTGGCTCGCCTGCTTGGCCGGCTCCTGTGCGGGATGGGGATGCTGAGCAAGGGCCACCTAGTGGAGGTGGAACGGGCTGACCTGGTCGGAGAGTACGTCGGACACACCGCTCAGAAGGTGCGGCAGCAGGTGAAGAAGGCGCTTGGCGGGATCCTCTTCGTCGATGAGGCCTACTCGCTGGCGCGCGGCGGCGAGAAGGATTTCGGAAAAGAGGCCATCGACACCCTGGTCAAGGCAATGGAGGACCACAAGGACGAGTTCGTGCTGATCCTGGCCGGCTACCCGGCTGAGATGGAGCGGTTCCTGGACGCGAACCCCGGGCTCACCTCGCGCCTCCCCATCCACCTGCGTTTTCCCGACTACACGACCCGGGAACTCCTTGCGATCGCCGTGTCGATGATCGAGCGCCGGCAATACACCTTGCCGGCCGCAGCCAAGGAGGCGCTCCATGGCATCCTCCTGCGCCTGGGGGCCCAGGGCGCCGAATCGGGGAACGCCCGCACCGTGCGTAACCTCGTCGAGCGGGCCATCCGGCTGCAGGCGCGGCGAATCTACCGGGCGGGCAACTTCACCCGCAGCGGGCTCATCGAACTGAGCGCCGTGGACTTCCTGGGGGCTGAACGGTGGTTGGCCCAGAACCGGCGGCGGGAGCCGCTCCTGCGGGCGGTCGAGCGGGAACTCGAGGCCCGGCTGTAGCTGGGCTGCGAATTGACAGCCCCGGGGGGCTATGTTATATTGTAGCAAAAGTTGGCGGCCCCCGCTTGAGGGCGGCTTCGCCCCGGCGCAGCACAGGGGTCCGGCTTCTGTCACGAGAGGACAGGCGGTGCCAGTGCAGTTCGTCAAGATGGAAGGGCTCGGCAACGATTACGTCTATGTCGATGGCTTCAAGGAGCAGGTGGCGGCGCCGGAACGCTTGGCCAGGGCGATCTCCGACCGGCACTTCGGGGTGGGTGGCGATGGCCTGATCCTGATCCTGCCCCCGCAAAGCCCGGAGGCCGACGTGCGCATGCGGATGTTCAACGCCGACGGTAGCGAGGCGCAGATGTGTGGTAACGGCATTCGCTGCGTGGCGAAGTACGCCGCCGACCACGGCCTGCTGCCCAGGGACCGCTCGGACATTCGCGTCGAGACCGCGGCCGGGGTGAAGGAGATCGGCCTGACGCGCGACCACTCGGGCAAGGTGGTCGCCGCGCGAGTCGACATGGGCGTTCCCCGCTTTCGCCGTCGCGACTTGCCGATGGAAGGACCGCCCGACGAGGCCGTGACCAACCTGCCGCTCGTGATCGCCGGCCAGGAGTACCGGCTCACCGGCGTCTCCATGGGGAACCCGCACGGCGTGGTCTTCTTGCCCGAGGTGGCGAGCCTGCGCTTGGAGGAGTTGGGTCCTCAGTTCGAACAACATTCGCTCTTCCCCGAGCGGGTCAACACAGAGTTCTGCCGGGTCATCGATCGCGCAACTTTGGAGATGCGCGTCTGGGAACGCGGCAGCGGGGAGACGCTCGCTTGCGGCACCGGCGCCTGCGCCGCCGCGGTGGCCGCCTGCGTGAACGGGTTTACCGACCGGAAGGTCACAGTCTTGCTCCGCGGCGGGGCGCTGCTCGTCGAGTGGGGAAACGACGATCACGTGTACATGACCGGGCCGGCCGTCGAGGTCTTCTCCGGCGAGTGGCCTTGGGGCGCCGAGGCGCCCCACGCTGGCGCCTGGTAGGAGTGCCCGCATTAGCAGAGACAAGGAGGCCGTATCGTGCAACCAGCCAAGCGAATCACCAGCCTGCCCCCGTACCTGTTCGCTGAGATAGACCGGAAGATCGCCGCCGCCCGGCAAAAGGGCGTCGATGTCATCAGCCTGGGGATCGGCGATCCCGACCGGCCGACTCCCGACTTCATCGTGGAGGAGGCCTGCCGCCAGGCGCACAACCCGGCCAACCACCGGTACCCGTCGTATGAGGGCCTCGCCGAGTTCCGGCAAGCGGTGGCCGGTTGGTACCAACACCGTTTCGGGGTCGACCTCGACGCCCGCACCGAAGTCGTCACCCTGATCGGTTCCAAGGAGGGCATCGCCCACATCTCGCTCTGCTACGTCGACCCCGGCGATGTCAACTTAGTGCCCGACCCGGGCTACCCGGTCTATGAGATCGGCACCTCCTTCGCCGGCGGCACAAGCTATCGGATGCCCTTGGTTGCGGAAAAGGGGTTCCTGCCCGATCTCACCGCTATTCCCACCGAGGTTGCCCGCAAGGCGAAGCTGATGTTTCTCAACTACCCGAACAACCCTACCGGGGCGATCGCCACGCCGGAGTTCTTCGCCGACGTCGTCGCGTTCGCCCGCGACTTCGACTTGCTGGTCTGCCATGACGCCGCCTATACCGAGGTGTCGTTCGAGGGGTACCGGGCGCCGAGTTTCCTGCAGACGCCCGGGGCCAAAGAGGTCGGCGTGGAGTTCCATTCCCTCTCCAAGACGTTCAACATGACTGGCTGGCGTCTCGGCTGGATGGTGGGCAACGCTGAGGCGGTGGAGGCCTTGGGGCGCGTCAAGACGAACATCGACTCCGGCGTCTTCCAGGCGATCCAGTACGCCGGGGTGGCCGCCCTGCGCAACCCCGACGTTCAGCCCGTCACCATGAGCAACATCTACCGGGAGCGCCGCGACGCGGTGATCGCGGGCCTGCGGCGCCTCGGGTGGCAGATCGACCCGCCCCTGGCGACCATCTACGTGTGGGCGCCGTGCCCGCCGGGCCTTAGCTCCACGGAGTTTGCAACGCGCCTTCTGGAGCAGGCCGGCGTCGTGGTGACCCCGGGGATCGGCTACGGCGAGCACGGTGAAGGGTACTTCCGCATCTCGCTTTGCGTGGAGATCGAGCGCATCCGCGAGGCGTTCGCCCGTCTTGAGCAAGCGGGCATCCGCTATTGAGCGGCGGCGGGGCAGGTGAGGCGCTGGGCCATGCGCTCGGTCTGGCGCCTGACCTTCAGGCGGCCCTGAACCGGGCCCTCGACCGGACCGGCCCCGTCCGGGCGGAACTGGCCGCCGTACGGGCGGCAAATCAGCTGAAAGTACTGCGGGCCTTCGAAGAGACCGGCGTGATGGACTTCCACCTGCACGGTACGACCGGCTACGGCTACGCCGACCCGGCCCGGGAGGCGGTGGAGGCGGTCTACGCGCGGGCCCTGGGGGCCGAGGCCGCCCTGGTCGCCCCGTACTTGGTCTCCGGCACGCACGCCATCGCCGCGGCGCTCTTTGGCGTGTTGCGTCCCGGGGACGAGTTGGTCTATGCGACCGGCGACCCTTACGATACGCTAAAGCAGGTGATCTTCGGCCGCGAAGGTGAAGGTTCACTGGCCGAGTTCGGTGTGGACTGCCGGGTGGTGCCTCTTGGCCCTGCCGGCGAACTTGACTTGGCGGCGCTCGCTAGCGCCGTAGGTCCTCGCACCAGAATGGTCGCTTTCCAGCGTTCTCGCGGTTACCGGTGGGCGCCGTCGCGCACCCTGGCCGATCTTGCCAGGGGCATCGCGGCCGTGAGAGCGGTCCGGCCGGAGATCGTCGTCTTCGTCGACAACTGCTATGGCGAGTTCGTGGAGCTGGATGAGCCGCTGGCGGTCGGGGCCGACCTGATCGCCGGCTCTTTGATCAAGAACCCCGGCGGAAGCCTTGCGCCCGTCGGCGGGTATGTGGCGGGCCGAGCTGAGCTGGTCAGACGGGCGGCGGCGCGGGCGACGGCTCCCGGCATCGCGGGGGCGGTTGGTCCGATGCTCGATCTGGGACGCTCTTTCCTCCAGGGCTTCTTCCTCGCACCGCATTTTGTCGGCGAGGCCTTGTGCGGTGCGGTGGCGGCGGCCGCGTTCTGCGAGGAGGTAGGGCTGGAGACGCTGCCCGCCAGCGCCGAGCCCCGCTCCGATCTGGTCCAGGCGGTCAAGCTCGGTTCCCCCGACGCCCTGATCGGCTTCTGCGAGGGGATCCAGTCGGCCTGTGCCGTGAACGCCAAGGTCCGGCCTGAGCCGGCGCCGCTGCCTGGATACACCGATGCGGTCATCATGGCCGGGGGCGGTTTCGTGTCCGGGGCGACCCTGGAACTCTCCGTCGACGCTCCGTTGCGTCCACCGTTCGCCGCCTATCTGCAGGGTGGATTATCCTGGGAACAAGTCGTCTTCGGGACAGGCAGAGGGCTCCAAAACCTGCTCCAGAAGGGGCTTTTGGCCCGGTAAATTTTTTCCGGTTGCGCTTGACTTTTGGGACGAATCTGCTACAATGTTAACTGTTGATTCGGGGCCTAGCTGGGCCTTAAGACCGGGAGGTCGAGATCTCAAGCACACCAGCCGAAGGAGGCAAACCGCAGATGACGAGCGCTTTGGGTCGTCATGTCTTGTGCGAAATGTACGAGTGTGACCCTGAGGTGTTGAATGATCGCAAGCTAATCGAAAGAATACTCGTGGATGCCGCTCTTGAGGCTGGCGCTGAGGTCCGTGAGGTAGCTTTCCACAAGTTCTCTCCGCAAGGTGTCAGCGGCGTGGTGGTTATCTCCGAGTCGCACCTCGCCATCCACACTTGGCCCGAGTTGGGCTATGCCGCGGTCGACGTCTTCACCTGCGGCGAGCGGGTGAATCCCTGGACGGCTTGCGATTACATCAAGCTCAAGTTCCATGCCGGCGAGGTCAAGGCCTCGGAGGTCCCGCGCGGGGTACTCGCCGAAAGAGTCCTCAAGGTTTCCTGAGGCGAGCGATACGAAAAGACGATCGTAAAGGTGGTTGAAATTCCCCGGGTCTATGAGACCCGGGGAATTTTGCTGGTGGGGCCGGCTCAGCGGGAAGGAGTTGCCAGCGGGGCGTAGAAAAACTTCTCTCGCAGCGCGAGCCGGGGGGAGGACTCATGATGCACCTGGACGTGAGGAAGATTGACCGGCTCCTCAACGAGTTGGCCAGGGTCAGAGAAGAGGTCGAGCAGCGAGAGGGAAGCGCTGCCGAGATCTCTGCCACCCTTGAGGAGGTGCGCGCTCACCTTTGCGAAGTTCTGGTGGCCGCTTCCCGCAATCCTAAGGCTGAGATCCGCCGGTGTGCCATCTACGGCCTGGCCAAGATCGGACGGGCTGAAGAGGCGGAGTTGCTGATCGGCGCCCTCCGCGACCCCGATGCCGCCGTGCGCGCCTGGGCCGTCGAGGGCCTGGGGGTGCTGGGCTGCCCGGCGGCGGTGAGCCACCTCTTGAACGCGTTGGCCGACGAAGACTCTTTCGTCTACTATTCCGTGGTCTTGGCGCTCCGGAAGTATTCCCTGGATACGATCCTGCGTCCGCTCATGGATGCGCTTCGCACCGCCAATTCGCTGGTGCGGCAGCGCGCCGCCAAACTGCTCGGCAGTCTCAAGGACCCGCGGGCCCTGGAGGCGCTGGCGGCCTGCCTCTACGCCGATGAGCCGGCCGTTCGCTACGAAGCGGTCGAGGCGCTGGGACAGATCGGCGATCGTCGCGCCGTAAAGGTGCTGGTGGCCGCGCTCGAAGACGAAGACCGCGACGTGCGTTTCGCCGCCATCAAGGGGCTGCAGCGCCTCGGCGACGACCAGGCGGTGGAGCCGCTGGTCAGGCTGGCCCTCAACAATGAGGAGCAGCGCCCATATGCCCTGGAAGCGCTGGTGCAGATTTGCGGGCCGGAGGCTCTGGGCCCGGTGCAGCGCGCCCTCTCCGAGATGGAGACGATGGCGCAGAGCATCTCCCGGTCCCTTCTGGCGGCTCAGGCGTGCTATCAGCGACTGCCCAGCCTGTGGGACTGGCAAGTGGCCGCCGGCGAGCAGAACTGACCGGCACCACACATATGTGGGTCCGATTGGGCGTGGGCCTCGGCCGACGCCCTTTGCCTCCCCTGGGCGTGGCCCGCCCGGGTGACGCATAATAACGTGGAAGTCAAGGTGAGGGGGCGGCGTTGTGACGCTCTCGAATGAGGAGATGGTCGCCCGGCTGCTCCTGGCGGCGCTCCTGGCGGGAATCATCGGGCTTGAACGGGAGAGCAGGCACCGGGCGGCCGGCCTGCGCACGCATCTCCTCGTGTCCGTCGGGTCCGCGCTGGTCATGCTTATCTCCGTGTACGGGTTCCCCGGCTTTCCTCTGGACCGGCGCGACCCTGCCCGCCTGGCGGCGCAGGTGGTTTCCGGCATCGGTTTCCTCGGCGCGGGAACCATCCTGCGCGAGGGGGTCAGCATCCGGGGGCTGACCACGGCGGCGTCGCTCTGGGTGGTGTCGGGGATAGGGCTGGCGGCGGGGGCGGGTTTCTACGCCGGCGCGTTGGTGACCACCGTCCTGACCGGGCTGGCGCTGCTCTACCTGAGCAGGCTGGAGCGTTTCGTGAACCCGGTCCGGGCCGAGCGGTACCTGATCAAGGTGGCCGGGCGGGCCAGGGAACTCGGGTCGTTGGAAGACCGCCTCAAGAGATTGGGGATCAGGGTGCGCCAAGTCGACCTCGAGTATTGCACGAATGAGGAAGCCTCGCTGATCAGCCTGGGGATCTACGTTCCCGACCAGGTGAGCCCTGCCGCGGTGGTCGCTGCTTTGGCGGAGAGCCCGGAGACCCTCGAAGTCCATCTCGACGAGTAGACGGGGAGCGACGAACGGTGCGTATTCTGGTCACGAACGACGATGGGATCTGGGCGCCCGGGATCGCGGCGCTCGCCGAGGCGCTGCGGCCCTTGGGTGAGGTGGTGATCTTCGCCCCTGACCGGGAGCGAAGCGCCACTGGCCACGCCATCACCATGCACGCCCCGCTGCGGGTCGAGGAGATCAGCTTCCCGGTGGAGGGCGTGAAGGCCTATATGGTGAACGGGACGCCCTCCGACTGCGTGAAGTTGGGAGCTGAGGCCATCCTGCCCTCCCTGCCCGACCTCGTGGTGTCGGGCATCAACCCGGGCCCTAACCTTGGCACGGACGTGCTCTACTCGGGCACGGTCAGCGGGGCGTTCGAGGGCGTAATCCTCGGCATCCCGGCTGTGGCGGTGTCTCTGGCCACCGCCGCCGAGCCGGAGTTCTCCGTCGCGGCGGGCTTTGCCTTCCAGGTGGTTGAGCTGGTGCAGCGCTTCGGGTTGCCGCCCGACACCCTCCTCAACGTCAATGTGCCCGGCCTGCCGGCCCGGGAGATCGCCGGGGTTCAGTACACGCACCTCGGAACACGACGCTACCGCAACGCGTTCGACCGTCGCACCGACCCCCGGGGCAAGGTCTATTACTGGATGGCCGGCGAGGTCCTCGACCTCGACGATGATCCCCAGGCGGACACGGTCGCTATTCAGAACAACCTCATCTCGGTCACGCCGCTCCGTTACGACCTGACCAACCGGGGGTTCCTGGCTGAGCTGGCGCGTTGGCCGCTTGCCCTTAATGCGAGTGGGCAGGCACAGTTTGAACCGCCGGGGAAATATAGTTGTGATGAGGGTTCTCCGGGAGGTGAGGGCCGTGACTAACCTGGCCGGTGCTGAAGGCAGCACGCCAGCGGCCCGGATCGACACCCTCGGTCAGGCGACCGTTCAGCTTGCGGGCGACGTACACTTGCTGGTGACTTTCCTGAACAAGACTCTCAAGGACGACGGGCTCATCTTTGGCCTCACCCGGACGGGCGAGGGCCAGTCAACCTTCACGATTTACCGGGTGGTCGGCGCCAAGCCGTGAGGCGGGGCGCGGCAGAATGAAGCGAGGGGGACGCTCGAGGTGCGGGTAGCGGTTATCCTAGGCGGGCGCTCTTCGGAGCGTGAGGTCTCTCTGCAGACGGGGCAGAACATCATCACTGCCCTGCGCCAGAAGGGTCACGAGACGGTGGCGCTCGATCTGACTGACGATCTGGCGCTGCTCTTGCGCCAGGCCAAGCCTGATACAGTCTATATCGCTCTTCACGGGGAATATGGGGAGGACGGCTGTCTCCAGGGTCTTCTCGAGATGCTCGGCTTGCCCTACGTCGGCTCGGGCGTCCTGGCTTCGGCGCTCGGCATGGATAAGTACATGTCGCGGCGCATCATGGAGTTGGAGGGTTTGCCGGTTCCGGCGACGCGGGCCATCCGGCGCGACGAGGCGCTGGCTCTGGGGCCGCGGACCCTGGCGGCAGAGGTGAAGCGCGCTTTTGGGGTGCCGTTGGTGGTAAAGCCCAACCGCCAGGGGTCCACCGTTGGAGTGACGATCGTTCGCGAAGAGTCGCAGCTCGAAGAGGCGCTCCGCACTGCGCTGGAATTCGACGAACTGGCTCTTGTGGAGGAGTTCCTCTCGGGGAAGGAACTCACGGTGGGCGTGTTGGGCGATCGGCCGCCGGAGGCATTGCCGGTGATCGAGATCGTGCCCAAGACGGCCTTCTACGATTACGAGGCGAAATACACGCCGGGCATGAGCGAGCACATCATTCCCGCTCGTATATCGCCGGAGGTGGCGGCGGCGGCGCAAGACTACGCGGTTCGGGCGTACCGCGCCCTGGGGTGCCGGCACTACGCCCGGGTGGACTTGATGTTAAACGACCTCGGCCAGCCTGTGGTCCTGGAAGTCAACACGCTCCCCGGCATGACCTCCACCAGCCTGGTGCCGGATGCCGCTCGCTCAGTGGGAATCGAGTTCCCCGACCTGGTAGAACGCCTCGTGAAGATGTCGCTCGGAAGTGAATGACAGGTTTGGAGAGAGACAGGATTATCTGGCGACGAGAAGAAACACTAACCCAGGGGGAGCGATGTCAGGTTTGTCGTTTGGGTCCTAATGCCCCGGTGCTCAGACTCCGGAAAGGGGAGATCGCCTATGATATGCGTCGGCCAGGAAGACGTGATCCTCGGGCTCAAGAGATGCAAGCGACTCGCCAAGCAGGCACTTCTGGCATCCGGCCTGACCACCGACCCGCAGTTCTGGGTCGCCCAGGCGGAAGCCCGGCGGGAAATGTACGAACAGCTCATGGCCAAGGTTGAAGAAGACGGAGTGCAGCCGGCTTACGAAGAGGCTCTCCGCCGCTACCGGGATCTCAACCGGGCCCCCGAGGCCCGGTCGAGCGGGCAGCGACAGGCGCTCGAGATGTTCTTCACCATACTGGGCGTTCAGAAACCGGCCGAGGAGTGCGCGACGCAGGCGGTTCCGTCCTGATGTCGCCGTTCGGCGAGCAAGTGATAGAGAAGGGTGCAGGCGAAGGCTTGCACCCTTTTTGCTGGGCGCGTCCTGCAGGCGCGTGGAGCGACGCCGGACCACCGAGGCTTCCGGCGGCGGTACCGGGCGCTCTAGGTGGCCAGCGGGTTCTTCTCGAGAATCACTTCCCGGAGTTTGGCGGCGGAGACGTGAGCGTAGATCTGGGTCGTCGAGATGTCGGCGTGACCAAGGAACTCCTGGATGAACCGGAGATCGACGCCCGCCTCGAGCAGCAGCGTGGCACAGGTGTGCCGAAGCTTGTGCGGCGAGATGGCCGGATCGAGGCCGAGCAGGCGGACGAACTGCTTCACGATGTAGTAGGCGCTGCTCCGGCTCAGCTGGGTTCCCTTGTGAGAGGTGAAGAGATAGGCGGCCTCCGGGAAGCGCCGCTCAGCCAGGTAGCGCCGGAGGATGCTCATCGCTGCATCCGGGAGCGGGACGGCCCGCTGTTTCTGGCCCTTGGCGTGGAGCACCTCCACGAGGTTCTCCGCGAACTTCACGTCTTCGGGGCGGAGCGAGATCACCTCGCTGATCCGCAAGCCGCCGTAAAGAAAGAGAGTCAAGAGCGTGAGGTCGCGCTGGGGGTCGCGGCTGTTATCCCGCACGGAGTTCAGCAGCCGGATGGCATCCTCCTTGACCAGATGTTTCCGGAGCGCGGCTCGCGGGTTGATCTTCGGCCGGGGAACTTCCGCGGTTGGGTCGACCGTAATGACATTCTGTTTCTTAAGAAATCCGAAGAACGCACGGAGCGCCGAGACTTTGCGGGCGATCCCGTGTTTGGAGTTGCCGCGTTCGTCCTGGACGTAGAGCAGAAACCGCCGGATCTCCCGAGGGCCGATGGCGTCGACCGGAAGCGGCGGCAGTTGGGCGTCGTCGCGCCGGCGCTCGGCGAGCAGTTCGGGACGACGGGAACGACGGAGCGCCGGCCGGTCGCGGTTGGCCAGGAAACGCCAGAAGACCACAAGGTCGCGCCGATATTCGGCGATGGTGGCTTGGGATTTGTCGCCGGTGAGACGGAGTTCGTCGAGAAAGTCCGCCAGACAGACAGCGAAATCAGTGTTGCGCATCGTGACCTCCTGAGAGGCGTCTCGGCAGCGCGGTCGGCCAAGGCGGGCGCTCGGAGAGGATTTCCACGGCGGGCGTGGGAAACCCTGCTCGTTACTGTACAAAATGTGTATTTTGTACAGTAACGGATGACGAAGAAGAGGTGGGACTCACCCCTTCCCACCGGCTCTTCCGTCTGGGGACTGCCACCCGGCTTAAAGCGCGACACGGATGCGTGATCTCGTGATCTGCTGTAAACGGATGCTGCCCTGCCGGAGCGCCGGTGTTCAATGGCACGCCGGTGTTCAATGGCACGAAGAGCAGCTGCCTCCGCTGCAGCCGGCGCAGCCGCCCCCGGAGGCGTTGGAGCGAAACTCGCCCCCGCTCTTGGTGGCGAAGGCAGAGAATAGCCGTTCGGTCTGAGCGTCACCGCACTTCGGGCAGGCGGGGCGAGCGTCCCGGGAACAGAGTTCCTCGAATCTCTGCCCGCACTTGAGACAGCGAAATTCGTAGAGGGGCATAGTTTCATGTACCTCCCTGGGTTCGTCCTGCCTCCATTCTAATCCGCCCTGGGCCTGCCAGCAAGACGCGAAAACGAAGCCCTTGACCACAGCGTTAGGGCTTCGCCTCGTCTTGCAGATTGAACTGGAGAATCTGGGATGGACTCGCCTAGTTGCGCGTGAGCAGGTATTCGGGAATCTCAAGAAGAAGGAGACAGCCGCCTTTAGCCGGATCTGCGGCAGGAGGTTTCCCTCCAGAGAGAACCCCCGATGAGCTGGCAGTTGGATGATGGTCGCCCCTGGCCTCGCAGGCGAGTTCGCAGGTCAGGTCGATGTGACGCTGCATGGCGGTGAGCAGGTTATCTTGAACCTCAGTCAAGCTGCGGCCGGTCACCGCCGGGAGCGGAAGGTCCAACGATACCGCTTGGTAGGCCTTCTGGTCGGCAGCGCGGGTGAGCATAGCGGTGAAGTGGCGCAAGATGATCAGCCTCCTGCGAAGAAGCCGGGACAAGTCATTCATGTTGTTCTTGTATACAACGCTGGGATCCCCTGGTCAAGCGGCCAAGAGTCCCGGAAAAGGGCAGCCGGGCTATTCCAAGCCCTTGACTTGCCCCCGGTCATCTGCTATAATGCTCATTGTCGGTCGCTTAGGGGAGTAGCTCAATTGGTAGAGCATCGGTCTCCAAAACCGAGGGTTGCGGGTTCGAGTCCTGTCTCCCCTGCCAATTTCCCCGGACAACTTGAAAACTCTTGTGGAGGGGTTCCCGAGCTGGTCAAAGGGGGCAGACTGTAAATCTGTTGCGGAACGCTTCGAAGGTTCGAATCCTTCCCCCTCCACCATCCTTTCAGCAATAGCAAGCGCCCCGCCCTGAACGGCGGGGCGCACTTCTTTTCGTGACGCTGTCGCAGTCAACGCCTCACAGGTTCACCCCGATGATGCCCGCCACCGCCCCCACGACCATACCAGAGAGGATGCCCTGCACGGCGCCGATCAACCTCAGAGGACCGAGCTGCAGCACCCCCGCCAGCAGACAGGCCAACATCCCATAGCTCAAACCAACCCCAGCGCCCAACCACAGTCCGCTTCGTCCGGCGCGGTGGCTGGCCCAAAGCGAGCCGAGCGCCACGCCGACCAAGCTTACCGCCAACAGGGCTCCCGCCGTGGGCTGAAGGTGTTCCGTGGCCAGCAGCGCGACCGCAAAAAGCAGCGCCGCCATCCCCGTGGCCAGCAAGGCCACCACGAGCCCCCACAGGACAGCCGAACCCATCCCCGGGTCCTCTCGCCCGTCCCCGGCCGAAGACGCTCTGCGCCCTTGGCTCATCGTTCCGCCTCCTCTCCCCTGAACGTATATTCGCCGGGAGCACGAGCCAGAACGAACCGGGAGCGGCCCCGGGAACGCCCCGACCCTAACGGAAATACCGTATGGCCCGGGGCGCTTTGGCCATTTCGAGCAGCGCCTTCACCATCTGCCCTTTGTGGTAATAGCCGAGACCCAAGAGGAAGTGCAGCACCTCGTTCTGCGGGAAGAGCCGGACCGCCTCTTCAAGGACCGCCACGCCTTCCTCGAGGCGGCCCGCTTTCCCCAAAGAGAACCCAAGGTACGCTCGGACCCATGGATTGCCCGGATCCAGACCCACGATCCGGCGGAAATTCTCCACGGCTCCGGCGTAGTCTTGAGCGTCGTAGGCGAGGAAGGCAAGCCCGTTAAGCTCCCTGAGACCGTTCGGCTCCCGCGAAAGCCCCTCCCGGGACCAGCGGGCGATTTCCGCCGACGCCTCCTCCCGCCCCGCCGACGTCTCAAAGTCTACGAAGGCTTGCCGTGACTCCTCGAGTCGCCCCAGATTGGCGCAGGCCACTCCCCTCCAAAAGAGGGATTCGGCCTCCCGCCCCCGGTATTGGCGTAGGACCTCGTCCCACCGGGCGGTGGAACTGCCGCTGTCCCGCCACGCCTCGGCGCCTGCACCCCACGCCGGCTGCGCTCGAAGAAGAGCCAACGCTCCCCAGGCAGCCACGCTCAAGGTCAGCACCAGCAACCCGAGGAACGCCCTGGCGCTCGGCAAGCTACTCCCCCTTGTCGTGCTCCTGCTTGGCGTGGGCCACGATCTGCTCCGCCAATTGCGCCGGCACTTCCTCATAGTGATCGAACTCCATGGTGAACGAGCCGCGGCCCTGCGTCATGGAACGAAGGTCGATGGCGTACCTGAACATCTCCGCCAGCGGGGCGAGGGCCCTGATGACCTGTACCCCGTGGCCCGGCTCCATGCCCAGGATCTTGCCGCGTCGCTTGTTCATGTCGCCCATGATGTCGCCCATGTAGTCGTCGGGCACCGTAACCTCGACCCGCATCACCGGCTCCAAAAGGATTGGCTTGGCCTCGAGGAAGCCCTTCTTGAAGGCCATCGACGAGGCGATCTTGAAGGCCATTTCGGAGGAGTCGACCGTGTGGTAGGAACCATCCAGCAGCGAGACCCGGAGGTCCACCACGGGGTACCCGGCCAACACCCCTTCCTCCATGGTCTCCCGCACGCCCTTCTCCACCGCCGGGATGTACTGCTTCGGCACCGCGCCGCCGAAGATTCTGTCGACGAACTCGAAGCCGCTCCCCGACGGCAAGGGCTCCAGTTCCAGGATACAGTGGCCGTATTGTCCACGGCCGCCCGTTTGCTTTTTGTGCTTGTACTCCGCCTTGGCCGTTCCCCGAATCGTTTCCTTGTAGGGCACCTTCGGCGTCGAAAGATC
>JBLNBQ010000177.1:0-18734 GCA_050260095.1 Chitinophagales bacterium
GGACATCGTCCTGGTCGACGTCACGCCGCTCACGCTGGGCCTCGAGACGCTCGGCGGCGTGATGACCCCGCTCATCCAGCGCAACTCCGCCATCCCCACCTCCAAGAAACAGGTCTTTACCACGGCCGCCGACTTCCAGACCGGGGTCGACATCCATGTGCTGCAGGGCGAGCGGACGATGGCCAAGGACAACGTCACGCTCGGCCGCTTCCACCTCGACGGGATTCCGCCGGCCCCGCGCGGCGTGCCGCAGATCGAGGTCACCTTCGACATCGACACTAACGGCATCGTGTCGGTGCGGGCGAAAGACCTGGCGACGGGCAAGGAGAACTCCATCACCATCACGGCGCGCAGCGGCGGTCTTAAGAAAGAGGACATCGACCGGATGGTCAAGGACGCCGAGCAGCACGCAGAGGAAGACCGCAAGCGCCGCGAGGAGGCGGAAGTCCGCAACGAGGCCGATACGCTGGTCTACCAGACCGACAAGGTGCTCAAGGATCTGGAGGGCAAGTACTCGGCGGAACTCAAGAGCAAGGTGGAGCAGGCTCGCGACGCGCTGAAGGCCGCGATCGGCACGGGCGAGTTGGACCAGATCAGGGCGAAGATCGACCCGCTCCGCGAGGCGCTGGGCGAACTCTCCGCCGAGGCCTATAAGCAGGCGGGCGGCGCCGGTCAGCCTGGCGCTCCGGGTGGGCCGGGTGGGCCGGGCGGCTTCGGCCCGGGCGCGCCGGGTGGCCCCACCGGCGGGCCTGACGTCTCTGACGCCGACTTCAACGTCAAAGAGGGGTAAGACTTGGCCAAACGCGACTACTACGAGGTGCTCGGGGTCGACCGGGGCGCCTCGGAGGAAGAGATAAAGAAGGCCTACCGGCGCCTCACACGCCAGCTCCATCCGGACGTCAACAAGGACGACCCGGAGGCAGAGAGCAAGTTCAAGGAGTTGAACGAGGCGTACGGGGTGCTCTCCAACCCTGAACTGCGCGCCCGCTATGACCAGGTCGGCCATGCCGGGTTCGACCCGGGCGCGGGCGGTCAGGGCGATTTCGGGGGCTTCCCGGGCGGGTTCGACTTCAGCGATCTGGGCAGCATCTTCGAGGCCTTCTTCGGCGGCGGCGGCGCCCGGCCGACCCGCACCGGCCCCGAGCGCGGGCCTGACCTGCGGGCCGAGGTGACGCTCACCCTGAAAGAGGTGGCCGCCGGCGTAGCCAAGGAGCTCGAGATCGGACGCCACGAAACCTGCACCCGCTGCCAGGGGACGGGCGCCGAACCGGGGACCGCGGTGAAGACCTGCCCCAAGTGCGGCGGCGCCGGACAGGTGCAGCAAGTGCGGGGCGGAGGGTTCGCACGGCTGGTGACGGTGGTGCCGTGCGACCAGTGCCGGGGCGAGGGCCGGATCATCGAGCGCCCCTGCACAGAGTGTCGCGGGAGCGGCCAGGTGCGCAAGCGCCGCAAGATCGAGGTCCGGATTCCTCCCGGCGTTGAGTCGGGGGATGGCCTGCGGCTCGGCGGTCAGGGAGAGGCCGGGCGGCGGGGCGGTCCTCCGGGCGACCTGCTGGTGTTCATCAGAGTGCAGCCGCATCCTCTCTTCGAGCGGCGGGGGACGGACCTCTTCTGCGAGGTGCCGATCAGCGTGGTGGAGGCGGCCCTCGGGGCCGAACTCGAAGTGCCGACGCTCGACGGGCAGGAGAGGCTCAGCGTCTCCCCGGGGACGCAGACCGGCACCGTGAAGGTGCTGGGCGGGCGCGGCCTGCCCCACCGGCGGGGTTACGGGCGGGGCGACCTGCATGTGAGCCTCAAGGTCGTTACCCCCACCAAGCTGACGGCCAAGCAGAAGGAACTCCTGCGCGCCTTCGCCGCCGCAGGGGAAGGCAGCGATGCCGAACGGGAACGGACGGGCCTCTTCGAGCGGGTCAAGGACGTGCTGCGGGGCCACGCCCCGAAAGCCGACACCCGGTAGAGGCAAGGGAGAGTGGGCCATGGAGTGGCGGGAAGTCAGGGTCACCACGTCGGCTGAGGCGGCCGAGGCGGTGGCGTTCCGGCTCGAACGCCTGGGCTGCCAGGGGGTCGTGTTGGAGGAGCCCGGGCTTTTGGAGCGGCGACGGCGTGAGTCGCCGCTCGACCTGTTTCCGGAGGAACTGAGACCGGCGGAGGGGCACCGGGTCACCGGCTATCTGGCCGAGGATGGCCGCACCGAAGGGCTGCTGGCGGAGCTGCGCACCTTCCTTTGCGAACTTCCCGGGTGGGGCCTCGATCCCGGCCCGGCGCGGGTCGAAGTGCGGCGCCGGGAGGACACGGAATGGGCTGACGCGTGGAAGCGCTACTACCACACGCTCAAGGTGGGGCGGCTCGTTGTGCGGCCCAGCTGGGAGGAGTACCAAGCCGGGCCGGGCGAACTGGTCATCGACCTCGACCCCGGCATGGCGTTCGGCACCGGCACCCACCCGACCACGGCCCTGTGCCTGGCGGCGCTCGAAGAGGCGCTCCGGGAGACGCGCGCGGAACTGGTGGTCGACGCGGGGACCGGGTCAGGCATCCTGGCCATCGCCGCCGCCAAGCTGGGAGCGGGGCGGGTCATCGCCTGCGACCTTGACCCGGTCGCCTGCCGGGTCGCCCGGGAGAACATCGCCTCAAACGGGGTGGCGCCGGCGATCGAGGTGAGAGAGGGCGACGCCCGGCCCGTGCTCCGCTCAGTGGCCGGCCGGGCGAGCGTGGTGGTGGCCAACATCGTCGCGGAAGTCATCGCCGCCTTCGCGCCTGACCTGACCGGTGCGCTCCGCCCCGGCGGGCTGCTGCTCGCGGCGGGGATCATCGAACACAAACGCCCAGCGGTGGAGGAGGCCTTGCTGAAAACCGGCGTGCGGCTGGAGGAAGGTCGCGAGCAGGACGGCTGGGTCCTCCTCAAGGCCAGGCAGCCATGAGAAAACCTCGCTTCTTCTGCCAGCCGGCCGACCGGTGCGGCGACCATTTCCGCCTGCCGGAAGGCGAAGCCCACCACGCGCGGTCTGTCCTGCGGCTCAGGGAGGGCGACGCCGTGCTCATCCTCGATGGGAGCGGCTATGAGCATGACGCTGTGCTGGAGGCGGCACCGCCCGGCGAGGGTTGGCTTCAGGCCCGCGTCGTGGCGAGCCGGCTGCGGCCGACCGAACCGGACATCGACCTCATACTTCTTCAGGGGTTGCCGAAGAGCGACAAGATGGATCTGGTGGTGCAGAAGGCGACCGAGTTGGGCGTCCGGCGGGTGGCGCCGGTGCTCACCGAGCGGTGCGTCTCGCGGCCGGAGCCTGGCCGGGCGGCGGCCAAGGTGGACCGGTGGCAGAAGATCGCCCAGGAAGCGTCGAAGCAGGCCGGGCGGTCGATCACGCCCCAGGTGGCCCCGGTGGCCGCCCTCAAGGAAGCCTTGCAGGCGCTGCCGTACGGTTGCCGGCTGGTCGTCCCTTGGGAAGAGGAGCGCCGCCGAAGCCTCAGGGAGGTCGCAGCGGAGTGGCTGGCAAAGGCGCGGCCGGACCAGCCTTCGGCCGTGGCGGTGCTGATCGGCCCCGAAGGCGGACTGGCGGAGGGCGAGGTGGAAGAGGCCCGGCGCCGTGGGGGGATCACCGTCACCCTCGGCCCGCGCGTCCTCCGCACCGAGACGGCGGGCCTGGTGGCGTTGGCCTGTCTCTTGTTCGCTACCGGGAACCTGGAGTAGGGCGCAGCCGCGCCGCCCAGGACGCGAGCGAGCGGCGATGCCGCCAGACGATCAGCGCGGCGAGCAACGCGCCGGCGATAACCCAGCGCGCCGAGTGCCAGAAAAGCCACGCCAAGGCCGGAAAACAGACGGCGGCGAGCGCCGGCGCCACGTGGTAATCGCGGGTGACGGCGAGAAACACCAGCGCCAGGAGCGCCACGGCGAGCAGTGCGGGCGGCGACCACGCCAGCAGGATGCCCACCGCCGAGGCCAGGCCTTTCCCGCCCGAGAAGCCGAGGAAGAGCGAGTAAGCGTGTCCCACCAGCGCTCCTCCGGCCGCCACCATCAGGGCCAGGTCGGTGCCGAGCCACCGTCGTCCCACTTCCACGGCCAGGTAGGCCTTCCCGGCATCGCCGAGGAAGACCAGCAGGAAGCCGGCTTTGCCAAGGCGGCGGGCGGCGTTGAGCGCGCCCAGGTTGCCGGAGCCCAGCGCCCGGAGGTCTTCGCGGCGTAAGAGCCTCACGGCGAGGTAGGAGAAGGAGACCGAGCCGAGCAGGTAGGCGACGAGGAAGAGGGCGAGGTAGCCGGCCGAGGGAGCCAGCGGCGCGGTCACCTGGAAGCCACCGCGCTTTCCTGCGGTACGACAACTTCCAGCGCGCCGGGACAGAGGCGCGCCTCAAGCGGCGCATCGCCGAAGAGGTCCCCGTCGAACATCTTCGTGAGGGGCTTAGAGGCTTCCAGCCTGACCGTCCGGGCGCGGTAAAACTCCACCTTGGGGTGGCCGACGTGGCGTCCCTTGTACGCCTTGGGCAAGGTGGCCACCAGGTCGAGCCGGCCGATGTCTTTCATGAGACAGAGATCGAGCAGGCCGTCGTCGGGGGCGGCCTCGGGGCAGAGCTTGAGGCCGCCTCCCGTGGTGCGCGTGTTCATGACGAAGAGGGCCGTCAGGAGGGTCTGGGTCCGCCGCTCCTCCGGCGTCCCTTCGTCGAGCACGAGGGTCACCGGCAGGGGGCGCAGTTCGGCCAGGGTCTGGAGTATGGCGAGCAGGATGGCCGCCGGGCCTTTGACCGGCCCCGACCGGCGATTAGTCTGGCGCATGACCTCCGCGGCGAACCCCACGCCAACGATCACGCCGAAATAGCGGCCGCCCTCCTCGCCGAGGTCGATCCGCCGGCGGGCGCCGGTGGCGGCGCAGGCGAGCGCTTCATCCAGCCCCCAGGGGAGCCCAAGTTCACGCGCCAGGTCGTTGCCGGTGCCGTAGGGGACGATGGCGAGGGCCGTGCGGCTGTACGCCAGCCCGTTGAGCACCTCGCCGACGGTGCCGTCGCCGCCGACAGCCACCACTCGGTCGTAGCCGGCGGCCGCCGCCTCGCGAGCGAGCTGTTCGGCGTGTCCCGGTCCTTCCGTCAAAAGGAGCGGGTTGCCAGGAAAATGGCGGGCGCAGAGCTCTCTGAGCCGGGGGAGTTCCGCCTGCACGCGGTGGCGTCCGGCGATCGGGTTGGCGATGACCATGCTGTTCATGGTGGGCCATTTCTCCTGTTCTCCGGCGATTCCTGCCGAGAGAAAGAGCCGGGCGGGCGCCCGGCTCCGGGTGACGGTGCCAGTGGGTGGGCGATCACATGCCGGCGGCCTTGCCCGCACCCATGACGATCTGCGGGTTCACCATACCGAAGACCATGGCCACGTGGGCGACGACCAGGAAGACGGTGAGGAGGATGAAGTGCAGCTTCATCTTGTCGTCTTCCGACTTGCCGCGACCCAGCAGACCCAAGTCGAGCAGGGCGATGCCGACGAGCGGCACCACGCCGAGCAGGTACGACCAGACGGCCAGGACGTCGACCCAGGTGCGCCACTGCATGCCCGGGATGGCGGTGAAGACGAGCGGGAGAAAGACCGCCAGCAGGAAGTATGCTCCCGCCGCGATGCCCAGTAGCCGGTTGAAGAGCCGCAGGGCACCGGAGTGCTGGCGGCGGAAGACCAGGAAGAACTCGGTCGCGACGAGCGTCTCGGCCAGGACGACGGGGACGACCATGAACCGGAGCAGGTTCCAGGGCTGGTTGGTCGCGAGAAGCTCCATATAGTGGGTCATCGACTGCATGCAATGTCCTCCCTTTCTATGACCAGCGAATTGCCCATTCGGCGAAAACGAGCGAAATCATGGAGAAGTTCCCAGCCAGGGGGAAGGCAAGGATTTCCAAGAGGGCGGCAGGCAGGGTGGCAAAGCGCCCGGCGTTGACTCCGGGCGGGCTGGAAAACTATAATTGTCCCGCAATGGCGGAGAGGAGCGCAGAGAATGGGCCTAAAGGTCGCCTTCCGCACCTTGGGGTGCAAAGTGAACCAGTACGACACGGAGGCCGTGGCCGGGCTCTTCCGCCGGGCCGGCTACGAGGTGGTCGATTTCGCCGAGGCCGCGGACGTTTATGTCGTGAACACCTGCACGGTGACGAGCCTGGGGGACAAAAAGTCGCGGCAGGCACTGCGGCGGGCCGCCCGGCTGAACCCTGCGGCGGTGATCGTGGCGATGGGCTGCTATGCCCAGTCCGCCCCGGATGAGTTGGCCCAGGTCGAGGGAGTCGACGTCGTCCTCGGCACCACCGATCGCGCCCGTCTGCTGCCGTTGGTCGAGGAGGCACGGCGGCGAAAGGCCGGAGAAGCCGCGGCAGCCGCGGCCGTCCCTGAGCGGGTGGCCATTGCGGTCCGTCCGCTGGCGGAGGCGCGCATCTTTGAGGAATTGGGCGTCGGGGGGCTCGCCGAGCACACCCGGGCCACCATCAAGGTCCAGGAAGGCTGCCGCCAGTTCTGCTCCTACTGCCGGGTTCCGCACGTGCGGGGACCGGAGCGGAGCCGCGGGCCGGAACAGGTGTTGGCGGAGGTGCGGCGGCTGGTGGCGGAGGGCTTCCCCGAGATCGTGCTCACCGGCATCCACCTGGGCAGTTATGGCCGCGACCTGGCGCCGGCCGGGCCTGGCGCACCCGCCTGGAACCTCGCCCGCCTGGCGAGCGAGGTCAGCAAGGTGCCAGGCTTGCGCCGGCTTCGCCTCTCTTCGATCGAGCCGACCGACGTCACAGAGGAGTTGATCGGGCTGGTGGCCGAATCCCCCGTGCTCTGCCGCCACTTTCACCTGCCGCTCCAGAGCGGGACCGACCGGACGCTGCAGCGGATGAACCGGCACTATACGACCGCCGCGTACGCGGCCGTCGTGGAACGCATCCGGGCGGCGGTGCCGGAGGCCGCCCTGACGACCGACGTCATAGTGGGGTTCCCCGGCGAGTCCGAAGCCGACTTCGCTCAGACCCTGGCCTTCGTGCGCCAGCAAGCCTTCTCCCGCCTGCACGTTTTCCCGTATTCCCGGCGTCGCGGCACACCGGCCGCCGCCTTTCCCGATCAGGTGCCGGAAGAGGTCAAACGGGAGCGGGCCAGCCGGCTCATCGCCCTCGGACAGGACTTGGCGCTCGCCTACCACCGCCGGATGGTGGGGACGACCGTGGACGTATTGTTCGAAGAGAAGCAGGGAAGCGGGGGCCGGGAACGGTGGCGCGGGCTCACCGACACCTACGTGCGGGCGACCGTCCCGTCGCAGGAGCCGCTGGCGGCGCAGATCCGGCGGGTTTTGGTCAGCGACGCCACGGCCGAGGAGGTCCGTGGCCGACTCAGCCCGTGAGCCCGCGGCCGTCCGCAGGAATCGGCCGGGGCGGGGCGTATTAGGTAAAGCGCCGGGCGCGCCGGGGGCGGCCCGGAGTAGCGGAGGTGAGGATCCGTGGCTGACTGCATCTTCTGCCGCATCGCGAACAAGGACATCCCCAGCCAGGTGGTGTACGAAGACGAACTGGTCATGGCGTTCCGCGACCTGAATCCCCAGGCCCCGGTGCACGTGCTGATCATCCCGAAACAGCATCTGGCGGACGTGACGGAGATCGAGGCGGCTCACCCGCTCTTCGCCGCCCGTCTGCTGAGAGTCGCCCGCGACCTGGCCCGGCAGGAGGGCGTCGCGGAGGGCGGCTTCCGGCTGGTCGTCAACACGGGAGCCGACGGCGGGCAGACCGTCCCGCATCTGCACGTCCACCTGCTGGGCGGGCGGGCGCTGGGCTGGCCTCCCGGCTGAAACCCTGGCACCTGCTGCCAGCAGACAGGGTTACGCAGTTGACGATGGACTGGGCGGCATTGTATAATCAGGATTAGCATTGGTCCAGACCCGTGTGCGGAGGGGGGGATATCGATGTCAGAGGTGAGGATTGGTAAGAACGAGTCGATCGATAGCGCTCTCCGCCGTTTCAAGAAGCTTTGCCAGAAGTCTGGCGTGCTCGCTGAGGCCCGCAAGCACGAGCATTACCTGTCTCCCAGCGTGAAGCGGAAGAAGAAGGCTGAGGCGGCCAGGAAGCGTAAGTTCCGCTAAGCGGTCCGGAACGATGCCTGACGACGTGGAAACACCCGCTGTCCTTGAAGGACGGCGGGTTTTCTTATTTCAGGCGGCCTGGCATAGGATTTGGGGGAGGGATGACCGGAATGCGACGCTCACCCCGGGAACGCCTGGCTCGCCGGGTGGCCGACCTTTTCGAACTCCCCAAGGACGTGATTCTCGACCTTCCTTCGGTGACGCTCATCGGCAACCTGCAGTGCTTCATCGAGAACCACCGGGGGATCATCGAGTACCTTCCCGAGCGGGTGAGGATCAACACCACCCGGGGGGAAGTCGTCGTCAGCGGCCGCAACCTGGCCATCGGCTCCATCAGCCAGGACGAGATCGTCGTGGAAGGGCGGTTGACCGGGTTCACCTTCCAGGACTGGGGAGGGGAGTAGGGCGTGCACGTCCGCCGGTTGTGGTCGTTCCTGGCGGGATATGTTATAATCAGGGTCAAAGGTCCAGCCCTGGAACGCTTCGTCAATCTGGCGGCGAGCCGGGGAATCGGCCTGCACAACATAGTACGCCTGGGTCCGGACGCACTGCTGGCGGAAACGTCGGTCGCCGGCTTCAAGGCGCTGCGGCCGTTGGCGCGCCGCCTGGGATGCGCCATGCATATCCGGCGCCGGGGCGGCGTGCCGTTCTTCTTGTCGGCGCTCGGGCACCGGAAAGCGCTCGCTGCCGGAGTGGCGCTCTTCCTCTTGGCCCTGTACGGCCTCTCGTCGTTCGTCTGGTTCATCCAGGTGGTCGGGGTGGGAGCGGCCCGCTCGGCCGAGATTCAGGCGTACCTTCGGGGCGAAGGCCTGCGGGCGGGCGTCAGGGCGGCGTCGCTCGACCGGGATCGCCTGGCCAGAAGCCTGCTTCGCCGCTACCCCGATCTGACCTGGGCCGACGTCACAGTGCGCGGCACCCTCGTCAGGGTGGAAGTGGTCCCGAAGACGCTGGTCAGGCCGGAAGACAGCGCGCCGCGGCACGTAGTGGCCGCCCGCGACGGGCTCATCACCGCTTGTGTCCCGCTCAAAGGCGAGCCGGTGGTGAAACCGGGCGACACCGTAGCCCGGGGCCAGGTGCTCATCAGCGGCGTGGTGGTCTCCGAGCCGGGTCCCATTCTCCCCGCCGGGACGACCGGGGTGCAACCGGTCCGGCCGTGGCACTTCGATTACGTCCGGGCCGAGGGGTCGGTTCGCGCCCGGGTCTGGTACGAAGGGGTGGGGCGCGTCCCGCTTTCGGGCACGGTAGACCTGCCCACGGGCCGGCGCAGGGTGGTGACCGGCTGGCAAGTGGGACGGTGGCGTATCTGGTTCGGGCCCCGTTCGGCGCCCTTCGTGCGATATCGCACGTCGGAGGAGTCCTTGCCGCTCTCTTTTCGGGCGGCAGGAGGCCTCCGGGTTCCGGTGGAAGTGCTAAAGATAACCTTTGTGGAATTGAACCAAGTGCAGTATCATCGGGGAGCGGCGTTGGCGGAGCGCCTGGCCAGGCAGGAAGCCGTGGCCCGGGTTCGCCGGCAGAGCGCCCGGGGGAAGCTCCTGAAGGCGACCAGCGAAGTGGAGCGGACGCCCGGCGCGGTGAAGGTGAGAATCGTCTGGGAGGTCGAGGAGGAGATCCAGGCGTTCCAGGCGATCAAGGTGGGGGATCCGCCCCCGCCGGGCTTGCCCTTGCCGCAGGCGCAACAAGGGAGCGAACGACGTGAGTAAACCGCAGCTGAATCTGGGACCCGGCTGGGCGCCGCGGCTCGACCGTGAGTTCTTCCGTCAGCCGGCGCTTCAGCGGTGGGCTCTGGTGCTGGTGGTCTATGTCACCCTCTTTCTGATGGTATTGGCGCCGCTCCTCTCCCGCCGCCACAGCCTCGCGGTGGGCGAAGTCGCGCCCTACGACGTCGAGGCTCCGGTCACGGCGGTCGACGAGACGCAGACCGAACGGCTGCAGGCCGAGGCCCGCCACCGGGCGGCCGAGGTGGTGCTGCAGGACCCCGGCGCTTACCTGATCAACCGCAACGCGGCGATCGAGGCCGACCGCGCCGCCGAACAGGTCTTCACGGTTCTCCGGCAGGCCGCCGCCGAAGCGGCCAAGGGAGGCGGGCAGGCCGGCGTGGGTGATCTCAGCCGCCGGCTGCTCAAAGAGACCGGCTTGTCCCTTTCCTCGGACGTATTGGCTCGCGCCCTCCGGCATCCCGAAGGCGACCTCGAACGGTTGTCGGTGGTCGCCCGGGCCCTGCTCTCCAACGCCATGTTGGGCGAACGCATCACCGACGACTCGCTCATGGACGCGCGGCGGGCGCTGGAGACGGTCGTTCGCCGGGCGCCGGGGGTCAAGGTCGATCCGGAGTTGGCCGTTCAGGTGGTCCGGGGGCTTTTGCGCCCCAACCTGACCGTCGACCCCGAGCGGCTGGCGCGCGCCGAGGAGGCGGCCGTCCGCTCGGTGGAGCCGATCCGGATCCTCAAAGGACAGACGATCATCCGTAAGGGCGATGTGGTCACGCCCGATCACGTGCGCGTCCTGGAGAGCCTCGGCCTTCACCGGGCCGGCACGTTCTACCCGCAAGCCGGCGGGGCGGCGCTGGCCACCGGCCTTCTCGTGCTCCTCATGGTCATCTATCTGCGCGGCTTCCACGCGGACATGCTGGGCAAGGAGAACCTCCTGGCGTTGCTCGGCTTCATCGTGCTCCTGCTGGCTTTCACCGCCCGGGTGCTCTCGACCCTGCCGTGGCCGGGGGCCGGGTACCTGATCCCGGTGGCGTTCGGCACCATGCTGGCCGCCATCCTGCTCGACTCGCGCCTCGCCGTCATGGTGGCGGTGGTGCTCTCCGTCTTCGTGGGGCTGGTCACGGGTCAGGAACTCAAGTACGTGCTGGTTGCTCTGGCCGGCGGCCTGGCTGGGGTCTTCGGCGTGTCGCGGGTGAGCCAGCGCGGCGACCTCATGCGGGCCGGCTTCATCGTGGGCGCCGTCACCGGCGGCACCATCGCCGCGGTGGGGCTCTTTTCGGGCGATTACTCGCTGGTGCGGGGGGCGTGGCTCGGGCTGGCCAACGGGATCATCTCCTCCATCCTGGCCATCGGGTCGTTGGCCTACCTCGAGACCATTTTCGGCATCACCTCCGCGGTGAAACTGCTTGAACTCTCGAACCCCAACCAACCGCTCCTGCGGCGGCTCTTGCTGGAAGCCCCCGGCACTTACCACCACGCCATCATGGTCGGCAACCTGGCGGAAGCGGCGGCGGAGATGGTGCACGCCGATCCCCTGCTCTCCCGGGTCGGGGCCTACTACCACGACATCGGCAAGGTGCGGCGGCCCTACTTCTTTGCCGAGAACCAGTTCTCGGCGGAGAACCCGCACGACAAGATCGCCCCGGGCCTCTCCACGCTGATCATCACCAATCACGTGAAGGACGGCGTAGAACTGGCGCGGGAGCGCCGCCTGCCCGACTGCGTGGTCGACTTCATCCGCCAGCACCACGGCACCGACCTGGTCCGGTACTTCTTCCGGCGGGCCGTCGAGAACTCCCGGGAGGCAGGCCTCTCGGAGCGCGACTTCCGCTATCAGGGTCCGAAGCCGCAGAGCAAGGAGACGGCCATCGTCATGCTGGCCGACTCGGTCGAGGCCGCCGTGCGGGCGCTGCAGCGGCCGACCCCCGGGCGGATCGAGGGGCTCGTGCGCAAGTTGCTCAAGGATCGCCTGGTCGACGGCCAACTGGATGAGTCGAATCTGACCTTGAAGGATCTGGACCGCATCGCGGAGGCCTTCGTGAGGGTGCTCTCGGGCATGTTTCATACCAGGGTGGAGTACCCGGAGAACCTGGCCAAGGAACTCGAAGGCCGCAAAGGCTAGGCAGCGGGGAGCAGCTTGAGGAGGCGAGTCATGGAGACGCTCATCGCCAACGACCAGGACAAGGTCGAAGTGGGAGAAGCGTTGCGGCGGCTGATCGAACGCGTCGTCGAGGCGACGCTGGCCACGGCGGCCGCCCACCGCAGGGAGAAGGGGGAGACGCCCGCGCCATGGCTCGCGGCGGTGCTGGCCTCGCCGGCTGCCGAGGTGAGCGTGGCCCTGGTGGACGATCCCCAGATTCACGAACTCAACCGCGAATACCGCGGCGTGGACAGGGCGACCGATGTGCTCTCGTTCGCGGCGGAAGAAGCGCCGCTGGCGGACGACGCCCCGGCTCCCCTGGGCGATGTGATCATCTCGCTCGAGACCGCCTGGCGCCAGGCTTCCGACTTCGGCCACTCGCCCGAGCGCGAGGTGGGCTACCTGGTGGCGCACGGCGTCCTTCACCTTTTGGGCTTCGACCACGAAGACGACGCCCAGCGGGCGGAGATGCGGCAGCTCGAGGAACGCGCCCTGGCCAAGGTGGCGCTGGGGCGCGAGGGGGCTCCCTCTTGAGGAACCGGACCCTGGCGGACAGTTTCCGCTGCGCTTTCGCCGGACTGGCCCATGCCTTCCGCACACAGCGCAACCTGCGCCTTCACCTGCTGGCGGCCCTGGTCGTCCTGGGGCTGGCGGCCTGGCTACGCGTGGGGGGCGTGGCGGCGGCGGTGTTGGCGGGCGCGGTTTCGCTGGTCATCGTGACGGAAATCATCAACACCGCGCTGGAAACGGTGATCGATCTGGTCAGCCCGGGCTTCCACCCGCTGGCCGGACTTGGCAAGAACCTGGCCGCGGCCGCGGTCGTGGTCGCCGCCCTCTTCGCTGCCCTGGTCGGGACCTTGATTCTCGGTCCGCCGCTCTGGGACAGGCTGGCGGGCGGGTGGTAACCGGAATGGGGGAGACGGGCAATGATCATAAGTAAGGTCCTGCGCAGGCTCAGGAACTGGTTCTTCGCCGGATTGGTGATCCTGGCGCCGGCGGTGCTGACGGTCTATTTCCTGACCATCGGCTTCCGTTGGCTCGATGCCCTGCTGGGCGGCATCGCCGCCCGCACGCTGGGGCGGCAGGTTCCTGGCCTGGGCCTTCTCGCCAGCATCGTCCTGGCGGTGGCGGTGGGCGCGCTCGCCTCCAACCTCCTTGGTCGCCGGTTGATCCACTGGAGCGAACAGGCGCTGCTGCGGGTGCCGATCTTCCGGGGCGTCTACGCCACCATCAAACAGGTCATCGACGCCTTCGCCGGCCAGCAGCGCACCGCCTTTCAGAACGTGGTGCTGGTGGAGTACCCCCGCAAGGGCATCTTCTCCATCGGGTTCGTCACCGCCGGGGCCCCGGCCGAACTCGACGAGCGGACCGGGGAGGACCTGCTCAACGTCTTTGTCGCCACCACCCCCAACCCGACCTCGGGCTTCCTCATCCTGGTCCCCCGGCGTGACGTGCAGTTCCTCGACCTGACGGTGGAGGACGGGATGAAGATGGTCATCTCGGGCGGGGTCGTCGGGCCGCCGCCGCGGTCCGACAAAGAGATAAGCGGGGCCGCCGGTCCCGCGGAAGGAGCGATCGCCGATGTCAAATGAGCCCTACGACCGGGAAGCTCTCATCGCCGCGGCTCGGCAGGCCCGCGAGAACGCCTACGTGCCGTACTCGAAGTTCAAGGTGGGCGCGGCCTTGCTGACCGCCAGCGGGCGGGTCTTCACGGGGTGCAACGTGGAGAACGCCAGTTCGGGGGCGACGATCTGCGCCGAGCGGACGGCCATCGTCAAGGCGGTGAGCGAGGGGGAGCGCGACTTCAAGGCCATCGCCGTGGTCGCCGACGCGCCCGAATTCGCCTCGCCCTGCGGCATCTGCCGGCAGGTCATGGTGGAGTTCAATCCCGAACTTCCGATCATCATGGCCAACCTGAGGGGCGAATGCCGGGTCGAATCGGCCGCCTCCCTGCTGCCGCTGGCCTTCACCAAGGCGGCGATGGAACAGCCGTGAGCGGGAAGGGGTTCCGGTCGGGGTTCGTCGGCCTGATCGGGCGCCCCAGCGTCGGCAAGTCGACCCTGCTCAACCGGTTGGTCGGGCAGAAGGTCGCCATCACCTCGCGCCGCGCCCAGACGACGCGCAACGTCCTGCGGGGAATCCTGCACCGGCCCGAGGCGCAGATTGTCTTTGTGGACACGCCGGGCCTGCATGCGCCCCACCACCGCCTCGGCCAGCTCATGGTCAAGGCGGCCCAGGAGGCGGCGAAGGATGTCGATGTCCTGTTGCTGGTGATCGATGTCTCGAAGGCGCTGGGGCCCGGCGACGAGCTGGCGTTCGAGACGGCCGCCGGCGTGGAGGTCCCGGTCGTCCTGGTGGGCAACAAGCTCGATCTGGCGAAAGACGGGGGCGAGGCGATCCTGGCGCAGGCGCAGGAGCGCGGCAAGTTCGCTGCGGTCTGCCGGGTCTCGGCGGTCAGCGGGCAGGGCCTGGATGGGCTGGTGGAACAGGTGCTCCGCCTCCTGCCCGAAGGTCCACCGTACTACCCGCCGGAGATGGTCACTGACCAGGGGGAGCGCTTCCAGGTGGCCGAGACGGTGCGGGAGAAGGCCCTCGAGGTCCTGCGGGAGGAGGTGCCCCACTCGCTCGCCGTCGACGTGGAGTTCCTCCGGGAGGAAGAGGGGAAGGACCTCCGGCACATCGCCGCGAGCATCTACGTGGAGAAGGAGTCGCAGAAGGGCATCGTGATCGGGCGGGGGGGCCAGATGCTGAAAGCCATCGGCTCCGCGGCCCGGTACGACCTGGAGAAGCGCCTTGGCCAGCAGGTTCACCTGGAGCTGTGGGTGAAGGTCCGGGAAGACTGGCGGAAGTCGCCCCGGGACCTCAAGGAATTCGGATACGAGGAGTAGATCGCGTGCGGGTCGCTGACTTCGACTACGAGCTGCCTCCCGAACTCATCGCCCAGACCCCGGCGGAGCCGCGGGACTCCTCCCGGCTGCTCGTGCTTGACCGGCGGACCGGAGCTGTGGAGCATCGCCACTTCTATGACCTCCCCCGGTTCCTCAGCGCCGGCGATCTTCTGGTGACCAACGACACGCGGGTGATCCGGGCCCGCCTCTTCGGCCGCAAGGCCGAGGGGGGCGGCAAGGTCGAAGTCTTTCTCCTGCGGCCGCTCTCCGGCAGCGAGTGGGAGGCGCTGGTCCGCCCGGGGCGGCGGGTCCGGCGCGGAACCGCCCTCGTCTTCGGCGAGGGCGAGCTGACCGCGCAGGTGACGGGGGAGGGGCCGGCCGGGAAGCGGACGGTGCGGTTCGCCGGCGCAGGCGACCTCCGGGCCACCCTTGACCGGCTCGGGCAGGTCCCGCTCCCACCGTACATCACGACGCCGCTCAGCGACGGCGAACGCTACCAGACGGTATACGCCGAACGGGAGGGGTCGGTGGCGGCGCCCACCGCGGGCCTGCACTTCACACCCGAGTTGCTCGAACGTTTGGCCGCTCAGGGTGTGGGACGGGCGTCGGTGACCCTGCACGTGGGGCTCGGCACCTTCCGGCCGGTCGAGGTGGAGGAAGTCGAAGCGCACGAGATGCACTCCGAATACTACGAGGTCTCGGCCGAGACGGCCGAGCGGATCCGGGCAGCCCGCAGGAGTGGGGGCCGGGTGGTGGCGGTCGGGACGACCTCCTGCCGCACGCTCGAGACCGTTGCCGCCCTGGGCGGCGGCGAAATGGTGGCGGGCAGCGGCTGGACCGACATCTTCATCTACCCCGGCTACCGGTTCCGCGCCATCGACGCCCTGGTGACCAACTTCCACCTGCCCCGCTCAACGCTGCTCATGCTGGTCAGCGCCTTCGCCGGCCGGGAACTCATCTTCCGCGCGTACGAGGAGGCCATCCGGGAGCGCTACCGGTTCTACTCCTTCGGCGACGCCATGCTCATCCTGTGAGGGGGCCTGCAAGTGAGCGCACGCTTTGAACTGCTGCGCGGCGACGCGGCGGGGCCGCGGCGCGGCCGGCTGCACCTGTCGCACGGCACGGTGGAGACGCCGGTCTTCATGCCGGTGGGCACCCAGGCCACGGTCAAGACCCTGACGCCGGAGGAACTCACGGAACTCGGGGCAGGGCTGATCCTGTCCAACACCTATCACCTCTACCTCCGGCCGGGCCACGAGGTGATTCGCGAGGCCGGCGGCCTGCACCGGTTCATGCACTGGGGCGGCAACATTCTCACCGACTCCGGGGGCTTCCAGGTCTTCTCCCTCTCCAAGCTGCGGAAGGTGGAAGAGGGGGGCGTCCGGTTCCGCTCCCACCTCGACGGCTCGGAGCACTTCCTGAGCCCCGAGCGGACGATGGAGGTCCAGGAGGCCTTGGGTTCCGACATCGCCATGTGTTTCGACGAGTGCATCCCGTACCCGAGTTCGCCTGAGTACGTCAGCCACTCCGTTTCGCTGACTTCGCGTTGGGCGCGGCGCTGCAAGGAGGCGCACACCCGGCCCGACCAGGCCCTCTTCGGGATCGTGCAGGGCGGGGTCTACCGGGAGGAGCGGGAGCGCAGCGCGCACGACCTGGTGGCGCTCGACTTCCCGGGTTATGCGGTCGGCGGCCTTTCGGTGGGCGAGCCCAAGGATTTGATGTACGAGGTCCTGGAGTACACGCTGCCCCTGCTTCCGAAGGAGAAGCCCCGCTACCTGATGGGGGTGGGTTCGCCTGACTGCCTGATCGAAGGGGTGGCCCGGGGTATCGACATGTTCGACTGCGTGCTGCCCACCCGGATCGGCCGGAACGGCACCATCTTCACGGCCGCCGGGCGGCTCATCGTGCGCGACGCCAGGTACGCTCGGGACTTCACGCCGCCCGACCCCGAGTGCGACTGCTACGTCTGCCGCAACTACACCCGCGCCTACCTGCGCCACCTCTTCAAGGCCGGCGAGGTGCTGGCCCTGAGGCTTGCGACCTACCACAACCTGCACTTCCTGCTCGCCTTGATGGAACGGCTGCGGGAGGCCTGCGCCGCCGGCGACCTGCGGCCGGTCAGGGAGCGGTACGCTCCTTACCTGGCGGGGGAGAGGAATTTGGTAAGACAGAGGGAATAATACTTGGCGCCGTTCCGGGACAACCGGGCGCAAAGGGAGGATTCGCATGCACCAGTTTCTCGCCGCCACACAGGCCACCGCCGTCACCGCGGCCGCCGCAGGCAAGTTGAACCCCCAGGCCGCGGCTCTCCAGAGCCTTCTCCCGTTCATCCTCATGTTCGCGATCTTCTATTTCCTGCTCATCCGGCCCCAGCAGAAACAGGAGAAGGAACGCCGGGCGATGCTGAACGCCCTGCGCAAGGGCGACGATGTCATCACCATCGGCGGGGTCAAGGGGACGATCGTCGACTTCGAGGAGAAGGGTCCCGACAACTACGTGGTCCTGCGCGTCGCCGACAAGGTCGAGCTCCGGTTCCTCCGGTCGGCCATCAACCGGGTCATCAAGTAGAACTAACGGAGGCGGTTCCTCACGGCCGTCACCCTCGACGAGGTTCGCAACAGCCCGAAGATCGAGGCCCTCCTGCGCCAGGCGAACGAACACCTGGGCGCGGAGGGCTTCACCGAGCACGGCTTCCGGCATGCCTCGCTGGTCAGCGCCATCAGTCGTCAGGTGCTGCACCGGCTGGGCTATTCCTTCCGCGAGTGCGAACTGGCCGAGATCGCCGGCTACCTGCACGACATAGGCAACGTGGCCTCCCGGTCGGAACACGGCCGGGTCGGCGCTGCCCTCGCGATGCCGCTCCTCTTCGAGTTGGGGATGGACCCGGTGGAAGTGGCGACGATCCTGGGCGCCATCGGAAACCACGAGGACGAGGTGGGGCAGGCGGTCAACCCCGTGGCGGCCGCCCTCATCCTGGCCGACAAGTCCGACGTCCACCGCTCCCGGGTTCGCAATCCCGACTTCGCCAAGTTCGACACCCACGACCGGGTCAACTACGCCGTCATCCGCTCCTTCCTCAACGTCGACGGGGGGCACCGCACGCTCACGCTCGACCTCACGGTCGAAGTGGACGTGGTGCCGATCATGGAGTACTTCGAGATCTTCCTCACGCGGATGGTCATGTGCCGCCGGGCCGCGGAGTTTCTGTCGGCCCGGTTCGGCCTGGTGATCAACGGGACCACCCTGCTCTGAGCGGGTTTCCACGCCTGCGTTGAACGATTTTCCACGCGGCCCCAGAAAGTGCCCCAAGGCCCTGCAACTGCCGTGCGGCGGCAGGTTACGCAAATTGACAAGCCGTTCCGGCCGAAGTTATAATGGCTTTGTGTCCCATCAGGCAGCTAGGAAAGGGGAAATCAGCCCATGCAGCGCGGCTTGCAGTGGCGGGTGCTCTTGATCGTCGGGCTACTCGCTGTAGCCGGGTTCGTCCTGTACCAGGTGCCCATCAAGCTGGGCCTTGACCTCAAGGGCGGCGTCCACGTCGTCCTCGAGGCGCAAGACACCGCCACCACCAAGGTCGACCAGGATGTGATGGCCCGGGCCAAGGCGGTCATCGACAACCGGGTCAACGGCCTGGGCGTGGCGGAACCGGTCGTGCAGCTCAAGGGCGCAAGGCAGATCATCGTCGACCTGCCGGGGTCGCGCGACCCGCAGAAGGCCATCGAGGTGATCGGGAAGACCGCCGTGCTCGAGTTCCGGGATCCCAACGGCAACGTCGTCGCCACTGGCGCCGACTTCAAGGACGCCCGGCTGACTCAGGACGAATACGGCCGCCCGGCCGTGGCGTTCGAGTTCAAGGCTGAAGGCGCCAAGCGGTTCGCCGAGATGACCGCCAACAACATCGGCAAGCAGGCGCCGATCCTGCTCGACGGCAAGGAACTCT
>JBLNBQ010000178.1:0-57331 GCA_050260095.1 Chitinophagales bacterium
CGCTGCTCAAGGCCGGAGTGGACGCCATCGTCATTGACACCGCCCACGGCCACTCCAAAGGAGTGCTCGAGGCGGTGCGCGACACCCGGAGGAACTTCCGCGGGAGTTTCGAGCTCATCGCCGGCAACGTGGCCACCGCCGAGGGCACCCGCGCGCTCATCGAGGCGGGGGTGGACGCGGTGAAAGTGGGCATCGGCCCGGGGTCCATCTGCACCACGCGGGTGGTCGCCGGCATTGGCGTGCCCCAGATCACCGCGATCTTCGAGTGCGCCGAAGAAGCGCACAAGCACGGCGTCACGATCATCGGCGACGGCGGCATAAAGTTCTCCGGCGACATCACCAAGGCCATCGCGGCCGGCGCCGACGTGGTCATGATCGGCAACCTCTTTGCCGGCGTGGAGGAGAGTCCGGGCGACACCGAGATCTACCAGGGACGTAGCTACAAAGTGTACCGCGGCATGGGCTCGATCGGCGCCATGAAGGCCGGCTCAGGCGACCGCTATTTCCAGGAGAACCAGGCCAAGCTGGTGCCGGAAGGCATCGAGGGGCGGGTGCCGTACAAAGGACCCCTGGCCGACACCGTCTTCCAACTCATGGGCGGCCTGCGGGCAGGCATGGGCTATTGCGGCGTGCGGACCATCGAGGAGTTGCAGACCCGCACGCAGTTCCTGCGGATCACCGGGGCCTCGCTCCGGGAATCGCACCCGCACGACATTCAGATCACCAAGGAATCTCCCAACTATTCCGCCTGAGGCCGCGGGCATGGCGGACGTGCGACCGGGACCGGCCCGGCGCTGGCTGGTGCCGGACATCTGGGGCATCCTGTTCATCTCCTTCCTCGGCCTGCCATTGCTCGCCGTCTGGCTGGTCAAGGCCGGGGAAACGCTGGGGTTCTTCTCCCTGTCCGGCGACGCGCCGGCGTTGCTCATCGCCCTCTACTTCCAGGAGGCCGGGTTGCTCGCCCTGACCCTGGCCTCCGTCGCGCTCGGCTACCGGCGCTCCTGGGACCAGATCGGCCTGCGCGCTGAGGGGTGGGGCACCGAGGTCTTGGTCGGCCTGGCGGCGGTCGGCCCGCTCTACCTCCTGCAAGAGGGGGGCGGCGCAGCGTCCGTGTGGGCCTTCCGGCTGTTCGTCCCGGCCCAGAAGGTGGCCGCCCTCCTGGCCGAGGAGAACGCGGCGGTCACCAGCCTTTTCGCCAGTTCCCGGCTGGCGGCGGCGGCGCTTTCGGTGTTGCTCGTGAGCATGGCCCCGCTGGCGGAGGAGGTCTTCTTCCGCGGTTTCGTGCAGGAGGTCTTCCGGGAACGCTACGGCATCTGGCCGACGGTCCTGCTGGCCAGTGGCCTCTTCGCCGTGATCCACCGCTACCAGGTCCAACTGTTGCCAGTCTTCCTCGTCGGGCTGGCCCTTGCTTTGCTCTACGAGTGGCGCCGGTCGCTCACGGCCGGCATCACTGCGCACGCGCTCCTCAACCTCCTTGCCCTCCTTAAGCTTCTAAAGGATTTGCCCTGACTTCGCCGAAAAAAGCACGAAGAGTGCCTTTTGCCTGCTTTTCCAGGCGACCACGGAGGAGGCTGGGGAATGGACAAGCTTCAGCTCGTCGTTTTCCATCTGGGCGGCGCCGAGTACGCCGTGACGATCGACCAGGTTCAGGAGATCATCAACGTTGCGGAGATCACCCGCGTCCCACGCGCCCCGCACTACATCCTCGGCGTCTTCAACCTGCGCGGCAAGATCCTGCCGGCGATCGACCTTAAACAGCGCCTGGGGCTCGGCGCGACAGACCTGACGGGGACGTCGCGCCTGGTCGTGGTCAAGGTTGGCGAGCACGTGGTCGGGCTTTTGGTCGACGGCGTGTCGGAGACTACGCAGGTGGACGCGGCCAACGTCGAGCCGGCTTCTGTGATGATGGGCAGCCTGGCTCAGGAGTTGGTGGAAGGCATCGTGAAGCTCGACGACCGGCTTTTGACCTGGCTCGACTTGGAGCGCGTCCTGGCCAAGGACGAAGTCGCCGAGGCGGAAAGGCAGGCGAGCTGACGCATGGATATGTCCCAATACCTGGGCATCTTCCTCGATGAGGCCCGGGAACACCTGCAAGCGATGAACGAGGGCTTCTTGGCGCTCGAGACCAATCCCAAAGACTCCGCGGTCATCGAACGGGTCTTTCGGGCCGCCCACACCCTCAAGGGCATGTCGGCCACCATGGGTTTCGCCGAGGTGGCCGAGCTTACCCACGCGATGGAGAACGTGATGGACAAGTTCCGCCAGAAGCAACTGGAAGTCAAGGCGGAGTCGATGGATGTCATGTTCCGGTGCCTCGACGTGCTCGAGGCTTTCACCAACGCCGTGGCGGCGGGCGGCGAGAGTTCGCTCGACCCGTCGGAGCTCATAAGCGACCTGCAGGCGCTCGCCAGCGGCACCTACCAGCCCTCGGGCCGGAAAGCCGCAGCGGCCAAGCCGGCTGAGGACTTGGCACCGGAGGCGCCCCGCGCGTCGGCGGAAGCGGCGCCGGCCGGGCCGGCCCCGGCGGGCGCCGCGGAAGGCGAGGCCGCGCCTCTCTGCGCCGAACTCCCGCTCACCGCGGAAGAGGCGGCGGCGCTGGCCGAGGCCAGGCGCGACGGGCGGCGCGGCTACCAGGTCTCCGTCGAACTCGACGAGCAGTGCATCTTGAAGTCCGCCCGGGCCTACCTGGTCGTCCGCAACCTCGAGGACCAGGGCCGGATTTTGCGGGTAAGCCCCCCGGTGGAGCAGCTCGAAGAGGACAGGTTTGCCCGGACCTTCTCCGTCCTCTACGTCTCGCAGCTCAGCGCCGAGGAAGTCGCAGGGCTGGTCCGGGCCATCTCCGAGATCTCCCGGGTCCAAGTGACGGTCCGCAACCCGGAGACTCCGGGGGAGGCTGCCGCTCCAGGCGTTCAGGCGAGAGAGGAGGCTGCCGCGACGGCCGACGGGGCGGTCGCCAGGGTCGCCGCCCCGGCAAATGTCCCCTCGGCCCCGGAGCGCTCGTCGGAAGAAGAGCGGCACGCGGCGGAGCCCGGCGCCCCGACGGCCAACGTCCCGGCGGGCGGCCCGGCGCGCCAGGCGGTGCGCCAGACCGTGCGGGTGGACATCGAGAAGCTGGACAGCCTGATGAACCTCGTCGGCGAGCTGGTCATCAACCGCAGCCGGCTTTCGCAGATCGGCAACCAGTCGAAGATTCCCGTCCTGGGCGAGACCATAGAGGAGCTGGCCCGCATCACCACCGACTTGCAGAGCCTGGTGATGAAGGCCCGGATGGTCCCGATCGACCAGGTCTTCAACCGCTTCCCGCGCATGGTGCGCGACTTGGCCAAGGAACTCCACAAGGAGATCAACCTCGTCATCGAGGGTCACGAGACCGAGCTCGACCGCACCGTGGTGGACGAGATCGGCGACCCGCTGGTGCACCTGTTGCGCAACGCCGTGGACCACGGGATCGAGTCGCCGGAGGCCCGACGCAGCGCAGGGAAGAGCCCGGTCGGCGAGGTGCGCATCACCGCCCGGCACGAGGGCAACCAGGTCGTGGTCGAAGTCAGCGACGACGGCAAGGGCATGGACGTGGCGCGGATCAAGGCGAAGGCGGTCGAACGGGGCTTCATCACCGCCGACGAAGCGGCGGCCATGGCCGAACACGAAGCATACGGCCTGATCTTCCGGTCGGGCTTCAGCACCGCCGAGAAGGTCACCGATATCTCCGGCCGCGGGGTCGGGCTCGACGTGGTGGCGACGAAGATCCAATCGCTCAGCGGGACGGTCGAGCTGCAGTCTCAGCCGGGGCAGGGCTCCAAGTTCATCATCAAACTCCCGCTCACCCTGGCCATCATCCAGGCGCTCCTGGTCAAGCTGGGGCAGAAGGAAGTCTACGCCCTGCCGCTCGAGAACATCGAGGAGATCACCAAGGTGCGGCGGGACGCGCTGAAGACGATCCAGGGCGCGGAATACCTGCTCTTCCGGGGACAGGTCATCCCGGTCGTCCGCCTCGGTGCGCTCTTCGCCACGCCCGATCTGGAACAGGACCGTGAGGAATACAACTTGGTGATCGTGAAGTCGGGCGGCAAGCGCCAGGGCCTGGTCGTCGACCAGTTGCTCGGCCAGCAGGAGATCGTGATCAAGTCGCTCGACTCCCTGCTCGCCGACGTCCGGGGCTTCGCGGGCGCGACGGTCCTGGGCGACGGCACAGTGGTTCTGATCCTGGATCTCCTGCATCTGAACCGGGAGGCCCGGAGTGGCCGCAAGGTCGGGGCCTGAGGAGCGGAATCGTGGAACTGCCACTGAGAGTACTGGTCGTAGACGACTCAGCCTTCTTCCGCCAGGTGATCGCTGAAAGTCTGAGCAAGCATCCCGGCCTGAAGGTGGCGGGTTTCGCTCGCGATGGGCGCGACGCCATCGAGAAGGTACGCCAGCTTCGCCCCGATGTGGTCACGCTGGACGTGAATATGCCCGAACTGAACGGCCTCGAGGCGCTTCGGGCCATCATGCAGGAGAACCCCACGCCGGTGGTGATGCTTTCCAGCGTGACCACTGAGGGCGCCGAGGAGACCATCCAGGCGCTCCAGGAGGGAGCAGTCGATTTCCTCTGCAAGCCTTCGCTCAAGGAGGCCGGGTCCGGCGCCTGGCAGGAGGAGATCGTGGCCAAGGTCACGGTGGCCGCCCGGGCCAACCTTGGGCGCCTGTGCGGAATCCACCGGGTCGCCCTGCGCACCCCGGCGGCGGCCGGCGCGGCCGGCCGGCACCAGCGGGCGCGGATCCTGGCGATCGGCACTTCCACCGGTGGACCGCGGGCCCTCCAGGAGGTCGTGCCCCGCCTGCCGGGGAACCTAGCGGTACCGGTGCTCATCGTGCAGCACATGCCGGCCGGTTTCACCCGGAGCCTGGCACAGCGGCTCGACCTCTCGAGCCAGCTGCGGGTCAAGGAAGCCGAGCACGGCGAGGTCGCCAAGCCCGGCTTCGCTTACCTGGCGCCGGGCGACTACCACCTGCGCATCAACGCCCGGGGCGAGCTGCAACTGGGCCAAGACCCCCCGATCGCCTCGCTGCGCCCCTCGGTCGACGCCATGTTCGAGTCGGTGGCCGAACACTACGGGGGAACGACGGTCGCCGCCGTCTTAACGGGGATGGGGAGCGACGGGACGCGGGGAGCGGCGCTGATCAAGCGCGCCGGCGGCTGGATTCTCGCCGAGGACCAGTCGACCTGCGTGGTGTACGGGATGCCGCGCTCGGTGGTCGAAGAGGGGTTGGCCGACCGCGTGGTGCCGCTGCCGGAGGTGGCCGACGAACTCGCCAAGGCCGTGCAGGCGGGGGGCTGAGCGGGAGGACGGGCCAGGCTTCCGGCTGTCAGGTCAGCCGGAGGGCGGAGAGGGCCGCAAGGGCCGCCTCCAGCGCCGGCAGGGCCTCCACCGGGATGCGCGCCGCGAGTGTGACCTTTTCGGCGTCGTACTCCGGCGCCGCGCTTTCGCCGCCCGCCTGCCGGATTGCCCGGGTCAAGGCGGGCAGTTTGTCGTAAGGACAGGCCAGGCGAACCGGCAGGAGCCTGGTCAGGGTGAGCATGCCGGCGGCGTCGAGGGCGGCAGAGGCCGCCGCGCCATAGGCCTCGATCAGGCCCCGCACGCCGAGCTTCTTGCCGCCGAAATAGCGGGTGACGACCACGGTGACGTCGGTCAGATCCCGGTGGAGGATCGCACCCAGGATGGGTTTGCCGGCGGTTCCGGCCGGTTCGCCGTGGTCGGAGAGGTAGGTGACGGCGCCCGGTTCGTCGCCCAGGCGGTAAGCGTAGCAGACGTGGGTGGCCTGCCGGTGTTCGGCGCGGATGGCCCCGATGAAGGCCTTCGCCGCCTCCAGGTCGGCCGTGGCGGCCGCCTGCCCTAGGAAGACGGATTTTTCGATCTTAAGTTCGACCTTCGCCGCGGTGGCGACGGTGCGGTAAGTGGGCACCAGGGCAGCCGTCCTTTCTTGCGTTAACCTTCCACGCGGCCCCGGGGAATCCCTGTTCCCCGCCATTCCTCGCCCGGGCGGGCATACTATACTATTGAGCCGGAGGGGTGCGACCGTGAAGCAGAGCTACGACGTGATCATCGTGGGGGCCGGGCCGGCGGGTATCTTCGCCGGGCTCGAACTGGCCGACGCCGGGCTCAACGTGGCGATCCTCGAAAAAGGGGCCGCTCTTTCCGGCCGGACTTGCCCCGCTAACGAACGGCAGATGACCTGCAAGGGGTGCATCCCCTGCTCGATGGTCTCCGGTTGGGGCGGGGCCGGCGCCTTCTCCGACGGCAAGCTGACCCTCTCACCCGAAGTCGGCGGCAACCTCGCCGATTACATCGGTTCGCAGGCGCTGGAGGGGCTCATCAACTACGTCGACGGCATCTACGTGAATTACGGCGCTCCGACCCACGTTCACGGCACCGACGACGAGCGCCTCCAGGAGATCCAGCGTCGCGCCACCCTCGCCGAGCTGCGGTTCGTTCCCAGCCGGGTTCGCCACATGGGGACCGGCCGGACCGCCGACGTGCTGAGCGGGATGTATGAACACCTTCGCACCCGGATGGACATCATGACCCGCGTCGCCGCCCAGCGCCTGCTCGTCAAAGAGAACCGGGCGGCGGGGGTCGAGCTGTCCGACGGCACCGTGCTGGAGGGACCCTACGTGGTGGTGGCCCCTGGGCGGGAGGGCGCGGAGTGGCTGGCCAAACAGGCGGGCGACCTGGGCCTCAGCCTGGCGGTGAACCCGGTCGACCTGGGGGTCAGGGTCGAACTGCCGGCCGCGGTCATGTCGGACCTGACCGACCTCGTCTGGGAGTCCAAGTTCATCTACCACTCGAAGTCGTTCGACGACCGGGTGCGGACCTTCTGCATGTGCCCCCACGGTTTCGTGACCTCCGAGCGCTACGAGGGCCAGGACTACGGCCGGGGCCTCGTGACGGTGAACGGCCACTCGCACGCCGAGCGCCGGACCGAGAACACCAACTTCGCCGTGCTCGTCAGCAAGAACTTCACCGTCCCCTTCCGGGAGCCGATCACCTACGGCAAGTACATCGCCGGCTTGGCGAACCTCTTGGGCGACGGCGTGCTGGTCCAGCGGCTGGGCGACCTGGTGGAGGGTCACCGGTCCACCCCGGAGCGGATCGCCAAGGGATTGGTCCGGCCCACGCTGCCCGACGCGACGCCCGGCGACCTCTCGCTCGTCTTCCCGTACCGCCACCTCGTCTCCATCCTGGAGATGCTCAAGGCGCTGGATCAGCTGGCGCCGGGGGTGTATGGGCGCTACACGCTGCTCTACGGCGTGGAGGTGAAGTTCTACTCCTGCCGTTTCGATCTGTCGCCGGCCCTGGAGACCCGCATCGGCGGGCTCTTCGCCATCGGCGACGGCGCCGGCGTGACCAGGGGCTTGGTGCAGGCCTCGGCCTCCGGCGTCGTGGTGGCCCGGGAGATCAGGCGGCGCGAGGGCAAGGAGGCCTGAGGACATGGCGACGGTCGTGTTGAAACGGGGCCGCGACCACCGGCTGGGGGCGGGACACCCCTGGGTTTACGCGGGGGAGATCGATCATCTCGAAGGGGAGGCGGCCGGCGGCGCCATCGTGGCCATCCGCAACCATGCCGGCCACTTCCTGGGGCTGGGGTACTTCAACCCGGCCTCGCAGATCACGGTGCGCCGGTTGACCGAGCACGACGAGCCGGTGGACAAGGAGTTCTTCCGCCGCCGGCTGGCCGCCGCCCTGAGACTGCGGGAGGAGACCTTTCCCGGGGTGACTGCCTACCGGTTGGTCTTCGGTGAGGGGGACCTGCTGCCGGGCCTGATCGTGGATCGGTTCGACCGGACCATCGTCTGGCAGGTACTGACCTTAGGGATGGAGGTGCGGCGAGAGCTGCTGGCCGACCTTCTGGCGGAACTCCTCGGTCCGGAGTGCCACTACGAGCGCAGTGACGTGGCCGTGCGGGAACTGGAGGGCCTGCCCCAGGCCAAGCGGACCGTTTCCGGTCATTTCGCGCCGCTCGTGCGTTTCAAGGAGAACGATCTCTGGTTCTGGGCCGATCTGGATGAAGGCCAGAAGACCGGCTACTTCTTCGATCAGAAGCTGAACCGCCGGGCCCTGGCCACGTACGTGAAGCCGGGTGCGCGGGTGCTGGATCCCTTCTGCTACACCGGAAGCTTCGCCGTCCACGCCGCAGCGTACGGCGCCAGCGAGGTTTGGGCCTCCGACATCTCCGCCGCCGCCACCGCGCTGGCGGAGCGGAACGCTGCGGAGAACGGGTTCGCCGGTGTCTGCCACTTCCGCGAGGGCAACGGGTTCGAGGTCCTCCGCCAGCACGATCTGGAGGGGGCCCGGTTCGACATGGTCATCCTCGACCCGCCGGCCTTCACCAAGAGCAAGTACACGGTGGAGGCGGCGCTGCGCGGGTACAAGGAGATAAACCTGCGGGCGCTCAAACTCCTGGCTCCCGGGGGCATCCTGGTCACCTGTTCCTGCTCCCACCACTTGGACGAGACCACCTTTCAGGCCATGGTCGCCGAGGCGGCCGCCGACACCCGGCGCCGCCTCCGGTTGCGGGAGTGGCGCGGCCAGGCGCCCGACCACCCCATCCTGGTCGGCGTACCCGAGACCCGGTACCTCAAGTGCGGGATCTACGAGGTCCTGTAGCCGGCCGGACCAACCAGGGCAGACTACCCATGGTTCACTCAACCTTTTGACTGGAAACCGCTTGCAATCCAGGCGACCGGTGCTATAATAAGGTCAAAAGGTCAGGAAAGGTCAGGAGGGAAAGGTCCGTGCCAAGCCTTTCCGAGCTGATTGAACGGTACATCCGGGAGATGTTCAGCGGTCCGGGCGACTCGGCCGTGGAGCTCCGCCGGCAAGAGTTGGCCGAACGATTCGGTTGCGCTCCTTCGCAAATAAACTATGTGCTGGAGACCCGGTTCACGTTCGAGCGCGGCTTTCTGGTCGAGAGCCGGAGGGGCGGCGGCGGCTACATCCGGATCATCCGGCTCGCCAGTGAGCCAGCCGACCTCGCCGGGGAGGTTCAGTCGCAGATCGGCGACCAACTTACCGCCCGGGAGGTCGACCACCTGCTCGAGCGGCTGGCCGGGGCAGGGATGCTCAGCGCCGAAGAGGTAGCGCTGATACGCGGGGCGATCGCCCGGGAACTGCGCTCGCTCCCTTCCCCGGTGGGAGACGTGCTGCGGGCGATGCTCCTGCGGGCGATCCTCTCGGTGATCTTGGCCCACGAAGGGTCCGGCCGCCGCTGAAAGGCGCAAGACGACAAGGAGGGAGAAATCCATGCTCTGCGAACGGTGTAAGGAACGAGAGGCGACCTTCTTTCTGACCCGGGTGGTCAACGGCGAGAAGGCGGAGTACCACCTCTGCCAGCAGTGCGCGGCGGAGACGGGGCAGCTCGGTTTCATGCTAGAGCCCCAGTTCACCTTCACCAACTTCCTCGCGGGGCTGCTCAACACCGAGATGGGGTTCGCCCCCGCCAAGCCGGTGCCGGCGGCGCCCCAGTGCCGCAAGTGCGGCCTCACCTACGACGACTTCCGCCAGGTCGGGCAGTTCGCCTGCGCCCACTGCTACGAGGAGTTCGAACCGTACCTCGAAGCGCTCTTCCGGCGGGTTCAGGGCGGCACCGAACACACCGGGAAGGCGCCGAAGGGGGCGCCCGGGCGCCCGGCCGTGGCGAGGGGTCCGCAGGCCCGGGAACGGCAGCCTGAGACGGGGAGCGCGCCTGTGCCGCCGCCTGCCGCGGCGCCGTCAGACACGCGAGCGCGGGTCGAGCGGTTGCGCCAGGAACTGTCGGAGGCCGTCGCCCGGGAGGACTACGAACGGGCCGCCAAGCTCCGCGACGAGATCCGGGCGCTGACGAACGGGGAGGGGAAGTAACGTGAAGAAGCCCATCGAGAGCCATCTCTCCGCGTGGCTGAAGAACACCGGTCCCGAGCCGGACGTGGTGATCTCGAGCCGGGTGCGTCTGGCGCGCAACCTGGACGACTACCCGTTCCCCCGGTTTGCGAAGCCGGAGCTGCTTAAGGAAGTTCTGAGGCAGGTCGAGCGGGCGACCGCCGAGGCGGGGCTGCAGGGGCTCAGTTTCCTCCCCTTGGAGAAGGCGTCGCCGTTGGAGCGCCTGGCCCTGGTGGAGCGGCACCTGATCAGTCCCGCCCTCACCGAGGACGTCGAGACCAAAGCGGTGGTCCTCTCGGCCGACGAGACGGTCTCCATTATGGTCAACGAGGAGGACCATCTCCGGCTCCAGGTCTTGATGGCCGGGCTCGACCTCGACCAAGCCTGGCGCCTCGCCGACCAACTCGACGACTACCTCTCCACCCGCTTGAAGCTGGCCTATTCGCCGCGCTGGGGCTACCTCACCGCCTGCCCGACCAACGTCGGCACGGGCCTCCGGGCCTCCGTGATGGTCCACCTGCCGGCCCTGGCGCTGACCAACCAGCTGTCCCGGGTGATGGGGGCCGCCGCCAAACTCGGACTGGCCGTCCGCGGGCTTTTCGGCGAAGGCACGGCGGCGGCCGGCAACATCTTTCAGATCAGCAATCAGGTCACCCTGGGGCGTCCGGAGGAGGAGATCGTCAAGCACTTGACCGCTGTGACCCGTCAGGTCATCGAGCAGGAGCGGGCGGCGCGGGAAGCCCTGCTCACCCAGGCCAGGGTGGCGGTGGACGACCGGGTGCACAGGGCTTTCGGGCTTCTGGCCCATGCCAGGCGGCTCGACAGCCAGGAGGCGCTGCAACTGCTCTCCGACGTCCGGCTGGGCGTGGACGCCGGGCTCATCAAGAACCTCGAGCTTCGCACGCTGAACTCGCTGCTGGTGGCCATCCGGCCGGCGATGCTCCAACTCATCCTGGGGCGGGAACTCTCCGCGGAGGAGCGGGACGTGGAGCGGGCGTCGCTTGTGCGGGAAGCCATCGGCGAAGCAGTGGTGAGTTGAGACGGCAAGCGCCCGATTTGCGCCGGCCAGTTGGACAAAGATTAATACAACGGAGCAATGAGGTGAGAAGATGTTTGGCAGATTTACCGAACGCGCCGAGCGAGTGATCATCCTCTCGCAGGAAGAGGCCCGCCGGCTGGGGCACGCCTACGTCGGCACCGAGCACATCCTGCTGGGGCTCCTCCGCGAGGGGGAAGGCGTCGCCGCCCGGGCGCTGCAGAACCTGGGTCTCTCGCTGGAACAGATCCGCGACCAGGTCGAGACCACCATCGGGCGGGGCGACGGTTCCTTAGCCGGCAAGATCAACTTCACGCCGCGAGCGAAGCGGGTGATGGAGCTGGCCGTCGACGAGGCCCGGGAACTGGGGCACTCCTACATCGGCACCGAGCACATCCTGCTCGGCCTCATCCGGGAGGAGGAGGGGGTGGCCGCCCAGGTCCTCAAGAACCTCGGCGCGGACGTCGACCGGGTGCGGCAGGAGGTTCTCTCCTTGCTGGGGGCCATGTTCGGCCCCGGCGCGAAGAACGCCCCCAAGGGGCAGTCCGGCGCCGGCCAGCCCAAGGCCCGCAAGACCAACACCCCCACCCTTGACCAGCACGGGCGCGACCTGACCGAACTCGCCCGCCAGGGCAAGCTCGACCCGGTCATCGGCCGGGCGATCGAGATCGAGCGGGTCATCCAGGTGCTGTCGCGGCGCACCAAGAACAACCCGGTTCTGATCGGCGAACCCGGCGTCGGCAAGACGGCGATCGTCGAAGGGCTGGCGCAGAAGATCGTGGCCGGCGACGTGCCGGAAGTGCTCAACGGGAAGCGGGTCGTCACCCTCGACATGGGTTCGCTGGTGGCCGGCTCCAAGTTCCGGGGCGAGTTCGAGGAACGGCTGAAGCGGGTCATGGACGAGATCCGCAACTCTGGCGACGTGGTGCTCTTCGTCGACGAAATGCACACAATCATCGGCGCCGGGGCGGCCGAGGGGGCGATCGACGCCTCCAACATCCTGAAGCCGGCGTTGGCCCGGGGCGAACTGCAGACCATCGGGGCGACGACGCTGGACGAGTACCGCAAGCACGTTGAGAAGGATCCCGCCCTGGAGCGACGCTTCCAGCCGGTCATGGTCGACGAGCCGACCGTCGAGGAGTCGCTTCGCATCCTGGAGGGGCTGCGCGACCGTTACGAGGCGCACCACCGGGTGAAGATCTCCGACGATGCGCTGGAGGCCGCCGTCAAGCTGGCCGACCGCTACGTGACCGACCGCTTCCTGCCCGACAAGGCCATCGACGTGATCGACGAGGCGTCGAGCCGGGTTAGGCTTAAGTCGCTGGTGCCGCCGGAGGAATTGAAGGAGATCGAGCAGCGGATCGAGGAGGCGCACGCGGAGAAGGAGGCCGCCATCAAGAACGAGGAGTTCGAGCGGGCCGCCAAACTCCGCGACACCGAGCAGAAGCTCCAGGAGGAGCTGAAGCGCAAGAAGGAGGAGTGGGGGCAGAAGCGCTCCCGGGAGGTCGGCCAGGTCGGTCCGGAGGAGGTCGCGGAGATCGTCTCCAGCTGGACGGGGATCCCGGTGAAGAAGCTCGCCGAGGAGGAGGGGCAGCGCCTGCTCCACCTGGAGGAGACGCTCCACGAACGGGTCATCGGCCAGGACGAGGCCATCGTGGCGGTGGCGCGGGCGATCCGGCGGGCCCGGGCGGGGCTCAAGGACCCCAAGCGGCCGATCGGTTCCTTCATCTTCCTGGGTCCCACCGGCGTCGGCAAGACCGAACTGGCCCGGGCCTTGGCCGAGGCGATGTTCGGCGACGAGGACGCGATGATCCGCATCGACATGTCGGAGTACCAGGAACGGCACACGGTGGCCCGCCTCATCGGGGCGCCTCCGGGCTACGTGGGGTACGACGAAGGTGGCCAGCTCACCGAGAAGGTGCGGCGCAAGCCCTACTCGGTGGTCCTTTTCGACGAGGTGGAGAAGGCGCACCCCGAAGTCTTCAACGTCCTCCTGCAGGTGCTCGAGGACGGGCGGCTGACCGACGGCAAGGGCCGCACGGTGGACTTCCGCAACACGATCCTCATCATGACCTCGAACGTCGGCGCCCGGGAACTCAAGCGGACAAGTCTCGGCTTCCGCAGTGAGGAGAAGGGCACCATGCAGACCTACGATGAGATGAAGGACCACGTGATGGAGGAGCTGCGCCGGACGTTCCGGCCGGAGTTCCTGAACCGGGTCGACGAGATCATCGTCTTCCACGCGCTCTCCGAGGCGGAGATCAGCAGCATCGTGAACATCCTGATCGACCGCTTCCTCAGGCACCTGAAGGAGACGGGCGTGAACCTCGAAGTGAGCGACTCGGCGCGGAAGCTGCTCGGCCGCAAGGGTTACGACCCGGAGTACGGGGCCCGGCCGCTCCGGCGGGCCATCGAGCGGATGGTCGAGAACCCGTTGGCCGAGGAGATCCTGCAGGGCCACTTCCACGCCGGGGAGCACATCCTGGCCGACGTGGAAGGCGACAAGATCGTCTTCAAGGCAGTGGCGCCGGTGGCTCCGTAAGCCGGCAGAAGCGACGTGACCGAGAGGCAGCGGCCCAGAGGCTGCTGCCTCTTTCCATCTCAGGGTGCGCCGCCGGGGGAAGGGCCGGGCGGGCCTTCCGTCTGCTCCTTGCACGACGGGCCGGCTGGCGCCCGGCCCAACGCTGCAGCGTCGCCCCCGGAAGGCAGGGAAGAGTGGCGGGGTGACGTACTCACTGCTTTGAAGGAGGCGATTGGCATGGACGCGGTGGTCCGCCCATGCACCAGGGAAGACCTGCCGGCAGTGGGGAAGTTGCTCGCGGAGTTGAGCGAAGTGGCGCGAGGTCAGGCGCTGCCCGATCTGGCCCGGCGTGAGGTTCTCTTGGCGGAGATGGAGGCGGAGCCGGGGACCTACCTGAACCTGGTGGCGGAGCGGGAGGGCCGGGTCGTGGGCTTTCTGTCGCTGGTCTTCTACCGCACGTTCTTTCATGAGGGGGGCACGGCGCTCATCAATGAACTGGTCGTGCGCCGTGACCTGCGCCGGGCGGGCATCGGGCGGGCGCTGGTGGACCGGGCCCAGGCGGAGGCAAAGGCCCGGGGGATGGATGAACTCGAAGTGGGTACGGAGAGGACGAACGAACCGGCCCTCGCGTTCTACCGGAAGGCCGGCTTCGAGCAGGAGTACGTGTTGTTGGGAATGGAATTCGAGTAGCGGCGGGGCGCGTTATTTGACCACCTCGTAGCGGAGCCAAACGAGACCGCCGGGAAGTTGCTCGACCTTGAGGAGGTTGAGGTCGAGGGCGCCGTCGGGGGAAGCGAGGTCGGGCGCCTTGAACATGCTCCCGGGCGAGGTGCCGCCGACCAGGTGGGGATGGATGAGCAGGCTGACCTCTTCGGCCAGTCCCTCCCGGAGGAGGACACCGTTCAAGGTGCCGCCGCTGTCGACGCGAACCGTGCGGACGTCGTAGCGGGCGGCGAGTTCGGTGAGGGCGGCCTTGAGATCGACGTGGTCTTCGCCGGCGACGAGGCAGTCGATTCCCTTGTCGTCGAGGTATTTCCGGTAGTCGGCGGGGGTGGCCTGGGAGACGAGGACCACCACGTCGCGCCAGTACGGGGCGATGCGAAGCCAGGGCCAGAAACGGATGCGGCCCCGGCTGTCCGGGACGACGAGGAGGGGGCGCGGGTCGCCGGGCGGGTTGGCGGGTGGGGCTGGTTCGGGGTCTCCCTCGGTGACGGTCTCGGCCTCGGTGGCCAGGATGGTCTCGCTTCCGGCGAGGATGGCGTCTTCGTTCCAGGTGGAGACCAGGCCGTAGTAGACGCCGAGGTCGGGCAGGAAGCCGTCGAGGCGTCCGTCGGCGCTGACAGCGTTGTGCAGGATGACGCGGGGCAGCATCGTTCATCCCCTCCGCAGAGGGTTCTTCCGCTTCCTCGCTGGGAAATCCTCTCTCAGAAAGCGGGAGGGCGGCGCCGGGTGGCGTCGCCCTCTCCTGGAACGGCGGATCAGCCGTCAGGAGGCGAAGAAGATGTGGTTGCCGATGGTCACGGTCACCGGTTGCGAGCGAACCCAGGTGTTCTCGGTGCCGGTGGGGTTGTAGAACCCGTTGGCGCCATTGGACGGGTCGACTCCGTTCAGGGCGTCCTTCACGGCCTGGTAAGCGGAGGGGACCGCCGGGTTGTTGATGGCGCCGTCGTAAACCGGGCTGTACTGCGGATAGGCGGTGCCGACACCCTGGTAGATGATGTCGTTCACGGTGTTGGGGAAGCGGGGGTCGGTCATGCGGTGCAGCACCGTGGCGGCCACGGCCACCTGGCCGTCGTACGGTTCACCCTGGGCTTCGGCCGAGACCAGGCGGGCGAGCAGATCATAGTCCTGCTGGCTGATGACGTACTTGCTGCCCCAGACAGCGGTCGACAGGTCGATACCGGGCTCCACGATCTGGCCCGAGGCGTTGGTGGCCGGGGTGGACGCGGCGGGAATCTGCAGCACCGTGCCGGGGGCCAGGTTGTTCACGTCGGTGATATGGTTGGCCTGCACCAGGGCATCGACGGTCGTCTTGTAGCGCTGGGCGATCAGGTAGAGGGTGTCGCCGGACTGGACGGTGTAGGTCTGGTCGCCAGTCGCTGGTGTGGGTGACGGTGCCGGGGCCGGCGTGGCGGTCGAGCCGCTGGGTATCGTCAGCCGCTGCCCGGCATAGAGACTGTCGGGGTTGGTGAGCCCGTTCGTCTGCTGCAGAGCGGCCACCGTCGTGCCGTAGCGCTGGGCGATCAGGAATAGGGTGTCACCGGCCTGCACCGTGTAGGCTTGTCCGCTTGGCGAAGGAGTCGGGGTCGAAGTGGTGCCGGGGATGACCAGGGTTTGGCCGACCCTCAGGTTCTCCGGGGCGGTGATCCCGTTGGCCTGTTCCAGCGCCGTGACCGTGGTGCCGTAGCGGGCGGCGATGAAGAAGAGGCTGTCGCCGGGCTGGACCGTGTACGACCCGCTGCTGCCGGAGGTTGAACCGGTCCCGCCGGTGGCGCCGCCCTTGGGTATGACCAGCGTCTCTCCGGGGTAGAGCCAAGTGCCGGCGGAGAGGCCGTTGGCCTGCTGGAGGGCGGCGACGGTGGTCCCGTTCCGCTGGGCGATGAGGTAGAGGGTGTCGCCGGATTGGACGGTGTAGCGGGTGCCGGTCGAACCCGAAGTGGAGCCGGCGCTGGACGACGCGGAGGGCAGAACCAAGGACTGGCCGGGGTAGATCACGTCTGCGGACAGACCGTTGGCCGACCGGAGGGCGTCGACCGTGGTGCCGGTGCGCTGAGCGATGAGATAGAGGGTGTCACCCGATTGGACCGTGTAGGCGGAGGAACCCGCGTTCGTTCCCTTGGTCGTGGTCGCCTTCTTGGCCACGACTAGGCCAGGGGCCAGGAACACCACCAACATACTTCCGACCGCGATCTTCATCACCTGGCGGCTCGAACCCACACCAACAGCCTCCTTCGAAGGTCTGGGATTATCTGAGGGGACCGGGTGCATTTCCCCTGCTAGATAAGGGTTGGCTGAAGTGGGGATGAGTCCCTGCCGGGAGTTCATGGCACCAGGTCAGGGGCCTGTTTCCGATTCAGGCGAGGTATTCCAGCGCCTTGCCGCGGGCGACGGCCGGATGATAAAATATGGTAGCGCGTCTTGAGGAGGGTGCCGGTGGTCAAGGCCAAGGGGGCGAAGTCCGTCTTCGTGTGCCAGGAATGCGGGCACGAGGAGCCCAAGTGGGTTGGGCGTTGTCCGGCCTGCTCCACCTGGAACTCGCTCGTGGAGGAGAGGGTCGCGCCGGTCAGGGCGGAGGGCTCCGGGCGCGACCGGGGCGGGGCCGCGAAGCCAATCAGCCTGGCGGCCGCGGAGGTCTCGCCCGAACGCCGGACGCCGACGGGTTTCGCCGAGTTCGACCGCGTCCTGGGCGGCGGGGTGGTGGCCGGCGGCGTAGTGTTGGTCGGCGGCGACCCGGGGATCGGCAAGTCGACGCTGCTGCTTCAGGTCATGAACCGGCTGGCGGAGCGCCTGGGCCGGGTGCTCTATGTCTCGGGCGAAGAATCGGCGCAGCAGGTCCGGTTGCGGGCGGAGCGACTGGGCACGGTGGGCGAGGGCCTCCTTTTTCTGGCGGAGACCGACCTCGCGGCCATTCAGGCGGCGGTGGAGAACACCCGGCCCCGGGCGTTGGTGGTCGACTCCGTGCAAACGGTCTACCAGCCCGACCTGCCGGCGGCGCCGGGCAGCGTCACCCAGGTGCGGGAGTGCGCCGGCACGCTGATGCGCCTGGCCAAGGAGACGGGGCTTCCGGTCTTCCTGGTCGGGCACGTGACGAAGAGCGGCGAACTGGCCGGGCCGCGGGTGCTGGAGCACATCGTCGACACGGTGCTCTATTTCGAGGGAGAGCGCCAGACGAGTTTCCGGCTCCTGCGGGCGGTCAAGAACCGGTTTGGCTCCACGCACGAACTCGGCGTCTTCGAGATGAGCGAGACCGGGCTCACCCAAGTGGAGAACCCGTCCCGCTTCTTCCTGGCCGAGCGGCCGGAGGGCGCGGCGGGCTCGGTGGTCGTCCCGGTGATGGAAGGGACCCGCCCGATGCTGGTCGAGGTCCAGGCGCTGGTGGGTTCGACCAACTTCATGGGCACGCCCCGCCGCCTGGTGACCGGGGCCGACCAGGGCCGGGTCGCCATCATCCTGGCGGTGCTGGAGAACCGGTGCGGGCTCTCGCTCGGCAGCCAGGACGTCTACGTCAACGTGGTGGGCGGAGTGAAGCTCCAGGAGCCCGGGGCCGACTTGGGGGTGGCCCTGGCGGTGGCCTCGAGCCTGCGCAACGTGCCGGTAGGCCCCGACGTCGTCGCCGTCGGCGAGGTCGGGCTCGCCGGCGAGGTGAGGAGCGTCACCCGGCTCGAGCACCGGCTGGCGGAAGCGGCAAAGCTTGGCTTCACCCGGGCTGTCATTCCGGCGACCAACCGGGAAGGACTGCGGGTCCCCGACGGGTTGGCCGTGGTGCCGGTTCGGCGGGTCGCCGAGGCGCTGGAGAGCGTCGCACGGTAGGGCCTGGGGAAGACTGTTGGGCGGGGAGCCGTCCCAGGGAGGGAGCAGGATGATCCGGGAGGAGAAGAGCGCCGACGGGCGCCTGGTGCGGAGCCTGAGGCTGGTGGCTCCGGGAACCACCCTGTATGAAGGTTTGGAGAACATCCTCCGCGCGCGCACGGGGGCCCTCATCGTCGTAGGTGACTCTGAGGAGGTTCTAAAGCTCTGCGACGGGGGCTTCCACATCGATGGCGACCTCAACCCGGCCAACCTGTATGAGCTAGCCAAAATGGACGGGGCGATCATCGTCTCCCGCGACGCCAAACGGATCCTGTTGGCCAACACTCATCTGGCGCCCGATGCTCTCATCCCGTCGCTCGAGACGGGCACCCGGCACCGCACGGCCCAGCGGGTGGCGGTTCAGACCGGCGAGCTGGTCGTCGCCATCTCGCAGCGGCGGAACGTCATCACCCTCTACCAGGGGCAAGCCAAGTACGTGCTCCAAGACGTGGGGGTCATCCTGGCCAAGGCGCAACAGGCGCTCAACACGCTCGAACGCTACAAGACCGTGCTGGAACAGGTGCTCACTAGCCTGACCGCGCTGGAATTCGAAGACCTGGCCACCGCCTTCGACGTCGCCACCGCCATCCAGCGGGCCCAGATGGTGGCCCGCATCGCCAACGAAATCGAACGCTACATCGCCGAACTCGGCAGCGAGGGACGCTTGGTCTCCATGCAGCTCGACGAACTCATGGTGGACATCGAAGACGAAGGACTGCTCGTCATCCGCGACTACCTGCGTTCCAATGGCGAAAACAAGCCGGAAGACGTCTGGGAACAGTTGTTCTCCTGGAGCAGCGAAGATCTCCTCGACCTCACGCTCATCGTGCGGGCGCTGGGCCTGGGGGGTGGCCTCAACGTCCTGGAAAGCCTGGTGACGCCCAGAGGCTATCGCATCCTGACCAAGATACCCCGGTTGCCCTTCCCGGTCATCGACAACCTGGTCGGCGCCTTCGGCTCGTTGCCCAAGACCATCGAAGCCTCGATTGACCAGCTCGACGGGGTGGAGGGTATCGGCGAAGTGCGGGCCCGGGCAATCAAAGAAGGCCTGCGTCGCTTGCGCGAGCAGACCTTGATCGACCGGCACGCCTAGAGCCAGGCGCGGATTCAGGTGAGGCTGTAAGGCCCGAGGGTCGAGATCCGGCCGTGCTCTTCGGCGACGACATCCCCCAACCGCAGGCCGAAGAGTTCGCAGAGAGCTGCCAGGTAGAAGAGGGCACTGCCTATCTCGGTCTCGATGACCTCGCGGCAGTTCTCGCAGAGCTTCCCTTCCAGGTGGTTCTGCATGAACGCCCTGAGTTCGCCATAAGTGATGTTGGCTGGGCAGCACTGCCGGCTCGCGTTGATCTTCACGCAGCCACAGGAAGTGACGGACTTGGCGATGGCGCGGTTGACGCGGGCGGTGGCTTCCTGGAGTTTCGAAGTGACGTCGAGGACGCTGCGGTGACGGATAAGGTACTGGGATACGGTCTTCTGGAACTCAGAGTAGTCCAGGTCGGGCACGTTTCCCCACTCCCTCACACTTCTGAGCCCATTATAGAAGGGCGTCGAAGGCCTTGTCAAGGAGCCCGGGACCTGCTGACGAGCGCCCGCGCGCCTGAGGAGAAGCAAGCGCCGCTGCGGCGAATCTCAAGGGCGATAATTCCGTTTCGTTGACACCTCCGGGTTGTGGTAGTAAAATAGAATTTAGCCAGTTTTGCGTCCACTTGGGGAAAGAGGGGCTTGGTGATGTTCAGCATCGGTGACCGGGTGGTCTACCCCATGCATGGCGCGGGGATCATCGAAGCCATCGAGGAGAAGGAAGTGCTCGGCGAGAAGCAGCAGTACTACATCATGAAGCTGCCGATCGGCGACATGCGCGTCATGATCCCGATGCGCAGCGTGAGTGAGGTTGGCCTCCGCCAGGTGATCGACCAGGGGAGCGTCGAGCGGGTCCTGGAAGTCCTGCGGGGCCAGCAGTCGAAGATGTCCACCAACTGGAACCGGCGCTACCGGGCCAACATGGAGAAGATCAAGAGCGGCGACATCTATGAGGTGGCCGAGGTCGTGCGGAATCTCACCCTGCGCGACCAGGAGAAGGGCCTGTCCACCGGCGAACGCAAGATGCTCGAAAACTCCCGCCAGATCCTGATCAGCGAGATCGTCCTTGCGCTCAACACCAACGAGGAAGAGGTTCGGACGCTGGTCAATCAGGTTTTGTCCGAAGCCACCAGTTGACGGAGGTGTCCACCCGGTGAGCGACCGGCTGCTGCGGTTCGCTTTCATCTGTTTCGGTGCGGCCTGCGGTTCCTTCGCAGCACTCTACCTGGCTCAGGGACACCTGCTCTCGTTCAGCCCCGTTTCGAAGTACATCCTGGCGGTTGCGTTCGGTGCCCTCACGGGGGGCTTTTTCGTTTGGGCGCTCTTTCAGGCCATCGGTTACGCCGTGCTCAGGGGCTTCTCCGCGCTGGAGCGCGTCTCCGCCGGCGAACTGCTGGCCGGCGCGGTCGGCCTGATCACCGCGTTGCTGATCGGGGTGCTGCTGACTTTCCCCCTGCCCAGGCAGCTTCCGGTGGTCGGGCCCTACCTGCCCAGCCTGGTGACGGCCACCTTCGGCTACATCGGGCTGGCGATCGCGGTTCGCAAGCGGCAGGAACTCTCGAGCTTGCTGCCGCGGGTGGAGGGCGCGGTTCACCGGGGGGACGAGGTGGCCGGGGAGGCGCGGCCGAAGGTGCTGGATACCAGCGCCGTCATCGACGGCCGCATCTTCGACGTGGCGAAGGCCGGTTTCCTCGAAGGGCGATTGATCGTGCCGCGGTTCGTGCTGGAGGAGCTTCAGCTACTGGCCGATTCGTCCGACAGCTTAAAGCGCGGGAAGGGGCGGCGCGCCCTCGACCTGCTCGGCCGGTTCCGGGCGGAGCTGGGGCGTGAGGTGACGGTGGACGAGCATGACTGGCCCGATCTATCGGGGGTCGACGGGAAGCTCGTGCGCCTCGCCCGGGAGACCGGCGGTGCGCTGGTCTCTCAGGACTTCAACCTGGCGAAGATCTGCCAGCTTCAGGGCGTGCCGGTGCTGAACCTGCACGAGTTGGCGAACGCGGTCCGCCCGGCTCTGGTCCCGGGCGAGGAATTCTCCATCCAGCTCCTCAGGGAGGGGAAGGAGCCCGGCCAGGCCGTGGGCTACCTCGACGACGGGACGATGGTCGTGGTGGAGAACGGCCGGCGCTGGCTCGGGGAGACGGTGGAGGTCGTGGTGACCAGCGCTTTCCAGACGGCCGCCGGCCGGATGATCTTCGCCCGGCTGCGGGGCGGCGCCAATGGCTGAAGGCTGGGCGAAGCCGGCGGGGGCGGTGGTCGTCGCCGCGGGCAGGGGCACCAGGATGGGCGGCGTGGACAAGGGCTTCCTGCCGCTGGCCGGGCGACCGGTTCTCTTCTGGAGCCTGGCGGCCCTCTCGGCCGTGCCTGACCTGCGGGAGATCGTCGTGGTGGTGGCGCCGGGAGAGGAAGGCGCCGCCAGGGCGCGGCTGGCCGGCGGCGGTTTTCCGAAGCTCAAGGCCGTGGTGGCTGGCGGCAGCGAGCGGCAGCATTCGGTGGCGGCGGGGCTTGAGGCCCTTTCGCCAGGCATCGAGGTCGTGGCGGTGCACGATGGCGCGCGCCCTCTGGTGGAGCCCCAGGCCGTGCAGAGGGCGCTGGTTCGCCTGGCGGCGGAAGGGCTCGCCGGCGTGGCCCTGGGGGTGCCGGTGAAGGACACCATCAAGGAAGTGGACGACGGCGGCCGGGTGACGGCGACGCCCTCCCGGGCGCGCCTGTGGGCCGTGCAGACGCCGCAGGTCTTTCCGGTGACCGTGTTGCGCCGGGCCCACGCCGAGGCGGCGGCTGCGGGTGTGGTGGCCACCGATGACTGCGCGCTGGTCGAGCGGCTGGGCCTCCCGGTGGGGCTCGTGCCGGGCGACTACAGCAATCTCAAGGTGACGACCTGGGATGACCTGGCCCTGGCCGAGGTTCTGCTGGCCCGCCGGCGGAGCGGCGCCGCGGGTGAGGCGGCGGGCTCCCGGACTCGGCTGGACGGAAGGCGGGAAGGGTTCATGCGGGTCGGGATGGGCTACGATGTCCACCGGCTGGTGGAAGGCCGCGACCTGGTGCTCGGAGGCGTCCGGGTTCCTTACGAACAGGGGCTGCTCGGGCACTCTGACGCCGACGTGCTAACCCACGCCCTGATAGACGCCTTGCTCGGGGCGGCCGGGCTCGGGGATATTGGGCAGCAGTTTCCCGACACCGATCCGGCCTATGCCGGAGCCGACAGCTTGGGCCTGCTGGCCCGGGTGCGGGCGATGGTGGCCGAGGCGGGTTTTCGGGTGCACAACGTCGACGTGGTGGTCATTGCCCAGCGTCCCAAGCTGGCCCCGCACCTTTCGGCCATGCGCGAGAGGCTCGCGGCGGTCTTGGGCTGCGAACCGGGGGCGGTGGGCCTTAAGGCCACCACCACCGAGGGTTTGGGTTTTGCCGGACGGGGCGAAGGGATAGCTGCGCAAGCGGTCTGTCTCCTGGCCGGCCGGGAAGAGTAGTGCAGCGGAGGAGGAACGTGCCATGCTGGTCCGAGACATGATGCAGACCTATCCGGCGATCATCGGCCGCCATGCGTCCATCGAGGAAGCCAGGCGGGTGATGATCGAGAACCGGCAGAGCCGGTTGGTGGTGATGGAAGGCGACAACATCGTCGGGATCGTGACCGACAGCGACCTGTTCAAGGCGCCGCACCCGGAGGCCCCGGTGCAGACGGTGATGTCGGCCAACGTGGTGCACGTGCATGAGAGTCAGGTCATCCGGGAGGCCGGCCGCCTGCTCCTGGAGAACGACATCGACGGGTTGCCGGTGGTCAATGCAGACAACAAGCTGGTCGGCCTGTTGACCTCCCGCGACATCCTCCGGGGCTACCAGCGCGACGACGAGCGCACCCGGATCACCATCGAGAGCTGTGCGATCTACCTGGCGATGACGCGCAGCCGGGAGTACGAGCACTACTGGCTCGAGAAGATTCAGGGCTACGGCTACCGGGCGGCGATCACCCAGGTGGGCGCGAGCCCCGAGAAGCTCGCCGTCAAGCTGCGGGAGTCGACCATCGCCGCGGCTATCGCCCGGGGCGTCATCGGGGAGGATTCTCGCGACAAGATCGCCGTTTCCATGGCGGTGCGCGATGCGTTCATGCAGCTTTCGCTGATCAACCCCGGCCTCGGCGGCGGCTTCAAAGTCGCCGTGGTCCGCGGCGACGGGCGGGTCTCGGTGGTCATCTTCGGCCGCTTCGGGCATGCGCTGGCCGATGGGCCGGAACAGCTCACTGTCGGCTACAGCACGATCTGACGATGAACGTCCGGACCAGGTTCGCGCCGAGTCCCACGGGCGAGCTTCACTTGGGCAACGTCCACACCGCCCTGTTCGCCTGGGCCTATGCCCGGCGGGCGGGCGGTTCGTTCGTGGTCCGTTTCGAGGACACCGACGCCGAGCGCCTGGTGCCCGGGGCCGAGGAGGCCATCCTCGGCGACCTGCGCTGGCTCGGGCTCGACTGGGACGAAGGCCCCGATCGCGGGGGGCCGTACGGGCCCTACCGCCAGACGGAGCGGCTCGACCTCTACGCCGAGGCGGCGGGCCGGCTGCTGGCGGAGGGCCGCGCCTACCACTGCTTCTGCTCGGCTGAGGATCTGGCCCGACGACGGGAGGAGGCCCTGCGCCGCGGGGAGCCGCCTCGCTACGATGGGCGCTGCCGCGACCTTCCGGCCGAGGAGGTCCACCGCCGGTTGGCCGCGCTCGAGGCGGCGGGGGAGCGCCCAGCGTTGCGGTTCCGGCTGCCCGACGAGCGCCGGGAACTGGTCGTCGACGACCTCGTCCACGGGCCGACCGCCTTCGACCTCGCGGACCTCGACGACTTCCTCCTGGTCCGGCCAACCGGAATGCCGCTCTACAACTTCGCGGTGGTAGTCGATGACGCTTCGATGGCCATCACGCACGTGATCCGCGCCGAGGAGCACCTGTCCAACACCCCCCGGCAGGTTCTGCTCTTCGAGGCCCTGGGTGCGCCGGTCCCGCGGTTCGCGCACTTGCCGATGCTGCTCGGCCCGGGGCGGCGGAAGCTCTCCAAGCGCGAGGCGGCGACCGCCCTCGGCCAGTACCGGGAAGCCGGCTATTTGCCGCAAGCGGTGCTCAACTTCCTGGCGCTGCTCGGATGGTCGGACCCCGAGGGCCGGGAGTTCCTGAGCGCCGCAGAGCTTTGCGCCCGCTTCAGTCTCGACCGGGTCGGTCGGTCCGCCGGGATCTTCGATCCGGAACGGCTGCGCTGGATGAACCGGGAGTACCTGCGCCGTCTCACGCCCGAAGCGCTCTGGGCAGCCCTCTGCCCGTTCCTGGCCCGCAGGGGTCACCTGGCCGGGGACAGCGGGGAAGAGCGCCTGCGCGCCGCGGCCTTCGCGCTGCGGGAAGAGGCCGGCGACCTGGTCGAACTGGCGGAACTGCTCGACCCCTTCTGGCCCGGACCGTCCCCGGCGCCCGACGCCGAGGCGGCCAAGGCGTTGGCCAGCGAGGCGGCCGGGCCGGCCCTCCGGGCAGCCGGCACGCTTCTGGCGGACCTGGCGGAGGGTGAATGGTCGCGCCCGGTGCTGAACGAACGGCTGCACGCGCTCCCGCCGGTCTTGGGGCTGGGTCCAGGGAAGGTTTTCCGCCCGCTCCGGGCTGCGCTCACCGGGCGAACCTCCGGGCCCGAGCTGGCTTTGGTCCTCTGGTTGCTCGGCCGCGATCTCGCGCTCGCCCGCCTTGGGTCCCTCGCCCCCTTGCGAGGCCGGCCGGGCGTGGCATATAATCAGGATAACAGCGAGGACCGGGGAGAGTAGCTGTTCGCCGGACCAGCCAGAGAAGGGCGCCGGAGGCTGGAAGCGCCTTTGGTCAACGGAGCAGCGAAGTGCACCCGCGAGCTTGACGCCCAGCCGTCCCGCGCCGCCGGGGCGAGGAAGCGCCACGGGAGCGCCCGTTAGCGCGCCGACGAGGGGGTTTGCCACCCGGCTGACCCTTAAGCAGAGTGGAACCGCGGCTGTTCGGCCGCCTCTGAAGCCTGTCCGGCTGGAGGCGGCCGTTTCTGTTGCCCGGCCGCGCGGCCTGCATCACCGGAGGTGAACCGAGTGTTCAGACGCCTGCGCTCCGACATCCAGGCGGTCTTTGACCGGGATCCCGCCGCCCGCAGCGTGTGGGAGGTCCTCCTGTGCTATCCCGGCCTTCACGCCATCTGGATTCACCGCCTGGCTCACTGGCTGTGGGTCAGAAACCTGCGCTTCCTCGGCCGGTTCGTCTCACACCTGGGGCGGTTCTTGACCGGCGTCGAAATCCACCCGGGCGCCGTGCTCGGCGAGCGCTTGCTCATCGACCATGGGATGGGCGTCGTCATCGGTGAGACCGCCGAGGTGGGTGACGACGTCACGATCTACCAGGGCGTGGTCTTGGGCGGGACCGGCAAGGAGAAGGGCAAGCGCCATCCCACCATCGGCAACGGCGTGGTGATCTCGGCCGGCGCCAAGGTGCTCGGCGGTTTCAAGGTCGGCGACGGGGCGAAGATCGGCGCCGGTGCGGTGGTACTCCGTCCGGTCCCCCCGAACACCACGGTGGTGGGCGTCCCCGGCCGGGTGGTCGTGATGAACGGGCAAAGGGTGGAGCTCGACCACGGGAACATCGACCCTGAGGCCGAGATGCTCAGATGTCTGCTGCGCACGGTGGAAACGCTTGAAGTGAAGCTCGAAGCGGTGGAAGCCGAACTCACCCGGCTCAAGGCCGAGGGGAAACCGTCCGGCGAGGACGCCCCGGGCAGGGAGGACACCACACCGCGTTTGGAGGGTACGGCATGACGATTCAGCTATACGACACGCTTACCCGCAGGAAGCGGGATTTGGTTCCCCGGCGGCCGGGGGAGTTGGCGGTGTACGTCTGCGGCGTGACGCCCTACGCCTACACGCATGTGGGACATGCCCGGGTTTCGGTCCTCTGGGACGTGTTCCGGCGCTACTTCACCTACCGGGGCTACACCGTCAAGTTCGCCCAAAACTTCACCGACGTCGACGACAAGATTATCGCCCGGGCCCAAAAGGAGGGCCTTCCCGCCTGGAAACTGGCCCAGCGCTACATCGACGACTACCACGAGGTGATGGCCAAACTGCAGGTGGCGCCGGCCGACCTTCACCCGCGGGTGACCACCGAGATCGACACCATCATCGCCTTCGTCCAGGGGCTGATCGACAAGGGACACGCGTATCCCGCCGGCGGGGACGTCTTCTACCGGGTGGGGAGCTTCCCCGGCTACGGCAAGCTGTCGGGGCGTTCGCTCGAAGAGATGGAGGCCGGCGCCCGGATCGAGGTCAACCCGCTCAAGGAGAATCCCATGGACTTCGCCCTCTGGAAAGCGGCGAAGGAAGGGGAACCGGCCTGGGAGAGCCCGTGGGGGCCTGGCCGGCCGGGTTGGCATATCGAGTGCTCCGCCATGTCGCTGAAGTACCTGGGCGAGGCTTTCGACATCCACGGGGGCGGGCTCGATTTGGTCTTCCCCCACCATGAGAACGAGGTGGCCCAGTCGGAGGCCCTGACCGGCGCGCCTTTGGCCCGCTACTGGCTGCACAACGGCATGGTAAACGTTGCCGAGGAGAAGATGTCGAAGTCGCTCGGCAACACCTTCGCCGTCCGCGATGTGCTGGAGGTCTGGGACCCGCTGACCGTGCGCTACTTCCTCATCTCGGCGCAGTACCGGAGCCCGTTGACCTACAGCGAGACGGAACTCAAGGCGGCCGATCAGGCCCGCCGGCGGCTCGAGAACCTGGCCGGGCGCCTCTCGGCCAAGCTCGCCGAGGGACCCGGGGCCAGCGACGACCCGGCGGCGGCGGCCCGGCTGCGCGATGCGGCCAGGACCGCCCGCGAAGACTTCGTGGCGGCGATGGATGACGACCTCAACACGGCGCTGGCGCTGGCGGCCCTGCAAACCCTCGCCCGGGAGGTCAACCGCGCCCTCGACGAGGCGGCCGGGGTGGGCCAGGAACTTCACGCCGCACTGCGCGAAGTCCGGGAGGTCTTCGCCGAACTCGACGACATCCTGCGCGTCATCGGCCAGCGCAGGGAGGCGGCGGAGGCGGAGGGCAGCCCCGACGCGGCCGCGGGCGAAGCCTTCAAGGATGTCCTCCTCGCGCTCCGGCAAACGGCGCGGGAGACGAAGAACTGGGCGCTGGCGGACCAGATCCGCGACGGCCTCAAGGCGAAGGGCATCACAGTCAAGGACACGCCGGGTGGCACGGTCGTGGAGTTCGGCAAGGCATGACGCGGGAGGCGCCTTGGGGTTCGGCCGAGGCGGTCGGGCGGATCCCGCCGCTCGTGCTGGCGTACGTGGGCGACGCCGTCTATGAGCTGGCCGTGCGGGAACGCCTCGTCGAAGCGCGGACGGGCAAGGTGAACGCCCTGCACCGCGAGGCGGTGGCGCTGGTCCGGGCGACCGCCCAAGCGGAAGCGCTCCAGCGCTTGGAGGGGCACCTCTCGCCGGAAGAGAGCGACGTCGTCCGCCGGGCCCGCAACGCCAAGCCGGGCACCACCCCCCGCAGCGTGCCGGTTCAGGAGTACCGCTGGGCCACCGCCTTCGAGGCGCTCGTCGGTTACCTTCATCTGAGCGGCCAGAGGGAGCGGCTCGCCGAACTGCTCGCGCTCGCCTGGGCGGAGGGCGGAAGGTAACCTTTGGCCCGCGGCGAACATCAGGAAGAGTCCTGAGGAAGCAAGGAGGCTGCGACGTTGACGGACACCTATCCTCCCGGGCAAGCGACCCTCCGTGTCTCGCTCATTGCCTACACCCCCGAGCCGGAACGGGTCGTGGCGGCGGCGGCCCGGCTGTGCTGCTCCCCGGTGGGGGCGACCGAGCTGCTCGACGGCCTGACCGATGACGAGGTCTTGCGGCGCCTCGCGCACCTGGCCGAGTCGGGTCACGAATCGCCGATCGAGCACGCCAGCTTCACCTTCGCCGTCGAGGGCGTCAGCCGGGCGCTCACCCACCAGCTCGTGCGGCACCGGCTCGCCTCGTACTCCCAGCAGTCGCAGCGGTACGTGCGGGAAGACTCCTTCGACTTCGTCCTGCCGCCTTCCATCGCCGCCCGCCCCGAGACCCGCGAGCTTTTCCTTAAGACCATGGCCGAACTGCGGGAGGCCTACGGTCGCCTGGCGGCGCTGGTTCCCCGTGAAGACGCCCGTTATGTGCTGCCCAACGCCTGCGAGACCAAGATCGTCCTCACCATGAACGCCCGCAGCCTCAAGAACTTCTTCGAACTGCGGTGCTGCACAAGGGCCCAGTGGGAGATCCGGGCGCTGGCCCAGGCGATGCTCGCCGAGGTGCGGCGGGTCGCTCCCAACCTCTTCCACCTGGCCGGACCGACCTGCGAAACGCGCGGCTACTGTCGCGAAGGGCGCATGAGCTGCGGCCGGCTGGCCAAGGCTAACCCGGAGGTGTAGGTTTTGCCAAGAACGGGAAAGATACCTCAAGGCAAGTCCCCCGGCGGACGGGGTGAGGCCGCAGCCGGGCGCAGGCTGGGACCGGGTCACCGGCCTGGCTTCGGCGAGAAGCCGGGGTTCGGCAAGCGGCCGGCTTTCGGCGAGGGGCCGCGCTTCGGCGAGAGGCGGGAAAACGTGGGCAGGCCTCGCACGGGCGGCAAACCGGGCGGCCTCGTCAAGGCTGGGCGGGGGTTCAAGGCCGGCGGGCCAGGCGCCGAACGGTCGGGACGCCCGCTTCGAGAACGCGCGGCCAGGCCGGCGCCCCCGGCCGCCGGCGCTCGGCCGGTCGATTCCCCCGACCTTCTCACCGGAAGGAATCCGGTGCTCGAAGCCCTCAAGGCGGGACATCCCCTGACCCGCATCCTGGTGGCCCGGGGCGGGCGCAGTGGAACCATCCCGACCTTGGTGGCGATGGCGCGGGATCTTGGGATACCGGTCCAGGAAGTGGACCGGGAACGCCTCGATCAGGTGGCCGGACCGGGACACCAGGGCATTGCGGCGTTCGCCGCAGCCAAGGAGTACGTCGAACTCGAAGACGTGCTGGCGGCGGCGAAGGCCAAGGGCGAGGAACCGCTGGTCGTGGTGCTCGATTCCCTTGAGGACCCGCATAACCTGGGTTCCATCCTGCGGACGGCGGATGCGGTGGGGGCCCACGGCGTGGTCATCACGAAGCACCGCACCGTCGGTCTCACCACCACGGTCGCGAAGACTTCGGCCGGCGCGGTGGAGTACGTTCCGGTGGCCCGCGTGAGCAACCTTGCCGAGGCGCTCGAGCAACTCAAGAAGGCTGGCCTCTGGGTCGTCGGGGCTGACCAGGACGCCGAGGAACTGTACACCGCCGCCCGCCTCAGCGGGCCGCTGGCGGTGGTGATCGGCGGGGAGGGCAAGGGCCTGAGCCGCCTGTCGAAGGAGAAGTGCGACTTCCTGGTCCGGCTGCCGATGAGGGGGCACGTCAACTCGCTCAACGCTGGCGTGGCAGCCGCGATTCTGCTATACGAGGTCACGCGGCAGAGGGGCGCGGCGCACTGACCGGGCAGGCGACCCTCCCGCGAGGAGGGTCGTGCGATGCGCCTGCGAACACGCCGACTTGTCAAGTGGTCCCTGGTTCTCCTTGCGGCTGCCGGCGCGGCGGCTCTGGGGGCAGCCGGGGGCCTCGCCGTCTTCCTGGCCTCCGGGGGCGGGCGCGTCTTTCCCCGGGTGACGTTGGCCGGCCGCCCGCTCGGTGGCCTCACCCGCGCCGAGGCCGCTGCGGTGGTGCGTTCTTACGAAGCCGGAGTGATCCAGCGCCCTTTGGAGGTGGTCGCCCCCGGCCGCCGGGTCACCGTGACCGCCCGTCAGCTAGGCCTGCGAGTTGACGTCGCCGCCACCGTCGAGCAGGCCTACCGGCTCGGACGTCGCGGCAGCCTGCCCGGCCGGTGGCGCACCTGGGTGCGGCTTCTCACCCGCGGCGCCCGGGTCGCCCCCGTCTTTCGCAACGTCAACCAGGGTTTGCGGCCGCTCTTGGTCGGACTCGCGGCCGAGGCCGCCCGGCCTGCGCTCAACGCGAGGTTCGATCCGGCCACCGGCCGGCTGAGCGCTGGCGCCGACGGCCAGGAAGTGGTGGTGCCCGAATCGCTCCGGCGGGTGCTGGCGGCGCTGGTAGCCCCGGGGGAGCGGCAGGTCGAGGTGGCGGTGCGGAGCGTGCGCCCCTCGGTCTCCCTGGCCGAGCTGCGCAAGGCGGGAATCCGGCGGGTGCTGGCCCGCTACCAGACGCGCTTCGATCCCTCCGACCAGAACCGGGTCCACAACATCGCGCTCGCCGCCACCGCGCTCGACGGCGCCCTTATCCGCCCGGGCGAGGTCTGGTCCTTCAACCGCACCGTCGGACCCCGCACGGTGGAGCGGGGTTACCGTTCCGCGCCCGAAATCGTCCGGGAGAAGTACGTCTTGGGGATCGGCGGCGGAACATGCCAGGTTTCTTCGACGTTGTATAATGCGGCGCTGCTCGCCGGCCTGGAGATTCCGGAGCGCTCGGCTCACTCCCAGCCCCTCGGGTACGTGCCTCCGGGCCGGGATGCCACCGTGTACTTCGGCCTCATCGACCTCAAGATCCGCAACACCCGGACGGCGCCGGTGGTGATCGCCACGGCGGTGGGCCGGGATACCCTGAGCATCGCGCTCTGCGGCCAGGAGGACGAGTTCCCGGAGGTCAGGATCGAAACCGGACCGCTCGAGCCACTCGAACCGGGGCCGGAGGTGGTGGAGGTCGATCCGGCGCTGGCGACCGGTGTGCGCCAAGTGGTGGAGGAGGCCCGGCTTGGCTACCGGGTCAAAGTCTTCCGGCTCTACCTGCGGCAGGGAACGCAGGTGGCGAGCGAGGTGATCTCCACGGATCTTTACCCGCCACGCCCGCGCCGGGTAAAGGTGGGCCCGCCGGCGACCGGGACGCCGCCGGCGGACAAAAGTCCAGCTACGCCTGGGCGACCTGCCTCGCCCAGCCGTCCGGAAGCCCCTCGCGACGTTGACTTGTCCACACCGGTATTGTATAATGAGGCTGGTTTCGGGCGGGGGCGCTGAAGCCGACGGGATGGGGTCCGCTGCGTGCTTCCAGCTTGATGAAGAGCCTCCATCTTTGCACCAGCAGTTCATCCGTTTTCCCATCGCTCAAGCAGTCAAGTAGGCAGGGCCGGCCGGTCGTTCCTCAGGGATAGGAGCGGCGCCGGTGGCTGTTTGGCCCATCACCGGATCGAGTAGGGGGAGGAGATACGGTGGGAGCATCGCAGGCCATCAAGCGTCTGTACCGGGATTACGAGACCATGGCCGACGAGGAGATCGTCGAACATGCTCGTAACAACGACGACCTCGCCCTGGAATTCCTGATCAACAAGTACAAGAATTTCGTGCGGGCCAAGGCGCGCTCTTACTTCCTCATCGGCGCCGACCGGGAGGACATCATCCAGGAAGGGATGATCGGCCTCTACAAGGCGATCCGCGACTTTCGCCCAGACAAACTCGCCAGCTTCCGCGCCTTCGCGGAGCTGTGCATCACGCGGCAGATCATCACCGCCATCAAGACGGCGACGCGCCAGAAGCACATGCCGCTCAACTCCTACGTTTCGCTGAATAAGCCGATCTACGACGAGGAGTCCGACCGGACGCTGCTCGACATCCTCTCAGGGGTCCGCGTGACCGACCCCGAGGAGCTGATCATCAACCGGGAGAACTTCGTCGACATCGAGTCGAAGATGGGCGAGTTCCTGTCCGACCTGGAGTGGCAGGTGCTCATGTCTTACCTGGAAGGGAAGTCATATCAGGAGATCGCCGAGGATCTGCGCCGGCACGTCAAGTCGATCGACAACGCCCTCCAGCGGGTCAAGCGCAAGCTCGAGCGGTACCTCGAGAAGCGGAACGGTCAGGAGGCGCGCGGCTAGGAAACGCCTCCCGGCCGGATGGGGCGCCGGTTGACGCCCTCTTCCGGGCGGTGATATACTTACCTCGCCCGAAGGGTGGGCCGGCGTAGCTCAACTGGCAGAGCAGCTGATTTGTAATCAGCAGGTTGCGGGTTCAAGTCCCATCGCCGGCTCCAAGCAAGTCTTCACACCCCGGCGCTCCGGCGGCGGGGCATTTGTTTGGCCGGTTCCCGGTTGACCGGGGGCAGGGAATCTGGTACAATAAACGTTGCTCTCTTGAGCGCGGGTGTAACTCAACGGTAGAGTGTCAGCCTTCCAAGCTGATTACGAGGGTTCGACTCCCTTCACCCGCTCCACAATACCGCGGGGTGGAGCAGCTGGCAGCTCGTCGGGCTCATAACCCGGAGGTCGCAGGTTCAAATCCTGCCCCCGCAACCAAGCCAGTTTGGCCGTGCCTAGGGCACGGCTTTTTCATTTCGGCCGAACCCTTGACTCTTCTGATTGACAGAAACGGCGAAGATGGCGTACAGTGATAATTAAGGAAGTGAAGAGAGGGGTGCTGCGAGGTTGGCGCAGGAGCATACCGAAAGCGGGCGGCACGACAGTTGCCTCTGCCTCTCCTGTGGGCAGCAGTTCGAGGCAAGCGCGGAGCAGTCGGGAGAGAAACCGGCCAAGCTCCTTGTCTGCCCCGCCTGCCGTTCTCACCATATACTGAACCTGACGGTCGACGCCAAGCAGCCTTCGTGCGGCACGGGCGGCTGGGGCTTCAGCTTTGGCTGAGGTTGAGACTGTGGGACGGTCGTCCCGCATATGCGAGCCGTGTCAACGAAGGAATAAGGTCCGGCGCGGACGAAATTCCGGGTGTTTCGACCAAGGGCACAGGGGGGACTCGTTATGTCGCGACGGTGGAGGCTCACGTTCGTTGTTGGCCTGGCCGCGCTCGGGCTCATCGCCCTCGGACACTGGCAGGCCACCCGCCAGGGGGAGGGTCCGACCTCTGACACGGTGACCGCCGCCGCCCCCGCTGAAGCCCGGCCGTTCGAGGGATACCAGGCTCCCGAACTTGAAGTGGTCGATTTCTCGGGGAAACGGGTGGCGCTCTCCGACTTGCGGGGCCTGCCGGTCTACCTGAACTTCTGGGCCACCTGGTGCCAGTACTGCCGTCAGGAGATGCCCGACATCGCCAGGGCCTACCGGGAAGTGGGCGGGCGGACCAAGGGCAAGGTGGTGTTCCTGCTCGTCGACGTCGGCGAGGCCCCTGAGGTTGTCCGCAAGTTCGCCACGCGAAGCATCCCGGGCCTGCCCGTCGTGCTCGACATGAGCGGCCGGACGGCGCAACGCTACCTGATTCAGGGTTATCCCACCAGCTTCTTCATCGACGCCGACGGCGTCATCAAGGACAAAGTGGTCGGCGCGCTCGACGGGCCTGGGCTCAGGACCCGCCTGCAGGATCTGCTCAAGTGAACGGGCTCGCCGGCGGGCTCTCCCTGCTGGGCGCCTTCACGGCCGGCGTCCTCTCTTTCCTGGCTCCCTGCTGCTTGCCGATGGTCCCCGTGTATCTGGCCTATCTGGCCGGGCAGGGGGAGAAAGGCCGCCGGCATCTTGTGGCGCAGTCCATCCTCTTCACCTTGGGTTTCACGGCGGTCTTTGTCGCCTTGGGGGCGTCGGCGAGCCTGATCGGGCAAATCCTGCTCTTCAACAGGGCGCTCCTCCGCCGTCTCGCCGGGGTTATCTTGGCGGTTTTCGGGCTGCACCTAGCCGGAATCCTCCGGTTTTCGTTCATGGAACGCGGCCGGATGCTCTTCGCCGCTGCGCCGAAGGCCGGCCGAAGAGCGGGTTGGCGCTCGTTTCTCCTGGGGGTGGCCTTCAGCGCCGGTTGGCAGCCGTGCGTCGGACCGGTGCTCGGCGGCATCCTGGCGCTCGCCGGCGCCCAGCACACCTTCCAGGGAGGCGTACTGCTGCTCCTGGCGTATTCCTTCGGCTTGGCGGCGCCGTTTGTCATCGCTGCCGCCGGTCTGGAGTGGTTTCGGAGAAGGCTCCCCTGGCTGCTCTCCCGGAGCGAGGCGGTCCGGCGCTTCTCGGGGTGGCTGCTCATCCTGATGGGCGTCCTGGTCTTTTTCGATCTCTTCGCGCGACTGAGCAACTGGCTTCCTTGGCGCCCGTTTCTGTGAAATCCCGGCAGTTGACAGGAGCAGGCATTCTGGTATAATGAAATGCGTCGCCGGCCCACATAGCTCAGTAGGTAGAGCGCATCCATGGTAAGGATGAGGTCGCCAGTTCGATTCTGGCTGTGGGCTCCAAGTTTTGTTCCCCCGCCATCCGGCGGGGGCTCTTTATTGACAGCCCTCTCAAGGTGTGGTAAATTGTAAAAGTGCCTGACCCTGCCCACGCTGCCGGGCGTAGCGGACCGAGCAGGGACAAGACAGGAGGTATGGCCCGATGCGCGTCGGCGTGACGCTCGCCTGCGAGCAGTGCAAGAACCGCAACTACCGCACGATGAAGAACAAGAAGAACGACCCCGATCGGATCGAACTCCAAAAGTACTGCAAGACCTGCAAGGCCCACACCCTTCATAAGGAAACCCGCTGACGAATAGGGACCCCGCCGGGGTGAATGCTCTTACCTAAGAAGGCGCGGCGAAGAAAGGTGACGGTTGATGGCAGTCCCGACGGCAAAGGCTCCCGCCCAGGATAACAAACTCGCCAAGTACCTCCGGGAAGTGCGAGCGGAGATGCGGAAGGTGCAATGGCCCAACCGCAAGGAGCTCATCGCCTTCACCAACGTGACTATCGTCACGGTGGTGGTCGTGGCCTTCTTCATCTTCATCATCGACGTGTTCTTCTCCGGCGGGATGAAGTTGCTCATGAGGGCTTTGGGCCGTGGTTAAGGACAACACCACTGAGATCATCCCCGGCGGCGAGGTCCAGCTCGAGGAGACTGTCCACGACGAACGCCGGAAGTGGTACGTGATCCACACCTACTCGGGGTACGAGAACAAGGTCAAAGCCAACCTCGAGCGCCGGGTGGCGTCCATGAATATGGAGGATCACATCTTCCGCGTGGTCGTCCCGATGGAAGACGAGGTCGAGATCAAGGACGGCAAGAAGAAGATCACCAAGCGGAAGATTTACCCCGGCTACGTGATGGTTGAGATGATTCTCACCGACGAGTCGTGGTATGTTGTCCGCAACACCCCTGGTGTTACCGGCTTTGTGGCTTCCGGCTCCAAGCCGGTTCCGCTGGACGAGCGGGAAGTGCGGATCATCCTGCGGCAGATGGGCGTGGATGCGCCTACGCCGCGGATCGAGTACCCGGTGGGTTCGGCCGTCAAGGTTATCTCGGGTCCTTTCGAGAACTTCGCCGGCGTCGTGGAAGAGGTCATGCCTGACCGGGGCAAGCTCAAGGTCCTGGTCTCCATGTTCGGGCGGGAGACTCCGATCGAACTGGACTACGGCCAGGTCGAAAAGATTTAGGAGGAAGCAGCAGTGGCCAAGAGAGTAACAGCGATCGTCAAATTGCAGTGCCCGGCGGGCAAGGCCACCCCGGCCCCCCCGGTCGGACCGGCCCTCGGCCAGCATGGCGTCAACATCATGCAGTTTTGCAAGGATTTCAACGAGCGGACCAAAGATCAGCCGGGGATGATCATCCCGGTCGAGATCACGGTCTACGAGGATCGTTCGTTCAGCTTCGTAACGAAGACGCCTCCCGCGGCGGTGCTCCTGCTCAAGGCTGCAGGCATCGAGAAGGGTTCGGGCGTGCCGCAGAAGGATAAGGTGGCCAAGGTTTCCTGGGCCAAGGTGCGCGAGATCGCTCAACTGAAGATGCCTGACCTGAACGCGGCAGATGTCGATGCGGCGGCCCGGATGATCGCCGGCACCGCCCGCTCGATGGGGATTGTGGTCGAAGACTGACCTGTCGTTTCCGGCTGCGAGGGCAGCCGAACCAATAAAGTGGGAGGGCCTGCGTGGCCCGCTCGCACCACGAGGAGGCAACTAGATGGCCGGTAAGAAGTATGCTGAGGCCGCGAAACTGATCGATCCCGATAAGCAGTATCCGGTCGCCGAAGCGGTGGAACTCGTCAAGCAGACCGCCAAAGCCAAGTTCGACGAAACCGTGGAAGCCCACATCCGGTTGGGCGTCGACCCGCGCCACGCCGACCAGCAGGTCCGCGGCACCGTGGTGCTGCCGTTCGGCACCGGCAAGACGGTCCGGGTGGCGGTGTTCGCCAAGGGCGAGAAGGCGAAGGAGGCCGAGGAGAGCGGAGCCGATTTCGTCGGCGCCGAAGACCTCGCCGAGAAGATCACCGGCGGCTGGACCGATTTCGACGTGGCCGTGGCGACTCCTGACATGATGGGCGTCGTCGGTAAGCTTGGTCGTATTCTCGGCCCCCGGGGCCTGATGCCGAACCCCAAGACCGGCACGGTCACGATGGAGGTCGCGAAGGCGATCAAGGATATCAAGGCCGGTAAAGTGGAGTATCGTGTCGACAAGGCCGGCATCATCCACGTGCCCATCGGCAAAGCGTCGTTCGATGCCGACAAACTGGCCGGCAACTTCCGCACCCTGATGGGCGCAATCATCAAGGCGAAGCCGGCGGCGGCCAAGGGAACCTACTTGAAGCGGATCGCGCTGGCCGCCACGATGGGTCCGGGCGTCAAAGTGAGCCCGGCCGATGTGCAGTCCGCCAGCGTCGAGCAGTAACTGCCGGCGCGAACCGGGAGGTAAGCGAGGGGAAACAGGCCACAGTCGAATACGCCAGTCGCGCCTGAGACAGCAGGTATCCCTCCGGGGATCTAAGCGGCCCACCGCCGGCCTGCCGAGGCCAAAGCGACCGTCGCCCCTCCTTGACGGAGCGGTTCGGGTAGTGTTTTGGGCCTCGCCTGGTGCGGGGCCCTTTCTCTTCGTGAACTTGAGTACTTACAGAAGGAGGTGTGAGAATGGCTCGTCCGGAAAAGGAAGCAACCGTTTCCGAGCTGCGGGAAAAGCTCAGTGGGGCGCAGTCCGTGGTGCTCACCGACTTTCGCGGCTTGACCGTGAAGAAGGCGACCGAACTGCGGCGGCGGCTGCGGCAGGCGGGAGTCGAGTACAAGGTCATCAAGAATACGCTCACCAGCCGTGCCGCGCGTGAGTTGAACATCGCCGACCTCGACCGTTATCTCGCCGGTCCGACGGCGCTGGCGTTCAGCTTCGCCGACCCTGTTTCCGCAGCCAAGGTTCTCTCGGCGTTCGCTCGCGAGAACAAGGAGCTGACGATCAAGGGCGGCGTGCTGACTGGCCGGGTGATCGACGCAGACGACGTTAAGGCGCTCGCCGACCTCCCGTCGCGCGAAGTGCTCCTCGCTCAGGTCGCCGGCACCTTCCAGGCGCCGGTCGCGGCGATGGCCCGGGTGCTGGCCGCCCCGATCAGCAGCTTCGTCTACGCGCTCGAGGCCTACCGCTCCAAGCTGGAGAAGGGTGCCTGATCACTGTTGGGTTCCGAACGATTGCGAATATTGAGGGAGGTAAATGGTGTGAGCAAGCAAGCTGAGATTCTTGAGATGATCAAGGGCATGACCGTCCTCGAACTGGCTGAACTGGTCAAGGCGTTCGAAGAGGAGTTCGGCGTCTCCGCGGCGGCTCCGGTGGCGGCGGTTGCCGCGGCTCCGGCGGCGGCGGCGGCTCCGGCGGCCGAAGCTGAGAAGACGACGTTCGATGTGGTCCTCACCAACGCGGGCCAGGGCAAAGTGGGCGTCATCAAGGTGGTCAAGGAGATCACCGGTCTGGGCCTGAAGGAAGCCAAGGACCTCGTCGATGCGGCTCCGAAGCCGATCAAGGAGGGCGTCTCCAGGGATCAGGCGGAAGAGATCAAGGCGAAGCTGGTCGAGGCGGGCGCCGAGGTCGAGATCAAGTAAGTATCCCCAGGGCGGTGCGGGGCACCCGGGGCGTACGTCGCTCCGGGTGCCCCGCCTTTCCAGAGCCCGGCGCCCGAGAGCCCGTCCTCGGCTTGCTCAAGCGTCCGGCCCCGGACGCAGGACGAGCGCCGGGTGCGCAAGGAGGAGCGTCGTCCACTCTGAGTCGACCCAGCGGAGGCAATGCTTGGTTGACGAACGTGTTAGGCCATGATACTATATTAAAATGCCAGTACTGTTGGAACGGAAGGATAAGGCATAGCGCCTACCGGAAGGGCGATAATAGGCTAGGTGTCCACCATTGAATGATCATTGCTGCGCGGGAGATTTCAGCGAGGCGTCCCAGGCCTTGCTTTTCCGCATTTCCTAGAAAGTATTACACCAGCTGGCGTTGTGGGAAAAGTCGGCGTTTAAGGGGTGGAATGCGTGGCAAAACCGCGGATGTTCGGGACCAGGGAGCGGCTGACTTTCTCCAAGATCGAAGAGATCATGGAGATGCCGAACCTCATCGAGATCCAGCAGAAGTCCTACGAATGGTTCCTCAAAGAGGGACTGATGGAGGTCTTCCGCGACATCTCCCCCATCAAGGACTTTACCGACAACCTGGTGCTTGAGTTTATCGACTACAGTCTCGGGGAGCCGAAGTACTCCATCGACGAGTGCAAAGACCGCGATGCCACCTTCGCGGCTCCCTTGCGGGTGAAGGTCCGCCTCATCAACAAGGAGACGGGTGAGGTCAAGGAGCAGGAGGTCTTCATGGGAGACTTTCCGCTCATGACCGACAAGGGCACCTTCATCATCAACGGGGCGGAGCGCGTCATCGTCTCCCAGCTGGTGCGGTCGCCGGGCGTCTATTTCGGCCGCGAGGTCGACGCCTCGGGCAAGTCGCTGTACACGTCGAGCATCATTCCCAACCGGGGCGCCTGGCTCGAGTTCGAGACCGACGTCAACGACGCCCTCTACGTGCGGGTCGACCGGACGCGCAAGATCCCGGCCACCATCCTGGTCCGGGCGATGGGCGTTTCCGAGACGCCGCGCATCGCCGAACTCTTCGGGGAATCCGGGGCTATCCTGTCCACGCTGGAGCGGGACAACTCGGAGACCACCGAGGAGGCGCTGGTCGAGATCTACAAGCGGCTCCGGCCCGGCGAACCGCCGACGGTCGAGAGCGCCCGCGCTCTCTTCGACACGCTCTTCTTCGATCCCAAGCGGTACGACCTGGCCAACGTGGGCCGTTACAAGATCAACAAGAAGCTCAGGCTCTCCGAGCGGATCATCGGCGCGACCCTCGCCAAGGACGTAACCGGCCGCGAGATCGACCGGGAGACCGGCGAGATTCTATCCGAGTTCACGCTGGAGGCTGGCACGAAGCTCGACCGCAAGCTGGCCGAGCGCCTGGAACGGGCAGGGCTGGCCGAAGTGTGGGTCTTGGGGCGCGACGAGCAACCGGTCAAGGTCATGGGCAACGTGGTCGGAGATGCGCAGCCCTCCATGGAGGTCAAGGTGCTGAACCTGGAGGACGTGGTCGCCACGGTCTCCTACCTCTGCGGTCTGATCGGCGGCGTGGGCCACGTGGACGACATCGACCACCTGGGCAACCGGCGCCTCAAGTCCGTCGGCGAACTGCTGCAGAACCAATTCCGCATCGGCCTCGCCAGGATGGAGCGGGTGGTCAGGGAACGCATGACCATCCAGGACGTCGAGATCATCACGCCGCAGGCCCTGATCAACATCCGGCCGGTGGTGGCGGCAATCAAGGAGTTCTTCGGGTCTTCGCAGCTGTCGCAGTTCATGGATCAGACGAACCCGCTGGCGGAGCTGACGCACAAGCGTCGTCTTTCGGCGCTGGGTCCGGGCGGTCTCTCCCGGGAACGGGCCGGGTTCGAAGTCCGCGATGTGCACCACTCCCACTACGGGCGCATGTGCCCCATCGAGACGCCTGAAGGCCCGAACATCGGTCTGATCGGTTCGCTGTGCACCTATGCCCGCATCAACGAGTACGGGTTCATCGAGACGCCGTACCGGAAGGTCGTCGACGGGCGGGTCACCGATGAGGTCCACTACCTGACGGCCGATGAAGAAGACCGCTACATCGTGGCGCAGGCCAACGAGCCGGTCGATCCGGAGACGCGCCGCTTCGTGCACCCCCGGGTGACCGCCCGCTTCAAGGAAGAGATCCTGATCGTACCGGGCGAGCAGATCGACTACGTCGACGTCTCCCCGAAGCAGGTCTTCTCCATCGCCACCGCCCTCATCCCGTTCCTGGAGAACGACGACGCCAGCCGGGCGCTGATGGGCTCCAACATGCAGCGCCAGGCGGTGCCTCTGCTCCGCACGCAGGCGCCGCTGGTCGGCACCGGGATGGAGTACAAGGCGGCGGTTGACTCAGGCGTGGTGGTCGTCGCCAAGGAAGAGGGGACCGTGCACAAGGTGACCGCCGACGAGGTCGTCATCAAGCACAAGAATGGGTTCTCCACCTACCGGCTGCTCAAGTTCCAGCGCTCCAATCAGGGCACGTGCATCAACCAGAAGCCGGTGGTGCGCAAGGGCGACAAGGTCAAGGCCGGCCAGGTCATCGCCGATGGGCCCTCGACCGACAACGGCGAGCTGGCGCTCGGCCGGAACGTCCTGGTCGCCTTCATGCCGTGGGAGGGCTACAACTACGAAGACGCCATCCTCCTCTCTGAGAAGCTGGTCAAGGAGGATGTCTTCACCTCGATCCACATCGAGGAATACGAGTGCGAAGCCCGCGACACCAAGCTGGGCGCCGAGGAGATCACCCGGGACATCCCCAACGTGGGCGAAGATGTCCTCAAGGACCTCGACGACCGGGGAATCGTGCGGATCGGGGCTGAGGTGCAGCCCGGCGACATCCTGGTCGGCAAGGTCACGCCGAAGGGCGAGACCGAGCTGACGGCGGAGGAACGGCTCCTCCGGGCGATCTTCGGCGAGAAGGCCCGGGAGGTGCGCGACACTTCGCTCCGGGTGCCCCACGGCGAAGGCGGCAAGGTCGTCGACGTGAAGGTCTTCACCCGGGAAAACGGCGACGAACTGACCCCGGGCGTCAACAAGCTGGTCCGGGTGTACGTCGCCCAGAAGCGGAAGATCTCCGAAGGCGACAAGATGGCCGGCCGCCACGGGAACAAGGGTGTCATCTCCCGCATCCTGCCGGAGGAGGATATGCCGTTCCTGCCCGATGGCACTCCGGTGGAGATCGTGCTGAACCCGCTCGGCGTCCCGTCCCGAATGAACATCGGGCAGGTGCTGGAGACCCACCTCGGGTACGCGGCGAAGCTCATGGGCTGGCATGTGGCCACTCCGGTCTTCGACGGTGCGACCGAGGCCGAGGTGCTTGACCTGATGGCCAAGGCGGGTGTGCCGGCGGAAGGCAAGACCCACCTGCGGGACGGGCGGAGCGGCGTGCCGTTCGATCGTGACATCACGGTCGGCATGATCTACATGCTCAAGCTGGCCCACTTGGTCGACGACAAGATTCACGCCCGGTCGACCGGCCCATACTCGCTCGTCACCCAGCAACCCCTGGGCGGCAAGGCGCAGTTCGGCGGCCAGCGGTTCGGCGAGATGGAAGTCTGGGCGCTTGAGGCGTACGGCGCCTCGTACACCCTGCAAGAGCTGCTCACGGTCAAGTCTGACGACGTGGTCGGCCGCGTGAAGACCTACGAGGCGATCGTGAAGGGCGAGAATATCCCCGAACCCGGCGCGCCGGAGGCCTTCAAGGTGCTGATCAAGGAGATGCAGAGCCTGGGGCTCGACATCCGCGTCCTCTCCGAGGAGATGCGGGAGATCGAGATCAAGGAAGAGGAAGAAGACGTCTCCGAGATGGCCCGGGAGCTGGGCATCGACATCCAGGGCCGCGAAGACGACTCGGAGATGCCGGAGCGGTTCCGCCCGGCGGCCGGACCGGCGCTGGAGGACGAGGAGGATTTCGGTGAGGAGGACGCCGGTGAGGCGGACGTCGAAGCCGGCGCAGGGGACGAACTCCCTGAGGACTTCGACGGGCCGGATCTGGGTGCCCTGCCGGAAGAATTCGAGGGCGACCTGCCGGAGAGTGGTCTCCCGGATGGGTTTGGCGATGAGGCCACCCTTGACGAAGACGACGAGGACGAGGAGTAACCTGATCGCCGAAGGGGGAAGCATCGTTGTTGGACGTCAATAACTTCGATCGCATCAAGATCGGATTGGCCTCGCCCGAGCAGATCCGGGCCTGGTCTTCTGGTGAAGTCAAGAAGCCCGAGACGATCAACTACCGGACCCTCAAGCCTGAGCGGGATGGCCTGTTCTGCGAGCGCATCTTCGGCCCGACGCGGGACTGGGAATGCCACTGCGGCAAGTACAAGCGCGTGCGCTACAAGGGCATCATCTGCGACCGTTGCGGCGTCGAGGTGACCCGGGCGAAGGTGCGCCGGGAGCGGCTCGGCCACATCGAGCTGGCGGCGCCGGTTTCCCACATCTGGTACTTCAAGGGCATCCCGAGCCGCATGGGCCTCCTGCTCGACCTTTCCCCGCGCACCCTCGAGAAGGTGCTCTACTTCGCTTCGTACATCGTAACCGACCCGGGCGACACCGGGCTGGAGAAGTACCGCCTGCTCAACGAGGCCGAGTACCGGGAAGCGCGGGAGAAGTACGGCCAGGCCTTCAAGGCCGGCATGGGCGCCGAGGCGCTCAAGAAGCTGCTCGAGGAGATCGACCTGGAGAAGCTGGCCAAACAGTTGCGCCAGGAGATCAAAGAAACGAGTGGCCAGCGGCGCGTGCGAGCCATCCGGCGGTTGGAGGTCGTCGACGCGTTCCGGAAGTCGGGGAATCGTCCCGAATGGATGATTATGGAAGTGATCCCGGTCATCCCGCCGGAGCTCCGCCCGATGGTGCAGCTCGACGGTGGCCGGTTCGCCACCTCCGACCTCAATGACCTTTACCGGCGCGTGATCAACCGCAACAACCGGCTGAAGCGGCTGCTCGAACTCGGCGCGCCCGACATCATCGTGCGCAACGAGAAGCGGATGTTGCAGGAGGCCGTCGACGCGCTGATCGACAACGGGCGGCGCGGCCGTCCCGTGACCGGACCCGGCAACCGCCCGCTCAAGTCGCTCTCCGACATGCTCAAGGGCAAGCAGGGGCGGTTCCGCCAGAACCTGCTCGGCAAGCGCGTCGACTACTCGGGCCGGTCAGTCATCGTGGTCGGTCCCGACCTGCGGCTCCACCAGTGCGGGCTGCCGAAGGAGATGGCCCTCGAACTCTTCAAGCCGTTCGTCATGAAGAAGCTCGTCGATCGCGGGTTCGCCCACAACATCAAGTCGGCGAAGCGGATGATCGAGCGGGTGAAGAACGAGGTCTGGGACGTCCTCGAGGAGGTCATCGCCGAGCATCCGGTGCTCCTCAACCGGGCCCCGACGCTCCACCGCCTGGGTATCCAGGCCTTCGAGCCGAAGCTGGTCGAGGGCCGGGCGATCAAGATCCACCCGCTCGTCTGCTCGGCGTACAACGCCGACTTCGACGGGGACCAGATGGCCGTCCACGTGCCGCTCTCCGCGGAAGCGCAGGCTGAAGCACGGCTGCTGATGCTCTCGGCCTACAACATCCTCTCGCCGGCGCACGGCCGGCCGATTGCGACTCCCACCCAGGACATGGTCATCGGGTGCTACTACCTGACCATGGAAGTGGCGGGCGCCCGGGGCGAGGGGAAGATCTTCCGCGACTACAACGAGGTCGAGATGGCCTACAACGAGGGCGCGGTCGATCTGCACGCCAAGGTCAAGTACGGGCTGAGCGAAGTGCGCCGTGAGGCCACCGTGGGGCAGATCATCTTCAGCCACGCGGTGAACGAAGTGCTCTCCCGTGACCCGGACGATAAGAACAAGCGGCCGGAAGGCCTCGACTTCGTCGCCCGGCTGGTCGACCGCAAGGAACTCGGGCGCATCGTCGACAAGGTCTACCGGGCTTACGGCAACGCCCGCACCGCCGAGCTGCTCGACGCCATCAAGAAGATGGGCTTCCGCTTCGCCACGGTCTCCGGCACCACGATCGGCGTCACCGACATCGCCATCCCGCCAAACAAAGGGGAGATCATCGACCAGGCGGAACAGCAGATCGCCATGGTGGAGCAGCAGCACCGCCGGGGTCTGATCACCGGTGAGGAACGGTATCGCCGGATCTGCGACATCTGGACGCAGTGCAAGGAAGATGTCACGGCCGCGATGCTGAACAACCTGAAGGAGAACAACCCCCTGAACTCGGTCTACATGATGGCCATCTCGGGCGCCCGAGGCAACGTCTCGCAGCTCTCCCAGCTGGCCGGGATGCGGGGCCTCATGGCTGACCCGTCGGGGCGGATCATCGAGATTCCGATCAAGGCGAACTTCCGCGAAGGCCTCACTGTGTTGGAGTACTTCACCTCCACGCACGGCACCCGGAAGGGCCTGGCCGACACCGCCCTCCGGACGGCCGACTCCGGCTACCTGACCCGCCGCCTGGTCGACGTGTCGCAGGACGTCATCGTCCGGGAGGAAGACTGCGGCACGACCGAAGGGATCGTGGTCGAGGCGATCAAGGAAGGCGCCGAGGTGATCGAGCCGCTGCGCGACCGGCTGGTGGGCCGCTATCCGGCGGAGGACGTGGTCGACCCCGGCACCGGCGAGGTCATCGTGGGCCGGAACGAGGAAATCACCGAGGCGATGGCGGGCGCCATCGAGCGGGCCGGTATCGAGAAAGTGAACATTCGCTCCGTGCTGACCTGCCGCTCGCGCTACGGTGTTTGCATCAAGTGCTACGGGCGCAACCTGGCGACCGGCCGCACCGTGGAAGTCGGCGAGGCGGTCGGCATCATCGCCGCCCAGTCCATCGGCGAGCCCGGCACGCAGCTGACGATGAGAACCTTCCACACCGGCGGCGTGGCTGGTGAAGACATCACCCAGGGTCTGCCCCGCGTCGAGGAACTCTTCGAGGCGCGCCGGCCGAAGGGCCAAGGCCTCATCTCCGAGACCAGCGGCATTGTCAAGATCGCCGAGGTCAAGGGCATCCGGCGGATCACCGTCACCAGTCCCAACGGTGAGGAGCGTTCTTACGCGGTGCCCGGCGCCCGCTTGCGGGTGAGGGAGGGCCAGACGGTCGAGGCCGGCGACCAGTTGACCGAGGGGCCGCTGAACCCGCACGACATCCTCCGGATCAAGGGCGTGCACGATGTCCAGAACTACCTGACCAAAGAGGTGCAGGAAGTCTACCGGTCACAGGGCGTCGACATCAACGACAAACACATCGAGGTCATCGTCCGGCAGATGCTGCGCAAGATCAAGGTCGATGTGGCGGGCGACACCGAGCTCCTGCCAGGGAGCCTGGTCGACGTCTTCGAGTTCGAGGAGGAGAACGCTCGGGTGACGGCCGAAGGCGGCAAGCCGGCGGAGGGCAAAGCCGTGCTCCTCGGCATCACCAAGGCCTCGCTGGCCACCGACTCGTTCCTGTCGGCCGCGTCCTTCCAGGAGACCACCAGGGTGCTGACGGAGGCCTCCATCAAGGGCAAGCTCGACCCGCTGCTCGGCCTCAAGGAGAACGTGATCATCGGCAAGCTCATCCCGGCCGGCACCGGCATGTCGCGCTACCGCAACCTCCGGGTGGGGGTCGAGGGGGAGGAGACGCCGCCGGCCGCCGACGAGAACGGCGAAGAGTCCGCCGACGCGGCCGAGGCGCAGCTGGAAGGCTGGTCTGAAGACGTGATGAAGGGCACCGACGCCACCGCGGTGGAGGCGGGGGAAGGCGTCGCGCCCGAAGCCACCGAGCGAGCCTAGGATGCAGGCCGAAAGCTTGACACCCCTGGAGCCGGGTGGTAAAATACAAAAGTGCGTCTGACTGTGCGTCTGGAGGAGCCTGCATGAGCCTTGAGGCTTTGCGAAACCCCAGGCAGCGAGTGATTGGCCTAAAGCAAACCACCAAGGTGGTTGAGCGGGGCCAGGCCCGAACGGTTTACGTGGCCAAAGACGCTGAAGAGCGTCTGGTCAGGGAACTGCTGACCAAGTGCCAGGAACAAGGGGTCGACGTGATCCGGGCGGAAAGCATGGCGGCTCTCGGGAAGGCTTGCGGGATCGATGTGGGAGCTGCGGCGGTCGCCCTGACGAAAAGCGATTAGGATGCTCTCTGGAGGGAGGTGCAAGTCATGCCAACAATCAGCCAGTTGATTCGCAAGGGACGGGAGAAGGTCAGCAAGAAGAGCACGGCACCGGCGCTGCGCTGGGTGTATAACTCCAAGAAGGCCGACTCCAAGTACGGTGAGGGGGCTCCCCAGAAGCGCGGTGTCTGCACGGTGGTCAAGACCACGACGCCGAAGAAGCCGAATTCGGCCCTTCGCAAGGTTGCACGTGTGCGTTTGACCAACCAGGTTGAGGTGACGGCCTACATTCCGGGGGAGGGGCACAACCTTCAGGAGCACTCCGTTGTGCTTATCCGTGGCGGTCGTGTCAAGGACCTTCCGGGCGTGCGGTATCACATCATCCGGGGTACCCTCGATACGGCCGGGGTCGCCAACCGGCGTCAGGGAAGATCCAAGTACGGCGCCAAGCGGCCCAAGAAGTAGGAGGTACAGCGATGCCCAGACGGGGACACATCACGGTGCGTGAGATCACGCCTGATCCGGTTTACAACTCCACGCTGGCCACGGAGATCATCAACAAGCTGATGTACTCGGGCAAGCGAGGCACGGCCGAGTCGATCTTCTACGGGGCGCTCGACCTGATCGCGGAGAAGACCGGCAAAGAGCCGATGTCCGTGGTGGAGCAGGCGATCAAGAACATCATGCCGATCCTCGAGGTCAAGCCCCGGCGCGTGGGCGGCGCCACCTACCAGGTGCCGGTCGAGGTGCGGCCGAAGCGGCGTAACGCTCTGGCGCTCCGCTGGCTCGTTTCGTACGCGCGGCAGCGTGGGGAAAAGACCATGGTCGAGAAGCTCGCTGGTGAACTGATGGATGCGGCGAACAATCTCGGCGGCGCCATCAAGAAGCGGGAAGACACGCACAAGATGGCGGAGGCCAACAAGGCGTTCGCGCACTACCGGTACTAGTGACGAGGCTTCGGTTTCCAGACCCAACTAGGAACAAGAGCGAGGTACTAACGGTTGCCACGAGAGTTTCCCCTTGAGCGAACCCGGAATATCGGGATCATGGCCCACATCGACGCCGGTAAGACCACCACGACCGAGCGGATTTTGTTCTACACCGGAAAGGTGCATAAACTCGGCGAGGTCCATGATGGCACGGCCACGATGGACTGGATGGTCCAGGAACAGGAGCGCGGCATCACAATCACTGCCGCAGCCACCACGGCCGAGTGGAAGGGTCATCGCGTCAACATCATCGATACGCCCGGCCACGTGGACTTTACTGTCGAAGTTGAGCGGTCTCTGCGCGTCCTCGACGGAGCGATCGCGGTCTTCTGCGCGGTCGGCTGCGTCGAACCCCAGTCGGAGACGGTCTGGCGCCAGGCGGAGCGCTACCGGGTACCTCGCATCGCCTACGTGAACAAGATGGACCGGGTGGGCGCCGACTTCTTCCGGTGCGTCGAGGACATGCGCACCAAGCTCTCCGCCAACGCTGTTCCGGTGCAGCTGCCGATCGGCGTGGAGGACTCCTTCCGGGGCGTCATCGACCTCGTCCGTGAGAAGGCCATCATCTACGTCGACGACCTGGGCACGGAGAGCGAAGAGACCCAGATTCCCGACGAGTTGAAGGACCAGGTGCATAAGTACCGCGAGGCGCTGCTGGAGGCGGCGGCCGAAGTCGACGAGGAGTTGATGCTCAAGTTCCTGGAGGGCGAACCCATCGGCGAGGATGAGATCAAGGCCGCGCTGCGCGCCGGGTGCCTCGACGGCAGGATCATCCCTGTCCTGTGCGGTTCGTCCTTCCGCAACAAGGGCGTTCAGCCCCTGCTCGACGCGGTCATCGACTACCTGCCTTCTCCGCTCGATCTGCCGCCGGTGGTCGGAGTCCATCCGGAGAGCGAGCGGGAGATCACCCGGGAGGCCTCGGAGCAGGAGCCCTTCGCCGCCCTCGCCTTCAAGATCGTGGCCGACCCGTATGTCGGGAAACTGGCGTACTTCCGGGTTTATTCGGGAGTGCTCAAGGCGGGGTCGTACATCTACAACTCGACCAAGGGTAAGCGGGAACGGATCGGGCGGATCGTGCAGATGCACGCCAACCACCGGGAAGACATCCAGGAGTGCTACGCGGGCGACATCGCCGCGGCGGTGGGCCTAAAGGAGACCGGGACCGGCGACACGCTCTGCGACGAGAAGGATCCGATCGTGCTCGAATCGATGGAGTTTCCGGAACCGGTCATCTTCATCGCCATCGAGCCGAAGACCAAAGCCGACCAGGATAAGTTGGGGATCTCCCTGGCGCGCCTTGCGGAAGAGGACCCGACCTTCAAGGTTTCGACCGACGAGGAGACCGGGCAGACGATCATCAAGGGCATGGGCGAACTCCACCTGGAGATCATCGTCGACCGCCTGCTCAGGGAGTTCAAGGTCGAAGCGAACGTCGGCCGGCCGCAGGTGGCCTACCGCGAGACCCTGCGCATTCCGGCCAAGGGCGAAGGCAAGTTCGTCCGCCAGAGCGGCGGCCGCGGTCAATACGGGCATGTGGTGCTCGAGGTCGAGCCGCGGGAGCCGGGCGAGGGCTTCCTGTTCGAGAACAAGATCGTTGGCGGCGTCGTGCCGAAGGAGTACATCCCGGCGGTCGAAGCTGGCGTCAAAGAGGCCATGCTCAATGGCGTCTTGGCTGGCTACCCGGTCATCGACGTGAAGGTCTCCATCGTCGACGGGTCGTATCACGAGGTCGACTCCTCGGAGATGGCGTTCAAGATTGCCGCTTCGATGGGCTTCAGGGAAGTCAGCCGGAAGGCCAAACCGGTGCTCCTCGAACCCATCATGCGGGTCGAGGTGACGACGCCCGATGAGTTCATGGGGGATGTCATCGGCAACCTGAACAGCCGGCGCGGCCACATCCTCGGGATGGAGCCCCGGTCCGGGGCGCAGATCATCCGGGCGCTGGTGCCGCTGGCCGAGATGTTCGGATACGTCAACGACCTGCGGTCGATGACCCAGGGCCGGGCGGTCTATTCAATGCACTTTGCGCACTACGACGAGGTCCCGGCGAACGTGGCCGAGGCCGTGATCGCCGGACGAAGCGGCAGTTGACGTCCCACCGGGGCGTTTGACCATAGAAGACTGCTGAACAGCGCAAGAGCGTTAACAAAGGGAGGTTATCGAGAATGGCCAAGGCGAAGTTTGAGAGGACCAAGACGCACGTAAACATTGGGACGATCGGTCACGTCGACCACGGTAAGACCACGCTGACGGCGGCCATCACCATGTTGCTGGCCAAGAAGGGCTTCGCGAAGGCGATGCGGTACGACGAGATCGACTCGGCGCCGGAAGAGAAGGCCCGTGGCATCACGACCAACACCTGCCACGTCGAGTACGAGACCGAGAAGCGGCACTACGCGCACGTGGACTGCCCGGGTCACGCCGACTACATCAAGAACATGATCACCGGCGCTGCCCAGATGGACGGCGCGATCCTCGTGGTCTCCGCGGCTGACGGCCCGATGCCCCAGACCCGTGAGCACGTGCTTCTCGCCCACCAGGTGAACGTGCCGGCCATGGTCGTCTTTCTCAACAAGGCTGACATGGTCGACGATCCGGACCTCATGGAGCTCGTCGAGATGGAAGTCCGCGAGCTGCTCAGCAAGTACGAGTTCCCGGGCGACGAGATCCCCATCATCTCCGGCTCCGCCCTCAAGGCGCTGGAGTGCGGCTGCGGCGAGTGCGAGTGGTGCAAGGGCATCCTCAAGCTCATGGATGCCGTCGACTCGTACATCCCGACTCCCGAGCGCGCCGTCGACAAGCCGTTCCTGATGCCGGTCGAGGACGTCTTCACGATCACCGGCCGCGGCACCGTGGCCACCGGTCGTGTGGAGCGCGGTACGGTCAAGGTCGGTGACGAGGCGCAGATCGTGGGTCTGCACGCCGAGCCGAAGAAGACCGTCGTGACCGGCGTCGAGATGTTCCGGAAGCTGCTCGACCAGGCGCAGGCCGGCGACAACATCGGTTGCCTGCTCCGGGGTATCGACCGCAACGAGGTGGAGCGCGGCCAGGTTCTGGCGAAGCCCAACTCCATCACCCCGCACACCAAGTTCGACGCCGAAGTTTACGTCCTGAGCAAGGACGAGGGCGGCCGGCATACCCCGTTCTTCAACGGCTACCGCCCGCAGTTCTACTTTCGGACGACCGACGTGACCGGGACGATCAAGCTGCCCGAGGGCGTCGAGATGGTGATGCCGGGCGACAACACCAAGTTCTACATCGAGCTGATCGTGCCCATCGCCATGGAGGAAGGCCTCCGCTTCGCCATCCGCGAAGGCGGCCGGACCGTGGGCGCGGGCGTTGTCACCAAGATCTACGCGTAAGGCCTGAAGGAGGGTGGGGCCGGCCAGCCGGCCCCACCACCCTGGTATCCGGCGGAACGATGAAGCGGGAGGTTGCTCGGGGCGGAGTGCCCTGAGGGAATTCCCGCGGAGACTGCCCGTTTCGAGAATTCGGGCGACGAGGAGGGAACCCCCTTGGCGACGGCACAGAAGATCCGGATCCGCTTGAAGGCATTCGACCACAAGATCCTCGACCAGTCCGCGGAGCGCATCGTCGATACGGCGAAGCGGACGGGGGCGCGCGTATCCGGTCCGATTCCCCTGCCGACGGAGAAGAACGTTTATACTGTTTTGCGGTCGGTCCACGTCGACAAAGACTCGCGGGAGCAGTTCGAGATGCGGACCCACAAGCGGCTCATCGACATCCTGGAGCCGACCCCGAAGACGGTGGACGCCCTGATGCGGCTGGACTTGCCGGCGGGCGTCGACATCGAGATCAAGCTGTAATAGATCGCAGCCCGGCTAGCGGCAGCGGGCGTGCGAGGAGGTGGAACCCCATGCCGAAGGGGATTCTCGGCAAGAAAATCGGAATGACCCAGGTCTTTGACGAGAAGGGCGTGGCTATTCCGGTCACCGTCATCGAGGCGGGGCCCTGCCCGGTCGTTCAGGCGAAGACCGTCAAGACCGATGGATATGACGCCATCCAGCTCGCGTTCGGCGAGACCAAGGAGCGGCGGCTCACGAAGCCTGAGAAGGGGCATTTCGCCAAGGTCGGCCTCAAGCCCCACCGGTGGGTGAAGGAGATTCGGTGCACCCCCGAGGAGGTCAAGGAAGTCGGCACTGTGGTGACGGCGGATGTCTTCGCGCCGGGCGAGGCGGTCGACGTGGTCGGCACCTCCCGGGGCAAGGGCTTCGCCGGCGTCATCAAGCGGTGGAAGTTCAACCGGGGTCCGATGAGCCACGGTTCGATGTACCACCGGCGGACGGGCTCCCTGGGCGCCACCGACCCGGCCCGGGTTTTCAAGAACCGGCGGATGCCGGGGCGGATGGGCCACGAGCGGGTCACGGTCAGGAACCTGAAGGTGGTCAAGGTCGACGCAGAGCAGAACCTGATCCTGGTTCGCGGGGCCGTCCCGGGCGCCAACGGCGCGTTGGTGCTCATCAAGCAGAGCACCAAGGCCTGAGGCCGGAAGTCCGGGGAAGGAGGTATAAGCAGTGCCAACCGTATCAGTGGTTAACGTCAAAGGCCAGAAGGTCGGTGAGCTAGCTCTTTCCGACGCGGTCTTTGGAGTGGAGTCCAACGAGGGCCTGTTGCACGAGGCCGTGGTCGCGTACCTGGCCAGCCGCCGGGCGGGCACGCATGACACCAAGACCCGCGGTGAGGTCTCCGGCGGCGGCCGGAAGCCTTGGCGCCAGAAGGGCACGGGCCGCGCCCGGCAGGGTTCGATCCGCGCTCCGCAGTGGCCGGGCGGCGGCACCGTGTTCGGTCCCACGCCGCGCAGCTACGCTTACAAGCTCCCCAAGAAGATGCGTCGCCTGGCGCTGAAGTCGGCGCTTTCGGCCAAGGTGAAGGCAGAGGAGATCGTGGTGCTCGACGAGCTGACCCTGGCCGAAGCCAAGACGAAGGAGATGGCGTCCGTCCTGGACGCCCTCAAGGCTGAGCAGGCGCTCATCGTCACCTCGGCTCCCGACCAGACGGTTGAACTGGCCGCCCGGAACATCCCGGGCGTCAAGACGGCAGCCGCCGACGGGCTGAACGTGTACGACGTCCTCGCCCACGATCGCCTGATCATCACGAAGGACGCGGTCGCCAAGGTGGAGGAGGTATTGGGCTGATGGACGTGCGGGACATCATTCGCCGGCCGCTCATCACCGAGAAGAGCACCGGGATCATGAGCGATGGCAACCAGTACACCTTCGAGGTGGCGCCGGGGGCCAACAAGACTCAGATCAAGGCGGCAGTCGAGGAGATTTTCAAGGTTAAGGTCGTGGCGGTCAACACGGTGAACGTGCCTGGCAAGACCAAGCGGCAGGGCCGGTTCGTCGGCAAGACGGCGGCGCGCAAGAAGGCCGTGGTGACGCTCCGGGCCGGTGACCGGATCGAAGTCTTGGAAGGGGTATAAGCCCCGTCTGAGCTAACGGTAGGGGGGACCAAGATGCCTGTCAAGAAGTTCAAGCCGACCTCGCCGGGTCGCCGGACGATGTCGGTTCCCACCTTCGAGGAATTGACGACCGACAAGCCTGAGCGGTCGCTGCTGGAGCCCCTCCGGGGCCGGGGCGGCCGGAACAGCTACGGCCGGGTGACCACTCGCCATCAGGGCGGCGGGCACAAGCGGATGTACCGGGTCATCGACTTCAAGCGCGACAAGGACGGGATTCCGGGGAAGGTTGCCACCATCGAGTACGACCCGAACCGGTCTGCCCGGATCGCTCTTCTCCACTATGCCGACGGCGAGAAGCGGTACATCATCGCTCCGCTGGGCTTGAACGTGGGCGACACGGTGATGTCCGGCGAGACTGCCGACATCAAACCGGGCAACTGCCTGAAGCTGGGGAACATCCCGGTGGGCACCACGATCCACAATCTGGAACTGATGCCGGGCAAAGGCGCCCAACTGGTCCGTTCGGCGGGAGCAGGCGCGCAGCTCATGGCGAAGGAAGGCGAGTACAGCCACGTGCGGCTGCCGTCCGGTGAGATGAGGCTCATCCCCACGGCCTGCCGGGCCACCATCGGCCAGGTGGGCAACGTGGAGCACGAGAACGTCTCCTACGGCAAGGCGGGGCGGACGCGGTGGAAGGGCGTGCGGCCCTCCGTCCGAGGCGTGGTCATGAACCCGATCGACCACCCGCACGGCGGTGGCGAGGCCCGGGCGCCCATCGGTCACGCTGGTCCGCTGACCCCGTGGGGCAAGCCGACCCTGGGTTACCGAACTCGCAAGCGGAAGGCGTCTGACAAATTGATCGTCCGCCGGCGGAAGAAGTAGGCGGCAAGGAGGGCTAGGAAAGTGGCCAGATCGCTCAAGAAGGGGCCCTTCATCGACGAGCACCTGCTCAAGAAGGCCCAGGCCATGAACGAAAAGGGCGAGAAGCGCGTCGTCAAGACCTGGTCCCGCCGTTCCACGGTCTATCCGGAACTGGTCGGACACACGATCGCAGTGCACGACGGGCGCAAGCACGTTCCCATTTACATCACCGAAGAGATGGTGGGCCACAAGCTCGGCGAGTTCGCACCGACCCGGACCTTCCGGGGACACGGTTCGCACACCGAGAAGTCCACCGCCTTGAAGTAGGGGGTGGCGAGATGGAAGCAAGAGCCATCGCAAAGTACATCAGGATCTCCCCCCGCAAGTGCCGCCAGGTCATCGACCTGATCCGGGGCAAGCAGCTGGGCGAGGCGCTGAACATCCTCCGGTACACCCCCAACGCCGGCGCCGACATCATCGAGAAGGTGGTCAAGTCGGCGGCGGCCAACGCAGAGCACAACTTCGCGATGAACGTGGCCGGGCTGTACGTGGCTGAGGCCTTCGTGGACCAGGGTCCCACCCTCAAGCGGGTGTCGCCCCGGGCGCGGGGGCGGGCCGATAGGATCCGGAAGCGCATGAGCCACGTCACCGTGGTGCTCAGGGAGAAGAAGGAGGGTTAAGCGTGGGGCACAAGACTCATCCGCTGGGTCTCCGGCTCGGCATCATCAAAGACTGGGACGCTCGCTGGTATGCCGACCGTGAGTACGCCAGCCTTCTCCACGAGGATCTTAAGATCCGCAAGTTCCTGAAGGAGCGTTTCTTCGGCGCCGGCCTCTCGAAGGTTTCGATCGAGCGGGCCGCCAACCGCCTGAAGGTGGCGCTCCACACCGCCCGGCCCGGCATGGTGATCGGGAAGGGCGGCCAGGAAGTCGATAAGGTGAAGGCGCAGCTCGAGGCGCTCACTGGCAAGCAGGTCGCGGTGAACATCGTCGAGATCAAGCAGCCCGACCTGGACGCCCAGTTGGTCGCTGAGAACATCGCCTTCCAGCTCGAACGCCGGATTTCGTTCCGGCGGGCCATGAAGCAGGCGATTCAGCGGACCATGCGCCTAGGCGCCCGGGGGATCAAGTGCGCCGTGGCGGGCCGCCTCGGCGGGGCGGAGATCGCCCGGTCGGAGTGGTTCCCGGAAGGTTCCATCCCGCTGCACACCCTGCGGGCCGACATCGACTACGGGTTCGCCGAGGCGTCGACGACCTACGGGAAGATCGGCGTGAAGGTGTGGATCTACAAGGGCGAGGTGCTCCACCGGAAGGCGGGCGCAGCCGCCGCGGACCAGCGGCCCCGCAGCGAGCGGGACTTCCGGGACGATCGGCCGGCCAAGGTGCGTGACCGGGAACGCGAGCTGCGGGCTCGGGAGCGCGAGGCAGGCCAGCATGAGGGGGGCGAGTAAGGCATGCTGAGTCCCAAGCGCGTCAAGTTCCGCAAGGTTCAGCGTGGCCGCATGCAGGGCAAAGCCACGCGGGGCAACGAGGTGACTTACGGCGAGTTCGGGCTGCAGGCTTTGGAGGCGGGCTGGATCACCAGCGTGCAGATCGAGGCGGCCCGTATCGCGATGACCCGGTATATCAAGCGCGGCGGCAAGGTGTGGATCAAGATTTTCCCCGACAAGCCCGTCACCGCCAAGCCCGCTGAAACCCGCATGGGTTCGGGCAAGGGCGCCCCCGAGTACTGGGTGGCGGTGGTCAAGCCGGGCCGCGTGATGTTCGAGATCGCGGGTGTGCCCGAGGAAGCGGCCAAGGAAGCGATGCGCCTGGCGGCGCACAAGCTTCCGGTGAAGGCCAAGTTCGTGGCAAGAACCGAGGCGGGTGGTGAAGCCAATGAAGAGTAAGGAGATCCGTGATCTGACCTCCGAGGAGATCACGCACAAGGTCAAGGACCTTAAGACTGAACTCTTCAACTTGCGGTTCCAGATGGCTACCGGGCAGCTCGACAACCCGATGCGCCTCTCCGAGGTGCGCAAGAACATCGCCCGGTGCAAGACGATCCTGCGCGAGCGGGAACTGAAGATCAACGCCGGGTCCTGAAGAGGGCCAAGGAGGATTGGGCGATGGCGGAAAGAGGCGAGCGCAAGGAGCGGGTCGGGGTCGTGGTGAGCGACAAGATGGAGAAGACCGTCGTGGTGGCGGTCGAGGATCTGGTTCGCCACCCCCTCTACGGCCGCACGGTGAAGCGCACAGTCAAGTTTAAGGCCCATAGCGAGAACAACGAGGCCAAAGTGGGGGATCGGGTGCGCCTGATGGAGACCCGCCCTCTCTCCAAGGATAAGCGCTGGCGCGTAGTCGAGATCCTGGAGAAGGCCCGGTAAAGCCCGCAAGGGTTCAAGGTAGGAGGGTCAAGACGTGATCCAGCAGGAGACGATCCTCAACGTGGCCGACAACTCCGGAGCCCGCGAGCTTCTCTGCATCCGGGTTCTGGGTGGCTCGAAACGGAAATACGCCGGGGTGGGCGACGTCATCATCGCCTCGGTCAAAGAGGCCATCCCTGGTGGCATGGTCAAGAAGGGCGATGTGGTGCGGGCGGTGGTGGTTCGCACCAAGAAGGAGAAGCGGCGCCCCGACGGCTCGTACATCCGGTTCGACGAGAACGCGGCGGTGATCATCAACGAGCAGGGCAACCCGCGCGGCACCCGCATCTTCGGTCCAGTCGCCCGTGAACTGCGCGACAAGGACTACATGAAGATCATCTCGCTGGCGCCGGAGGTTCTCTAGGCGAGGAGGGTTAAGATGGCCGGTAAGATTCACGTGAAGAAGGGCGACCTCGTCAAGGTCCTGTCCGGCAAGGATGCGGGCAAGCGGGGTAAGGTGCTGGAGGTCATGCCGGACAAGGGCCGGCTGATCGTGGACGGCGTTAACGTCCTGAAGCGGCACCAGAAGCCGACCAAGGAGGTCCCGCAGGGCGGGATCATCGAGCGTCCGGGGGCGCTGGCCGCTAGCAACGTGATGCTGGTCTGCCCCAGTTGTGATCAGGCGACCCGGATTGGCCGGGAGCGCGACTCCGAGGGACGTGCGCAGCGGGTGTGCAAGCACTGCGGGCGTGCGATCGACTGACCGGAGTCAGGAAAAGGGGGATTCCGGGGATGGCACCTCGGCTGAAGGAGAAGTACCTGAAGGAAGTGGCCCCTGCGCTGGTGGAGCGGTTCAAGTACCAGAACCCGATGCAGGTGCCGAAGATCGAGAAGGTCGTCATCAACATGGGCGTGGGCGATGCGGTGGCGGACCCGAAGGCGCTGGATGCCGCGATGAGCGACCTGGCGCAGATCGTTGGGCAGAAACCGCAGATCACCCGGGCCAAGAAGTCCATCGCCGCCTTCAAGATCCGGCAGGGGATGGCGATTGGCACCAAGGTCACCCTCCGGGGCGACCGGATGTACGAGTTTCTCGACAAGCTGATGAACGTGGCGCTGCCGCGTATCCGCGACTTCCGGGGTGTGCCGGCCAAGGCTTTTGACGGTCGCGGCAACTACACCCTGGGGCTCAAGGAACAGCTCATCTTCCCCGAGATCGAATACGACAAGATTGACAAGGTTCGGGGGATGGACGTGGTGATCGTGACCACGGCCAAGACCGACGAAGAGGCCAGCGAACTGCTGAAGCTCTTGGGCATGCCCCTCCGGGCTTAAGCCTCGCAGAGAAGAGAAGGAGGGAACGAGGTTTGGCCAAGAAGTCGCTAATCGCCAAGGCGGGCCGGCCCCAGAAGTTCCAGGTGAGGGGCTATCACCGGTGCAAGATTTGTGGCCGTCCCCGGGCGTTCATGAGAAAGTTCCAGATGTGCCGCATCTGCTTCCGGAGACTGGCCCTGACCGGTCAGATTCCCGGGGTTACCAAGGCCAGTTGGTAGGGCGGGCGCATTTGGAAAGGGGGTTTAAGACATGGTCATGACGGACCCGATCGGCGACATGCTGACCAGGATTCGGAACGCCAGTTCCGTGAATCACAACAGCGTCGACGTGCCGGCCTCGCGGCTCAAGATGGAGCTGGCACGGCTGCTCAAAGAGGAAGGTTTCGTCCGGGACGTCGAGTGGGTGACCGACGGCGGCAAGCGTTCGATCCGGATTTACCTGAAG
>JBLNBQ010000179.1:0-61819 GCA_050260095.1 Chitinophagales bacterium
CATCCACATGAACTCGTTCAAGCGGCAGGTCCACAGCATCGTGGTGGGTGGCGCCGCCGGCGACTTCCTGGGGGAATACATGGCCGGGGGGACGCTCGTCGTGCTCGGGCTCGACCAGGAAGGGCCGCCGGTGGGCCGCTGGGTGGCCACGGGGATGCATGGGGGCGTCATCTACCTGCGCGGCGAGCTGCCGGAGGACCGCACGGGCAAGGAAGTGACGGCCGGGCCGGCCGGCGCCGAGGATGAGCCGGTGCTTTTCCCCCTGCTTGAGGAGTTCGCAGCTGCCTTTGGCCTTGACGCGGCGGAACTGAAGGCGCTGCCCTTTACCCGCCTCGCGCCGACCAGCCATCGTCCCTACGGGAACCATTACGCCGGTTGAGCGGGAAGGACGGTAGGAGAATGGAACGCGCGCAGTACGCCTTCTTTTGGGGCTGCCAGATTCCGGCCCGCCTTCCGCAGATGGAGAAGTCGACCCGCCTAGTGCTGGAGCGCCTCGGTGTCAAGGCGGTCGACCTCGATGGCTTCACCTGTTGTCCCGAACGGAACCTGATCGCCAACCTTGACGAACGGGCCTGGTACCTGACGGCCTCCCGCAACCTGGCCGTCGCCGAAAGGGCCGGCCTGAATCTCCTGACCTCCTGCAACGGTTGCTACGGCACCTTGAAGTCGGTGCTCAACCTCGTCCGGAGCGACCCGGCACGGAAAGCCGAGATCAACCGGGCGTTGGCCAAGGTCGGCTTGACCCTGGAGGGCCGGGTGGAGGTGCGGCACCTGATCGAGGCGCTCTACCTCGACGTGGGGCCGGAACGCATCGCCAAGCAGGTCTCCCGCCCGCTCCGCGGCATGGTCATCGCTGTCCATCCCGGTTGCCACCTCATCCGCCCGAGCCATGCCCTCCAGTTCGACGACCCGCTCGAGCCGACCAAATACGACGCCCTGGTGGAGGCGCTTGGCGCGCAGAGCCTGAAGTACGACACGAAGATGCAGTGCTGCGGGGGAGCGCTGGCCAACGTCGGCGAGCTAGACGAGGCCGTGGCGCTGGCGCAACGGAAGCTGCTGAACGTTCGTGACCGCGGGGCCGACGCTCTCACGACGTGCTGCCCCGAGTGCTTCCTGCAGTTCGACCAGAAGCAGACCATCATGCAGCGGCGCGGCGACAACGTGCATCTGCCGGTCCTGACCTATCCCGAACTCCTCGGGCTCGCCCTGGGCATTTCCCCGGAGGAACTCGGCCTTGGCGCCCACCGGGTGGCGGTCGGGCCTTTCCTTGAACGCTGGGAGGAGCGGCAGCGCGATCTGGGAGCGGTGGCGGGCCGGGTCGACCTGGCCGCCGCCGAGCGGTGCCACAAGTGCGCCGCCTGCGTGGTCGACTGCCCGGTGGCGCAGTCGCATGAGGATTTCGATCCGAACGCCCTGATCGGCCAGTTCGTGCAGGGCAAGATCAACGAACTGCTCGAGGCGGGCCGTTTCTGGCAGTGTCTCGAGTGCCACACCTGCTTCGAGTTGTGCCCGCAGCGCTTCGGCATGGAGCGGGTCTTCACCGCTCTCAAGCACTTGGCCATCGAGCGCCACCAGATTCCCGGCGGGGTTCAGATCGGCCTCGGCATGTTCGTCAAGTCAGGCCGACTCGGCGAACCGGATGCCCGGGCCCGGCGCAAGCTGGGCTTGGCCGAGCCGCCGGCCGCCGGAGCCGAGGAGTTGCGCCGGCTTCTAGCGGGCGAGACACCGGGCCCTAAGGAGGAAGAAGCGTGAACCGACCTGTGCCGACGGTGGAACGCCGCGCCAAGAGCGTCCAGGCGGTCGACCGCACACTGGCGATCCTCGAAACGCTCGCTACCCATCCGGGGCCGGTGCCGTTGTCCGTCCTGGCCCGGGAGGTCGGTCTCAACGTGAGCACCGTCCACCGCCTCCTGCACACGCTGATGGGGCGCGGCTTCGTCCAGCAGGAGGCCGATTCGGGCCGCTATAAACTGGGACTCAAGGTCTTCGAACTCGGAACGGCGGCGCTGGCCGCCCTCGACGTACGCCAGGTCGGGCGGGCTTTCCTGGAGGAGATCGTCCGGGCCACCAACGAGACTGCCAACCTGGTCGTGCTCGACCAGCATGAGGTCGTCTATGTCGATCAGGTCGAGTCGAGCCGGCAGGTGAAGATGAGCGCCAGGATCGGCAGCCGGGCGCCTCTCCACTGCACCGGCGCCGGGAAGGCGATCCTCGCCCATCTCCCGCCGGCGGAGCGGGATGCCCTGCTCGAACGGCTGAACTTGGTCCGCCGGACCGCCCGGACCCTGGTCGACGTGGGTGATCTCCGGCGCGACCTGACGGAAACGGCCAGGAGGGGTTATTCGCTCGACCTCGAAGAGATGGAAGACGGGGTGCGGTGCATCGCCGCTCCGGTGCGGAACAGCTTCGGACGAGTCGTGGCGGCCATCAGCGTCTCCGGCCCTTCGAGCCGCCTCAGCGACGAGTACCTGGAGGCCAAGCTCATTCCAATGGTCAAGGGGGCGGCCGCCCAACTCTCGGCCCGGCTGGGCTACTCCGCCTAAACCCCGTCACCGGCCCCGCATACCTGTCCATCCTCGCCCATAGGCTAACTTACGGGGATGAGACGTGGCGCGGGCGGCGGTCTGGCTCATCGTGTTCAACCTGGTGGATGCCGTGGCGACCAGCCGCGGGCTGGCGGTCGGGCTCCTGAAGGAGGCCAACCCATTCCTGGCTTGGCTCATCCGTGACTGTCCGGCAGGGGCGTGGCTGCTCAAGCTGGGCATGGTTCCGCTGCTCGCTCTCTGGCTGGGGGGCGCCGCGCGGCCCCGCTGGGCGAGCCACGCGCTGTTCATTCTGGCGCTGGCCTACGGCTGCGTGGTGGCGCTGCACCTTGCGGGGTATCTCGCGAGCTTGGCCTGAGCACCACCGCCCACCGAAAGGAGCGACCTCAACCATGAAGACACGCGAACTGGTCGTCACTGCGCTGCTGGCCGCGCTCTCCCTGGTGATCCCGCTCGCCCTGGGGGGCTACTTGACCATCACCGTCCCGCCGTTCACCGCCACCGTCGCCTCACACGTGCCGGTCATGCTGGCGATGCTGGTCAGCCCCTGGTCGGCCTTCATGACCGGGCTCGCGTCCGCTCTGGGCTTTCTGATCAGGTTCGGCACGCCCGTGGTGGCCGCCCGGGCGCTGATGCATGCCGTGTTCGGGCTAGCCGGGGCGGTGCTCATAAGGCGCGGCAGCCGGTTTGCGACTGCCCTGCTGGCAACCTGGCCGCTTCACGCTCTTACGGAGGCGCTGGTCGTGCTGCCGTTCGGCTTCACCCTGGCCAAGGCGGGACTTGTGGTCGGGGTGGGCACGGCGCTCCACCACCTGATCGACAGCGTGATCGCGCTCGCCGTCCGCCGGCTGGTCAGCCTGCCTCGTTTCTAGTGCCTCTTGTGGTTGCCCTTCCCGGAATGCTCACGCCGCTCATCCCCAAACACTAGACCGGAAGGAGGGGGTGAGTGAGTGCAGGACAAGCGGGTGGAAGCCTATCCGTTCCCGGCGCAGAAGAACCAGAACGTCGAAGTGAAATACAACGGCCTGCTTAAGTGCGCCGGAGCCGATGTGGTCTTCCTCCACTATGGTCAGGACGGCTGGAAGAACTGTGCCACCAAGCCGATGTTCCGCCAGAACGACGGCAGTTTCTACGCCACTGTGACGGCCACCGGTGATCACGAGGTCAACTTGTGCTTCAAGGACTCGGCGGATCACTGGGACAACAACAACGGCTGGAACTGGAACGTCCCGATCAAACTCACCTGGTAGGCACCTGGCATCCCGGCGGGGCTGAGCATCTGCCCCGCCGATTTCTGTCCTGCTTCCGGCAGCTTCCGGAAGGGTAGAGCGGTTCCGGCGCCGAACAAGAGAGGGCGAACCGCAGGAGAGAAGCCTCTCCAAGGAGGAACCCCGCTTGGGCAAGTATCGGAAACCCGCTCGAAGCAAGAAGCAGACCAAAGCCGTTCAGTTGGTGGTGTTGGTGCTGGTCGCAGGGATGGCGCTCAGCCTCGCCGCCTACTACTTCCAGTCCAGCGGCGGCAGCACACCGGTCCCGTCAGCCCCCGCGGCAGGCTACGCCGGTGGTGGCTACGTCGACCAGGGCAACACCGCGTACGATGCGGGCGACTATCCCACCGCCATCCGCTTCTATGAGAAGGCCGTCGCCGCGGGCAACAACAGCCCCGGCCTCTTGACCGACCTCGGGACCGCGTACTTCTACAAGAATCCCTCCGAACCGGACAAGGCTTTGGAGTACTACGCCCGGGCGCTCAAGGTTCAACCGAACTTCACCAACGCGATGTTCAACACCGGAGTGGTCCTGCGTGACGGGAAGGGCCAGCCCGAGGCGGCGATCGCGACCTGGGAGAAGCTCCTCGCCTCATTGCCCGCCGGTGCGCAGGCGGACAAGGTGAAGGCCATCATCAGCGAGACGAAAGCCCAGCTGGCCGCCGCGCCCGCGCCGGCGCCTTCACCGTCCACCCAGAGGGCCGTCGGCGTGCCGGCTGCCCAGGGCGTTCCAGCGCCGGCTCAAGGACCGGCCCCAGCGCCGGTTCCCAGCGGGGCCGCGCCTCAGGGTGGCTCCCGCCTGAGCACCGGGTTCGGACGGTAAACCGGGGGATGGAAGGCAGCATCATCAACGCGGCCGCCATCGCCCTCGGGGGGTTCGCCGGCTTGCTGGCCGGCGGACGGCTGCCCGAGCGGCTCGTCAAGATCATCATGCAGAGCGTGAGCTTGGCCGTGCTGATGGTCGGGATCGACATGGGCCTGCGCACCAAGAACTCGGTCATCGTGCTGCTCAGCATCGTGCTCGGCGGCCTCATCGGCGAGTCGCTCCAGATCGAGGAGCGGTTCAACCACCTGAGCGAGCGGCTGGAGGCCCGGTACACCGCGAACGGCGATGGGCGGTTCACGAAAGGTTTCGTCACGGCCAGCCTGCTCTACTGCGTCGGCCCCATGGCCATCACCGGCGCCTTCCAAAACGGCCTGCTCGGCGACGCGTCGATCCTCATCACCAAGAGTTTCCTCGACGGGATCTCCGCCATCGCGCTCGGCGCGGGGCTCGGCTATGGGGTCATCTTCTCCGCCATCCCGGTCTTGCTCTATCAAGGAGGGCTGGCGCTCGGCGCCACCTGGCTCAAGCCCCTGCTCTCCCAGGCGGTGGTGCTCGAGATGACCGCCACCGGCGGGGTCCTGATCCTCGGTATCGCCTTGACGATGCTGGAGATCAAGAAGGTCAAAGTGGCCAACTTGCTGCCGGCGCTCTTCGTGGTGGTGCCGATAGTGTACCTGTGGCAGAGGTTCTGAAGGACCATCCGCTTAAGCTCGCGCCACGCCGCCCCTTGGCTGAGACTACGTTCGGTCTCGGTCGGCTCGAGGAGTCTCCGGACCATCGGCCTTCCGTGGCCGGAGGTCCGGGCGCCTTCAGAACCCTGAGAAGACGAGGATGACGCCAATCGCGACTAAACAAGGAAGGGTGCGGCATTGTTTGTCCGCACCCTTCGCCTTGATGCGCTGTCGGCTAGCACTCAGAAAGTCCGCAGGTACTGGTCGAGTTCCCAGGCGTGGACCTGCGTACGATAGACGTCCCACTCGATGAGCTTCGCTTCGACGAAGTGGCGGTAGACGTGCTCGCCCAGCGCCTCTCGCATAAGCGGGTTGCGGGCCAGTTCGTCGAGGGCCTCCTTCAGGCTACCCGGCAGGCTCGTGATGCCCTCGGCGGCCCGCTCGTCGGCGGTCATGTGGTAGATGTTCTTGGCGGTCGACTCGGGCGGGGTGATCTTGTTCTTGATCCCGTCGAGGCCAGCCTTGAGAATGACGGCGAAGGCCAGATACGGGTTGCACGACGGATCCGGGCTGCGCAGCTCGAGCCGGGTGGAGGCGCCCCGGGCGGCGGGCACCCGGATCAGGGCGGTCCGGTTCATCGCCGACCAGGCCACGTAGACCGGCGCTTCGTAGCCTGGCACCAGGCGCTTGTAGGAGTTCACCAACGGGTTGGTGATCGCGGTGAACGAGCGGACGTGCTTCAAAAGGCCCCCGATGAAGTACAGCGCCTCCTGGGAGAGCTGGTACGGGCGGTTCGGGTCGAAGAAGGCGTTGGCGCCGTTGCGGAAAAGGGAGAGGTTGCAATGCATCCCGGAGCCGTTGATCCCGAAGACCGGCTTCGGCATGAACGTGGCGTGCAGGCCGTGCTTCATGGCGACCGCCCGGGTGGCGATCTTGAAGGTGGCAACCCGGTCGGCGGTGGTCAGCGCGTCGGCGTACTTGAAATCGATCTCGTGCTGGCCCTGGGCCACTTCGTGGTGGGCCGCCTCCACCTCGTAGCCCATCTTCTCGAGGTAGAGGACGATGTCACGCCGGGCGTCTTCGCCCCGGTCGATGGGGGAGAGGTCGAAATAGGAGCCTTCGTCGTGGGTCACGGTGGTCGGCCGCCCGTCGGCCCCCATCTTGAAGAGGAAGAACTCAAGCTCGGGGCCGGCGTTCATGGTGAAGCCCATCTCCGCCGCCTCGGCCAGGGTCCGCTTGAGGACGTAACGGGGGTCACCCTCGAACGGGCGCCCGTCGTGCAGGTAAACGTCGCAGACCATGCGGGCGATGGGAGCGTCGTGCCACGGGAGGAGCACGAACGAGTTAAGGTCGGGCTTGAGCAGCATGTCGGACTCTTCGATGCGGGTGAAGCCTTCGATCGACGAACCGTCGAAGGCGATCTTGCCTTCCAGGGCCTTCTCGAGTTGGGAGTAGGGGATGGCGACGTTCTTGATGACACCGAGGATGTCTACGAACTGGAGCCGGATGATCTCCACTTTGTTATCTCTGGCGAGCTTCAGGATCTCCTCCGGGGAATAACCCACTGCGTTTACCTCCTCCGCGCACCTGGGGGAACCACGTGCGTCACTGCTATGGCAAGAGTCTATGCCTCTGTCAAGAGAATGTCAATACTTCTGTCATGAAAGCAAGATTTGCTTACAGCCTGTAGCGTTCACAATTGGGCCGCGACTTTTCCCCGACGAGAGAAGGGAAGTGAAAAACCGCGTTGAATTACCCCGTATTAGGTTTAGTGCGAGAATTTTCGGAATAGGGGTGATGGGGCTCCGGGAGAGATTCTTTCCGTGCCGGGGAGTGGACTCTAAGGTCCCATGAGGAGTCCTAACGAAAGGAGTTGTGGGGTAGTGAGTCGTGAACTTTTCCAGGACATCAGCCGTCGTGATTTTCTGAAGCTGTGTGGCGGCATCGCAGCGGCTCTTGGTCTCTCCGAACTCTCTGTGCCGCAGGTTGCCAACGTTCTCGCCGAAAGCGCCAAGAAGCCTCCGCTGGTCTGGTTGGAGATGGGATCCTGCACCGGGTGCAGCACTTCCTTCCTGAACGCCGATTCCCCGAGCGCTGCGGACGTGGTCCTGAACCGCCTGTCCGTCCGTTACCATGAGGCGATCATGGCAGCGCAGGGCGAACTCGCCGACAAGGCTCTTGAGGAGACCTTCAAGAGCGAGGCCGGCAAGTACTTCGTGGTCGTCGAGGGGTGCGTCCCGACCAAGGAAGGCTACGGCATGTTCGGCGGCAAGCAGATGATCGATTGGCTCAAGGAGGCCGCCGCCGGCGCCGCTGCGGTGCTGGCCGTCGGTTCCTGCTCCGCCTACGGCGGAATCCCGGGCGCCAGCCCGAACCCCGGCGGCGTGAAGCCGGTCTCCGAGATCATCGGCGCTCAGAAGGTCATCAACCTGCCGGGCTGCCCCTGCAACCCGAACTGGCTGCTGGCCACCGTGGTTCAGGTTCTCCTGACCGGCCAGGTGCCCAAGCTCGACAAGAACCTCCGCCCGGTCGCCCTCTACGGCCAGTGCCTGCACGACAACTGCCCCCGGCGTGCGTCCTTCGACGAGGGCAAGTTCGTCGAGGTCTTCGGCCAGAAGGAAGAGACCCGCGACTACTGCCTGGTGAAGGTCGGCTGCAAGGGCCCGAACACCTTCTCCAACTGCCCGCAGGTTCGCTGGAATTCCGGCAAGGCGTGGTGCATCCAGTCCGGCGCCGGCTGCATCGGCTGCGTCGAGCCGGGTTGGCCCGATCGTTTCATGCCGTTCTACGATCGCCTGCCTGATCTCAAACTCGCCAACGTCCGTGCCAGTGCTGACACGGTTGGTGCCGTCCTCGGCGCCGCCACCGTGGTCGGCCTTCTGGGCCATGCGGTCCTCGGCGCGTCTTTCGGCCGGTTCGGCAAGGGCAAAGAGGCCGAGGCCAAGCACCACGACACCAAGGCGTAAGGAGGTAGGATGATACATGGCTTCTCAGTTCATCACTGTTGATCCGCTCACCAGAATCGAAGGCCACCTCCGCGTCGAGGTCGAGGTGGAAAACGGTAAGGTAAAGGACGCGTGGACGACAGGGACCCTGTTCCGCGGCCTCGAGCTCATCCTGCAGGGCCGCAAGGCTGAGGATGCTTGGCTCGTGACGCAGCGCGCCTGCGGCGTCTGCCCGGTTCCCCACGGTTACTCCTCCTCCCGGGCCATCGAGGATGCTTACAAGCTGAAGCTCACCGACAACGCCCGGTTGGTTCGTAACCTGATCATGGGCTTCCAGTACATCAACTCCCACCTGCTGCACTTCTACCACTTGGCGGCGCTCGACTACGTCGATGTCACCGCGGTGGCGAAGTACAAGGGCAACGACGCCCGCTTGAACGAGGTGAAGTCCCTGATCGCCTCCGGCGACACCGCGCCCTTCACCCCGCGCTACAACGTCGACTACCGCCTCCCGGTCGAGGCCAACATCGAGGCGGTCGCTCAGTACGTTGAGGCTCTCACGATCTACCGCCGGGCCAACGAGGCCCTCGGCATGCTGGGCGGCAAGTTCCCGCACATCATGTCGACCGTTCCGGGCGGCGTGACCGTGAAGCTCGCCCCGGCCCTCATCTCCCAGCTCGTGGGCTACATCAAGGAGGCCCAGGAGTTCATCGACAACAAGCACATCCCGCTCGTCCTCGCCGTGGCCCCGGTGTACGCCGACTACGGCAAGATCGGTGTGGGCGTGGGCAACTTCCTGGCATGGGGCGAGTTCCAGGATGCCTCCTTTGACCCGAAGAAGCAGCTCCTCCCGCGGGGCGCCATCTTCGGCGGGCAGATCACCCAGGTCCAGGACGTCGATCCGGCCAAGGTGGTCGAGCACGTGGCTCACTCCTGGTACGAAGGTTCCGACGCCAAGCAGCCGCTTGACGGCGAGACCAAGCCGGCCTACAAGTCCTTCGGCGAGCATGCCAAGGACGGCGACAAGTACTCCTGGCTCAAGGCCCCGCGCTATGAGGATAAGCCGATGGAAGTCGGCCCGCTCGCTCGGATGCTGGTGCGCCAGGACAAGGGCCTGCTGGATCTGGCGACCTCCTTGGGCATCGGCCCGTCCGTCCTGGCCCGTATCGCGGCCCGGGCGCTCGAGGTCAAGCTGGTGGCCGACAGCATGCTCCAGTGGGTCACCGAACTGAAGCTCGACGGCCCGACCTTCACCCCCTACGAGCCGCACTCCGGCGACGGCAACGGCTTCTCCGAGGCCCCGCGCGGCGCCCTGTCGCACCACATCAAGATCGAGGGCGGCCGGATCAAGAACTTCAACCTGGTCGTGCCGACCACCTGGAACATGGGGCCGCGTGACGCCAATGGCGTCCGGGGTCCGATCGAGGAGGCCCTGGTGGGCACCCCGGTCAAGGATCCGACTCAGCCGATCGAGATCTGCCGTGTTGTCCGCTCCTTCGACCCGTGCATCTCGTGCGCCGTCCATGTGGTCGACGTGGAGAACCCGGAGAAGGCGGCCGAGTTCCGGGCAGTCTAGCAGAAGCAGGCGAGAAGGAGGCGTAAGCTATGGCAACGGCAACGGCGACGGTCGCCGTGCGGACTCCGGATCAGCCGTTGGCGATCCGCATCCTGCACTGGATTCACGCCGCGTGCATCGCACTGCTCCTGTGGTCGGGCTTCTACATCCACTATCCGGGCAGCTTCGGCTTCCCGGGTGCGATGAACGGAGCGCGCATCGTCCACTTCATCGCGATGTACGTGATCGTGTTCAACCTGATCGTGAAGGTCTACCATGCCATCGTGACGGGCTACTACAAGAGTATCTGGGCCTACCCCAGGCACTTCCTGCAGATGCCGGCGTTGATTGCCTTCTACCTGTGGTTCAGCGAGACTGAGCCAAAGGAGGGGCACCTCAACCCGGGTCAGCGGATCACGTACTCGTTCTGGCTGTTCCTGCTGATCTTCGAGGCGCTCACCGGTTTCGGGCTGTACTTCTACCTCCCGATGCTCCGGCAGGGCCTCGGCGGGATGCAGTGGCTGCGTGAACTGCACTTCCTGGGCGCGTGGCTCTTCGCCATCACCACCATGATCCACGTATACCTCGGCCTCTACAACGGGTTGCACCTGTTCAAGGGCATCATCACGGGATACGAGGACTAGATGCCCAAGAAGTGGCGCGTCCTGATCCTGGGAGTCGGGAACCTTCTCTTGCGGGACGAAGGGTTCGGGGTGAGGGTCATCCAGGCGCTCGAAGAGCGCGGGGTGGCTCTCCCCCCGGACGTCACCCTCCTCGACGGGGGGACGGCGGGGTTTGCCCTGATGAACCCTATCGCCGAAGCGGAGAAGGTGGTCGTGGTGGACGTGGTGAAGGCGGGGCAACCGCCGGGCACCATGTACCGCTTCGACACCAGGGAAGTGGGGGTCAAGCGGATGCCGCAAGACTCCCTGCACCAGGTCGATCTGTACCAGGTGCTTGCCGCCCTCGAACAGATGGGGGAACGACCGCCGGAAGTGGTGGTCATCGGCATCGAACCCAAGGTGATCGACGTGGGACTCGACCTCAGTCCCGAACTCGAGGAGAAAATCGACCGGGCAATCGAGTTGGTACTGGCCGAACTGTGAGCCTGAATGGTGAGCCCGCCGCGGGCGACTGCGGCGGGCTCATCTTTCCCGGGAAGGAGTAGCGGACCGTGCACGAACTGGCGATCGCCACCGGAATCGTCGAACTGATTCAGAAGGAAGTGGCCAAGCGCGGCCTCTCCAAGGTGACTGAGGTGGCGCTGGTGGTCGGAGAACTGACCAACGTCGTCCCCGAAGCCCTGGAGTTCTGTTTCGAGGTCGCCAGTCAGGAGACGGCGGCCGCCGGGGCCAAGCTGCTCATCGAGACCAGGCCGATCACCGCACGCTGCAAGGCGTGCGGGACGGAGTTCCCGGTCAAGAATTACTCCTTTATCTGCCCTGCGTGCGGTTCGCGCGAGACCGAGCAGACGGGGGGCAACGAATTGTACGTGGACCATCTGATTGCCGACTAGTGGGGCCGAAAGGAGGCCGCTCCTCTGGGAACTCGGAGCCCTGCCGCCCCGCCTCGTCGTCTACCCCTCCCAGCTCGCAACTGCAGGGGCGAGTGCAGGCTTGCCCAAGAAGGATGACGGTGCCCCGCGAGGTGGGCTGCCCCGGGCGGCCCAGGCTGGCGGTTCCGCCAAGGCTTGTGTTACAATTGAGACAGTTTGGGGGAGGAGTGCAATTGGAGATCAACCTGCAGGCCAACGTACTCGGCGCCAACGAAGCCATCGCCCGGGAACTCCGGGAAGAGTTCGGCCGCCGGGGCATCCTCTGTCTCAACTTCATCAGTTCTCCGGGCGCCGGCAAGACCACCATCCTGGAACGCCTCTGCGGCCTGCTGAAAGACCGGGTGCGGCTGGCGGTCGTGGAGGGCGACATCACGACCTCCATCGATGCCGACCGGGTGGCGCGTTCGGGCGTACCCGTCCACCAGGTCAACACCTATGGCGGTTGCCATCTCGACGCGCGCATGGTGCGCAAGGCGCTGGGGAGTTTCGATCTCGACCAGCTCGACCTGGTCATCATCGAGAACGTCGGCAACCTGGTCTGCCCGGCCGACTTCGACCTGGGAGAAGACGAGAAAGTGGTCGTGCTCTCCGTTCCGGAAGGCGACGACAAGCCGGCGAAGTACCCGGCCACCTTCCGCCGGGCAGGGGTCGTCCTGCTCAACAAGGTTGACTTGTTGCCATATTTCAACTTCGACCTGCCGGGAGTCAAGAAGGAACTCGCCAGCCTGAACCCGGCTCAGACCGTCTTCGAGGTGGTGGCAACCACCGGGCAGGGCTTGGAGCAGTTGGTCGACTGGATCATGGCCGAGGTCGAACGTAAACGGAAGCGGTAGGGGGAACGCGGGTGCGGCGCGGCATTCTCCGCCTGGGCGGGGTCGTTCAAGGGATCGGCTTTCGACCCTTCATGTACCGGCTGGCCAAGGAGTGGGGTTTGACCGGGGTCGTCTTCAACGATGTCCACGGCGTCGTGGTCGAAGTCGAGGGCCCTGAGGCTGCCATCGAGGGTTTCCGCGCGGCGGTTCCCCTCGAGATGCCGCCGCTTGCTCAGATAAACCGTTCCGAGTTCGCTTGGGCCCAACCGAAGGGCTACCGCGACTTTACGATCCTGGCCAGCGCGGTGGGCCAGCGCCCCTCTGTGCTCATCGCCCCCGATATCGGCCTGTGCCCGCAGTGCCTGGCGGAGCTGAAGGACCCAAGCGACCGCCGGGCGGGCTATCCTTTCATCAATTGCACCAACTGCGGTCCCCGGTTCACCATCGTGCAATCCCTACCGTACGACCGGGTGCGGACGACGATGGCCGGCTTCAAGATGTGCCCCGCGTGCCAGGCGGAGTACGATGATCCCGGCGACCGGCGGTTCCACGCGCAGCCGAACGCCTGTCCGGTCTGCGGTCCCAAGGCTTTCCTGCGGCTTCCGGCGGAGCTCGTCGGCCTGTCCGAAGGCGAGCTGGCCGCCGCGGTGGCGGCGCCGCGGCCGGCGGAGGCTGCCGCTCAGGGAGCTGTCTTCGCCAGGGCCCGCCGCCTCATCAAAGAGGGGAAGATCCTGGCGGTCAAGGGCATCGGCGGCTTCCACCTGGTCTGCGACGCCCACCAGCCGGCTGCGGTGGAGGCGCTCCGGGCCCGGAAGCACCGGGAAGCCAAGCCGCTCGCCCTGCTCTGCCCGGATTTGGAGGCTGCCGCCCGGTACGGCGTGGTCGACGCGGCCGCCCGGGAGCTGCTGACCTCCTGGCGCCGCCCCATCGTGCTGCTGCCTAAGGTTCCGGCGCCGGCCCGGCCCTTGGCCGAGGCCATCGCTCCGGGGGTCGACACGGTCGGCGTCATGCTGGTCTACGCTCCGTTGCAGGTCCTTCTCTTCGACGAGAACCTCGACTGCCTCGTGGCGACCAGCGCCAACCTCTCCGATTCGCCCCTGGTCACGGACAACCTGGAGGCGGTGCGGGAACTCGGGGCGATCGCCGACGCGTACCTGTTCCACAACCGCGACATCCACAACCGCTGCGACGATTCGGTCGCCACCACCGTCGCCGGCGGTCCGCTCCTGATGCGCCGTTCCCGGGGGTACGCGCCCCAGCCCCTCGAGTACCATCGCCCGCTCACCTCGCTGCTGGCGCTGGGGGGAGATCAGAAGAACGCATTCTGCCTGACGGCGGGTCGCCGGCTCTACCTCTCCCAGCACATCGGGGAGGTGGGAGATCTGCGGTCGCTAGCCTTCCTGGAGGAGGCGATCACCCGCCTGAAGGGGTTCTTCGAGATCGAACCGCAGGCGGTGGTGCACGACCTGCACCCGGAGTATCACTCCAGCAAGCTGGCCCGGCGGTGGTTCGAAGGGCGGCTGCCGTTGGTGGCCGTGCAGCATCACGAGGCGCACCTGGCGGCCTGCCTGGCGGAGCACGGCGTGGAAGAGCCCGTCTTGGGCGTGGTTTGCGACGGCACCGGGTACGGGCGCGACGGCCGCCTGTGGGGGTTCGAATTCTTTTCCGGCGCGCCGCCCGCGTTCGTCCGGCAGGGGCACCTCGCCTACACTCAACTCCCCGGGGGCGAAGGCGCCATCCGGCATCCCGGGCGGATGGCTTTCAGCCACCTCTGGGCGGCCGCCGGGGAGGAACTGGTGGCGCGGCTGGAGCGGCGGGGACTCGCCTCCTGGCCCGATGCCGAGGGGCGCCTGCTCCGGCGCCAATTGGCCTTGGGGCTCAATGCCCCCTGGTGTTCGAGCGCCGGCCGCCTTTTCGATGCGGCTTCGGCCCTCATCGGGGTCTGCCGGAAAGGACAGTACGAGGGTCAACCCGCCATCGAACTCGAGGCGCTGCTCCAGCAGGAGAAGCCCGGGGTGCCGCGTTCGGAGGCCTATCCCTTCGGTTGGAAAGAGGAGGGCGAATCCTGGCTGCTCGATCCCTCCCCCCTCTGGGCGGCGCTGGTGCAGGACCTCCTTGCGGGGGTCGCTCCCGCGGTCATGGCGGCGCGTTTTCACCACGCCGTCGCGACGATGATCCTGGCGGGCATCGACCGGATGAGTCGCGCCACGGGTCTCACCCGCGTGGCGCTGTCAGGCGGCACCTTCCAGAACCGTTATCTTACAGAGCATCTGGTGGACTCTCTTGCGTTGAAGGGTTATGAAGTCCTGCTGCACCGGCGCCTGCCGCCCAACGACGGCGGGCTCTCGGTGGGACAGGCGCTCCTGGGCGATCTGTTGCTGGGCGAGAGAAGCTAAGAGGAGGTTTGGCCCATGTGTCTGGCGGTTCCGGCAAAAGTGCTTTCGATCGACGGGACTCTGGCCCGGGTCGAGGTTGAGGGGAACGTGCGCGAGGTGGGCGTCCGTTTGGTGCCCGACGTCAAGGTGGGGGATTTCGTGCTGGTTCACGCCGGTTTCGCGGTGGAGATCGTGGACGAGAAGGCCGCCGAAGAGACCCTCGACATCTTTCGCCAGTTGTTGGGAGGGGAGAGCGCATGACGGCTGCGTTGGACCTTCAGAGGCTCCACACGGCTGCCGAGGCCCTGGCCGACGGTGAAGTGGCTCGCGTCTTGGTCTCCCGCATCCAGCGCCGGGCGGGCAAGTTCGGCCGGCCCATCAACTTCATGGAGGTTTGCGGCACGCACACCGTGGCGATCTCTCGTTTCGGCCTGCGCGCCGTGCTTCCCAAGAGCGTCCGGCTGCTCTCCGGCCCGGGTTGTCCGGTCTGCGTGACCGATCAGGCCGACATCGATCTCTTCTTGGCCCTGGCGCGCCAGCCGAACGTCATCGTCACCACCTTCGGCGACATGATCCGGGTGCCGGGGAGCGAGACGACCCTGGCGGCGGAGAAGGCCAAGGGACGGGACGTGCGGGTGGTCTATTCCCCGCTCGATGCCTTGGCGGTCGCCGAAGCCAACCCCGATGCGCTGGTCGTCTTCTATGCGGTGGGATTCGAGACCACCACGCCCATGGTGGCCGCGACCCTCGAAGTGGCGGCGCAGAAGGGGATAGGTAACTTCACCATTTACCCGGTGCACAAGACGGTGCCGGAGGCGCTCGCCGCGCTGCTCTCATCGGAGGGCGTCCGCATCGACGGGTTCCTGCTCCCGGGCCACGTCAGCGCCATCATCGGCGCGGGCGCCTACCGGGAGGTGGTTGAACGCTTCCACGTCCCGTCGGTGATCGCCGGCTTCGAGGGCAACGACATCCTGCTGGCGGTCGACATGCTCCTGGCCCAACTCGAGGCGGGAGAGGCCAAAGTGGAGATCGAGTACCGGCGGGCGGTGACCTGGGAGGGGAACGAGACTGCCCAGCGGCTCGTCGCCCAGTTCTTCACGCCGGTCGATGCCAGCTGGCGGGGCATCGGGGTGATCCCCGGCACCGGGCTGGCTCTCCGCCCGGAGTACGCCCAGTTCGACGTCCGCAACCGCTTCGACACGGAGGCGCTCAAGGCGGCCCTGCCCGAGGTGCCCGCCAGGCTCAAGGCCTGCGCCTGCGGCGAGGTGCTTCAGGGCGTCAAATTGCCGACCGAGTGCCGCCTCTTCGGCACGGCCTGCACGCCGGTCTCGCCGGTGGGGCCGTGCATGGTCTCGAGCGAAGGCTCATGCGCCGCGTATTACCGGTACGAACGCCATCAAGGAGGACGGTAGGCCATGGAAGACGTCATTCTGCTGGCCCACGGCAGCGGCGGGGGCCAGACGCACCGCCTGATCGACCAGGTCTTCCGCAGGCGCCTGGACAACGAGTTCCTCCGCCAGGGGGACGACGCGGCTCTGTTGCCGCCCCCCGCGGAACTGGCGGCGGAAGGGGCGCGCCTCGCCTTCACCACCGACTCTTTCGTGGTGAAACCGCTCTTCTTCCGGGGGGGCAACATCGGCAAGCTGGCGGTCTGCGGGACGGTGAACGACCTCGCGGTGCAGGGCGCCGAACCTCTCTACCTCAGCCTCGCCTTCATCATAGAGGAAGGGCTTTCCTTTTCCGACCTCGAAAAGATAGTCGACGCCATCGCCGCCACGGCGGCTGACGCCGGGGTCAGGATCGTCACCGGCGACACCAAGGTGGTCGAGCGGGGCAAGGCCGACGGCCTCTACATCAACACGGCCGGCATCGGGGTGGTTCCGGCCGGGCGAAACCTGGGAGGAGCGCTGGCCCGTCCGGGCGACCAGGTGCTGGTCTCCGGCACCCTCGGCGAGCATACCATGGCGGTGCTGTCCGAGCGGGCCGGCCTCTCTTGGGAGACGCCGCTGGCCAGCGACTGCGCGCCGCTAAACGGCTTGGTCAGGGAGCTTCTGGCCGCGGTGCCGGAGACCCGCGTCCTGCGCGACCCGACCCGGGGCGGGCTGGCGACCACCCTCAACGAGATTGCACGACAGTCCAAGGTGGGGATCCGCCTGCAGGAGACGGCGATCCCCGTCAGCCCGGAGGTCAGGGGCGCCTGCGACATGCTGGGGTTCGACCCGCTCTACGCGGCCAACGAGGGGAAGGTCATCGTGGTGGTACCCCCGGGAAGGGCTGAGGCGGCGCTTGAGGCCCTGCGTCGTCACCCCTACGGCAAAGATGCAGCCTTGATCGGCGAGGTGCGGGAGGATCCCAACAGTCTGGTCACGATGGTCACCCGGTTTGGCGGCGAACGGGTGCTCGACATGCTCGAAGGAGAGATGCTCCCGCGCATCTGTTGACGGCGAGGGCGGGGAGGAAGCGGCATGAAGGCCAGAATCCTGCTGGCAGATGACAGTCCCACCATCCTCAAAGTGGTGGGGTCGGTGCTCGAACACCAGGGTTACGAAGTGATCACCGCGAGCAACGGGGTCGAGGCGGCCGAAAAGGCCTATCTGGTCGGCCCCGACCTGGTGCTGCTCGACGTCATGATGCCCCGCCTGAACGGGTATCAGGTTTGCCGGTTGATCAAGAACGAGCCGGCGCTGCGCCACGTGCCGGTGGTCATCCTCACCTCGCGCGACCAACCCCGCGACCGGTTCTGGGGTTATCAGACCGGGGCCGACGAATACGTGACCAAGGGGTTCGACCAGGAGCGACTACTCCAGGTGGTGGCCGAGCTGTTGGACAAGCGGGGGGAATGGGGGACCGGCGAGGTCGACCGGGCCGCGGCGGCGGGTTCGGCTATCGTCGACATCCTGGCCTTGTCCAACGACTTGCTCGACCGGAAACTCTTCGAGGCGACGGTCGTCAACGAACTGGGCAAACTGGCGACGGTCATGCAGAGCTACGAACAGACCGTGGACGCCGTTTTGAGCCTGGTCCATCGCCTGGTCGACTACTCGGTGGCCGCCGTGGCGACCGTCCATGAGGGACAGGGCGAGCTGACGCTCAAGATCCGCACACCGGTGGTCCGGGAGTATCTCGAAGAGTTCAAACAGCGAACTTTCGACGCTTTCCACGCCTACTTCCGCGGGGCGCACCTGTTCCACGGCTTCCGGAGCAACGTGCTCTATGCCGATGGCTTGGCGACCACCATGGAGGTGGAGGGCGCCCCCACCGCGGTGGAAGACTTCCTCTTCGTGCCCATCATGGCCAAGGGCGAAGTGGTCGGCGGCCTGGCCCTGGCCCATCCGCCGGGCGGTCACTTTACCGCTGAGGACCAGGCGAATCTTCAGTTGATCGCCACCCACGCCTATTTGGTCATCGAGAACGCTTTCCTCTACGAGCAGGTCAAGCAGCTTTCGATCACCGACGGCTTGACCAGGGTTTTCAACCGGCGGTACCTGGAAGACCGCTTGGAGCAGGAATTTCGCCGCAGCCAGCGCCACAAGACATTCCTCTCTTGCCTGATGATGGACATCGACCATTTCAAACAGATCAACGACACCTACGGCCACCAGGCGGGCGACCTGGTGCTACGCAAGCTGATGGAGCTTTGCCGCCAGGTCACCCGGTCAACCGACATCATCGGCCGGTTCGGCGGAGAGGAGTTCGTGGTGCTCCTTCCCGAAACCGATACCCTGGGGGGCAAATGCGTGGCCGAGCGCTTGCGGAAGCTGGTCGAAAGCCAGACTTTCACGACTGACGCCGGTCCGGTCCGGATGACCATCAGCCTTGGACTCTGCTCGATACCGGCGGTAGGCGTCGAGGAACCGGCCGACCTAATCAAGCAGACCGACGCGGCGCTTTATGAGGCCAAGCACAGCGGGCGTAACAAGACTTGCGTGGCCAAGGTGAATCTGCCGCTGGAAGACGGCCAGGGCGGGGCCTGCGCTTCCTGACGCTGCACCGGTAGGGCGGACCCCTCTGGTTCGCCCTGCCAGGAAGACCATTATCTCCCATGTGTATGGGGGCGGTCTGCCGGACACCGTAATAGCGAGGTTTGCAACGGCCGAGCCAAGATCAGTACGAGGTCCACCAGGGCTTCGTATTGGTCGGCCAAAGGTTGCTACAGGATCCTTTTGGGTTCTGTAGTAGCCGGCGGGCAGATCGTCGTGGGTTCCGATCCGGGTTTGCAGTAGCCCGAACGGTTACTGCAGGCTCGTCAGGGATTCACGGCGGTCGAGCTAAGATCATCACGGGTTCCGCACTCACAATGGTCATGTGGCCTTGGGGTTTACGGCAGCCGAAAGGTTGTCGTAGGCTCCGTAGGTATCCGTGATGGTCGAGCAACGGTTATTGTAGGTTCCGTAAGGGTCTATTGCAGCCGAAAGGTTGCAGTTGGCTCTGAGGGAATCTGCAGTAGCCCGAGCAAAGGTCGTTGCAGGCCTTTTTTTACATAGAGGGAAAGTCTTGCACCTGGTCGAAGGGTAACCTGACCACGCCGTCAGACGGCCCGACAGGAGCGAATCGCCCAGGATGCGGTCAGCCAGTCGTCCTCCCTCTGTCATCAGGCCAATTCTCGCCGGAATGCTCACGCTCGCAGTCATGCTGGGCGCCGTTGGCGTTTCCGCCAGGGCCGCGCTCCTGCCTCCCGCTCCTCCTTCCAATCTCACTCTTGTCTTCAACGGGGAAACCCAAGCGAACCAAGGACGATTGGTGGGCGGGGTGATCCTCGTCCCGCTCGAGGCCCTGACGCGCCAGTTCGCCATCGCCTCGGGCTACCTTCAGGAGACGCGCACCCTCCGGCTGGAGTCTTTCGGCAAGGTGGTCTATCTCACTCTCGGCAACAAGGTCGCGCTGGCCGACGGGAAGAGTCTCAAGCTCGTGGAACCGGCTCAGCTCTTCGATGGCCGCATCTACGTCCCGCTCCGCTTCTTGGGCGAGCTGTTGGGCCTGGAGGTCGTCTACTCCGCCCGCGAGAGACGGGTCGAGGTCCGAGGTCCCGAATACGGTGTCACGGCGGTCGCTTTCGGAATGCAAGACGGGCGGCCGGCGGTGACCATCGATGCCACTCGCCCGCCCTCGGTGCGGCCGAGCCTCAAGCGCAACCCGCTCCGGGTGGTCTTGGACGTCGAAGGCGGGCGGCTCGCCGTGGCGCCCGGCACCACCAGCACCCAGGATCCGGTGGCGCCCAAGCTTGCGTGGGCCCAGCCCCGTCCCGATCTCGCCCAGGTCACCATCACCCTTGGCCGGGAGGTCGGCTATGAGCTGGTGCAGGACGGCTCCCGCTTCACGCTGCTCTTTCCGCCGGAAGTCAGGAGCGCTGCCCTGGTGACCCGCGACGGGCGCCGGTACCTGACCGTCGACGCCACCGCCCCGGTGAAGGCGAACGTCTCGCGGCTGTCCAACCCCGACCGGCTGGTCGTCGATTTCCCGGGCGCCGCGCTGGCCGGACCCGCCCGGATCGAGGTCGGCGACGCGTGGGTGGACAACCTCCGGCTCGGACAACTCGATGCGAGCACGGTGCGGGTCGTCGCGACGCTGGCGGGACCGCTCGGCTTCCGGGAGGAAGCCCTGCCGGACAGCGACCGCCCGCCCGCCACTATGTGGTCGGCTCATCTCTACAACCGGGTGACCAAGCTGGAAACAGCCACCTTGCGCGACCGGAGCCAGGTCAGGATGGCCTTGGCGGTTCCGGCCGTCCCCGCGGTGGCCGTCGACCGGAAAGCGGGGCGGCTCTCGGTGAGTCTTTCGGAGACATTGGGGGAGGGACTCCCCTCCGAACTGGCCGTGGGCGACGGAACGGTGAGCCGGGTGCGGCTTGAGACAGCCGGCCCTCCCAACCTGCAGGTGGCGCTGGACCTTCCGTACTACGTCGGGCACCAGGTCCTGGCGGAGACGCCGCGGGTGGCCGTGGTCGAGGTCAGCCGCTCCCCGGTCTATCGCCAGAAGATCTACCTCGATCCCGGGCACGGAGGGAGTGACCCGGGGGCAATCGGCCCCGGCGGGCTTCAGGAGAAAGAGGTCAACCTCGACGTCGCCCTCCGGGTGCGCGACCTGCTCACCGACGCGGGCGCCTTGGTGAGCCTCTCCCGGGAGACCGACGCCTTCATCCCGCTTCACGACCGGCCGAAGGACGCCAACGACCGCCAGGTCGCCGCGTTCGTCAGCCTGCACCACAATGCCAGCCTGCGCAAGGATACCGGCACGGAGGTCTACTACCACCCCGAACACGGGGCCAGCAGGGACTTGGCGGTGGAGGTCCAGCGCCGGGTGCCCGAGGCGCTCGGCCTGCTCAATCGGGGCATCAAGATCAGCCGCGAGTTCGTCGTGCTGAAGGAGACCACCATGCCGGCCATCCTCGTCGAAGGAGGATTCATCTCCAACCCCGATGAGGAGAAGCGCTTGGCCGACCCCGCCTTCCGGCAGAAGGAGGCCGCCGCGGTGGCCGAGGGGATCATCGCTTTCTTCCGCGCCCAACTGGAGCTGCCCGCACCGCCCGCCGCTCCTCTCGCGACCGCCGCTGCCGACCCCGCCCGCTGACCGTCCCCCCGACGCCCGGCCGAAGCGGACCCGTGTTCTTGCTGCACCCCGAGAGGCCATTCGCCCTGGCAGCGTGATATAATAACGGAGGCCGGGGGAGCGTTCACAAAGGAGAAATCTGCCACATGCTGAATAACCCAGCGGATGGGCCGATCGGCGTCTTCGACTCCGGGTTCGGAGGGTTGACGGTGGTCCAGGCGATCTGGCGTCACTTGCCTCTGGAGCATGTCCTTTACGTCGGCGACACGGCCCGCGTGCCATACGGTGGGCGGGAGCCCAAGGAAATCCGCAGCTTCAACCGGGAGATTCTCCGCTTCCTGGTCCAGGAAGGCTGTAAGCTGGTGGTTTTCGCCTGCAACACCTCTTCGGCGCTGGCCTTCGCCGAGATGGAGCGGGAATTCGACCTGCCCATGGTCGAGGTCATCACGCCTGGGGCCAAAGCGGCGGCGGCCGCCTCACGCAACGGTCGCATCGGGCTGTGGGCAACGGAGGCGACCGTGCGGAGCGGCGCATACGCCAGAGCGGTCAAGGCCCAGCGGCCCGACGCCGAGATCGTTCAGGTGGCCTGCCCGCGGCTGGTTCCCCTCATCGAGGGAGGGCGGGCGGCGTCGCCCGACGTACAAGAGGCCGTACAGGAATATGCCGGCCCGATCCGGCGAGCCGGCGTCGACACGCTCATCCTGGGGTGCACGCACTATCCCTTCCTGGCGCCTTTCATCCGGGAAGCGCTGGGCGATGGGGTCGCGCTCGTGAACCCGGCCGAGGAAACGGCCCGGCGGACGGGAGAAGTCCTGCGCCTGAGCGGGCTCAGCGCCACTCACCGGCAAGACGACCGGTTCTGCACGTCGGGCGATGCGGAGGTCTTCCAGAACCTGGGGAGCGTGTTGGCCGGCCGGCCGTTGGCGCAGGTGGAGCAGGTGGCTTTTTCCTCCCAACTCGGAGTCACCGGTTGAGGCAAGATGGGGGTAGAGGGCAGAGATGGCGGTGACGACCAACCAGAAGACCATCGTGATGGGAGTCATCGGCGCCGACGTGCACGCGATCGGCAACAAGATACTGGAACATGCGTTCCGCGACGCCGGGTTCAGAGTGGTGAACCTCGGCGTCCTTGTGTCTCAGGAGGAGTTCGTACACGCGGCCATCGAGACGGCCGCCGATGTCCTGGCCGTCTCTTCGCTCTACGGCCACGGGGAGATCGACTGCCGCGGGCTCAAGGAGAAGTGCCGGGAGGCCGGGCTTGACCGCCTCCTGCTGTACGTGGGCGGGAACCTGGTCGTGGGGAAGCAAGACTGGAAGGAGACCGAGGCCAAGTTCCGCGCCATGGGCTTCGACCGCGTCTTTCCGCCGGGAACCCTGCCTGAGCAGGCCATCGCGGCGTTGCGGCGCGACCTGGGGCTCCCCGGAGGTGAAGCGTAGTGGATTTCGAAGGCAAGAGGGTCGCGGTCGTCGGCCTGGGGGTCTCGAACCTCCCGCTGATTCGCTTCCTGAAGGCGAAAGGCGCGCACGTCACCGGGTGCGACAAGAAGAGCCTGGACGAACTCGCCGCACGCGTTCCCCTGATCCAGGAGCTTGACTGCCGCCTCGACCTTGGCCCCGGCTATCTCGCCTCGCTCAGCGAGCACGAGGTGATCTTCCTCACGCCCGGGATGCGCAAGAACCTGCCGGAGATCGCCCGGGCCCGCGCGGCGGGGGCGATCATCTCCAGCGAGATCAGCCTCGTCTTCGAGCTTTGCCGCGCGCCCATCCTGGGGATCACGGGTTCGAGCGGGAAGACCACCACGACGATGCTCTGCGGGCGCATCCTGGAGACCAACGGCGACCAGGTATTCGTCGGCGGGAACATCGGCCGGCCCCTGATCGAAATCGCAGAGCAGATTCCGGCGACCGCCAAGGTCGTCCTCGAACTCTCCAGCTTCCAGTTGGAGGAGTTGGCCCACAGCCCGCATCTGAGCATCGTCACCAACATCACGCCCAACCATCTGGACCAGCACGCTTCCATGGAAGAGTACGTGGAGGCGAAAAAACACATCTACCGCCACCAGACGCCTGGCGACGCCTGCATCCTCAACTTCGACGACCCGACCACCCGGGCGATGCAGCACGACTGCCCCGGGCGGGTCGCCTTCTTCAGCCGGCGGACGGAGCTTGACGAAGGGGCGTTCGTCCGCCACGGCGACCTCCTGCTCCGCTGGGCGGGCCGGGAAGAACGGATCTGTTCCCGGGATGAACTCAAGCTGCTCGGCGAACACAACGTCGAGAACGTGCTGGCGGCTTCTCTCGCCACCCACCTCTTCGGCGCCCGGACTGCCGCCGTGCACGAGGCGGTCACGACCTTCACCGGCGCGCCGCATCGCTTGGAGTTCGTCCGGGAGGTCTCCGGGGTCCGCTACTACAACGACTCCATCGCGACGACGCCCAGCCGGGCCATGGCGGCCTTGAGCTCCTTCGACCAGCCCATCGTGCTCATCGCGGGCGGATACGACAAGAAGATCCCCTTCGACGAATTCGCCCGGCTCGCGGTGCGGAAGGTCAAGGCGGTCGTGGTCCTGGGCGTCACCGCCGGGCTCATCGAGGAGGCCATCCGCCGGGCCGCCGCCGAGGGTTCCGCCAGGCTCCCCATCATCGTGCGCGCCGGCGGCTTCGACGAGGCGGTGAGGGAGGCGGCGCATCTCGCGGCGCCAGGCGATGTGGTGCTGCTGTCGCCGGCCTGCGCCAGTTACGACATGTTCAACAATTTCGAGGAGCGGGGCCAGCGGTTCCGCGACCTGGTGCGGGGGTTGTAGCGTGACCGGTGCGGGGGAGCGGGTCCTCCTCGTAGACTTCGGGAGCACCTTCACCAAGCTGACGGCGGTCGAGACCGGCGCGCCGCGCCTGCTCGGCAACGCCCAGGCGCCCACCACGGTGGCTCAAGGCATCATGCTGGGCTTCCGCGCCGCCTTGGACAAGCTGACCGCCCTCACCGGGCTTGGGCTGGGCGATTTTGCGCGCACCCTGGTCGCCTCCTCCGCCGCCGGCGGCCTGCGGATGGTCGCGGTGGGGCTGGTGCCCGAACTCACGGTCGAGGCCGCCCGGCGGGCCGCCCTGGGCGCCGGCGCCAAACTGCTCGGCGGGTTCGCCTACGAGTTGATTCCCGACGACTTGGAGCGGATGGCCGCCCTCTCGCCCGACCTGATCCTCCTGGCCGGCGGGACCGACGGAGGCAACAAGGAGGTCATCCTGCACAACGCCGCGGTGCTGGCCCGCTCACGGCTCACCGCTCCCATCATCGTGGCCGGGAACCGCTGCGTGGCCCCGGAGGTGCTCCGCGTGCTCAGCGAGGGCGGCAAGGAGGCCCGGGTCACGGAAAACGTCATGCCCGAACTCGACCAGCTCAACGTCGAACCCGCCCGCCGGGCCATCCGGGCGCTCTTTTTGGAGCGCATCATCGAGGCCAAGGGTCTCGAGGCCGTCCGCGACCTGGCCGGCGGGCAGGTCATCCCCACGCCCGCCGCCGTCCTCCAGGCCGCCGAACTGTTAGCCAGAGGACTTCCCGGGGAGCCGGGGTTCGGCGACCTCATGGTGATCGATCCGGGGGGCGCCACGACCGACGTGCACTCGCTCAGCAAGGGGGAGCCGACCCGGCCGAACGTGGCCTGGAAAGGCCTGCCGGAGCCCTTCGCCAAGCGGACCGTCGAAGGCGACCTGGGGCTTCGGGTCTCGGCGGTGGCGGCCGTGGAGGCGGTGGGCGAGGAGCGCCTGCGTCGCCTGATGAACGACCCGACCTACCCGGCGGCGGAGCGGGCGGCGACTCTGGCCAAGGCGACGGAGGCGCTGCCGGAGGATGCCCGCGACCGGGCCTTCGACCTGGCCTTGGCCCGGGCCTGCGTCGAGCTGGCGGTGAGCCGCCACGCCGGCCGGCTGGAGACGCTCTACACGCCCATGGGCGTTTCGTACCTCCAAAAGGGGAAGGACCTGACCGGGCTCAAAGTGGTCATCGGCACCGGGGGGCCGATCATCCGGGCGGCCGACCCGGCCTGGGTGCTGGCGGGGGCGTGTTTCGACCCGGCCGAACCAGACCTGCTGCGCCCGGAGCACCCCGACCTGCTGCTCGACCGCGACTACCTTCTGTCGGGGCTGGGCCTCTTGGCGGAGCATGACCCGCAAGCGGCCCTCCGGCTCGCCAAGCTGCACCTTACCCCCTGTCCGGCGCCCACGAGGCCAGCCTGAGCCGTCCGACGGGTCCTTAGAGGGAGGAAGAACCCGATGCCTGCGAGTAACGTCCGTCTGCCTGAAGATCAGTTCCTGGCCGCCCGCCAGGAGGTGCTCCCGGCTTGGCCGACGGGGGCCGAAGTCGACCTGGAGGAGGCCGTTTCATTTCACCGGAGCCTACCCCCGGCCAAGCTCTTTGCCGAGCGGCTCCGCGTGGCACAGCAGCGCGGGGAGACGCTCTGCCAGCCGCGCGCCGGCGTCGCTATCCTCGGGGAGCACATCAAGCTGCTCCAGTACCTGCAAGACGAAGGCGAGGCCGACCTCCTCCCCTCGACCATCGACTCGTACACCCGCCAGAATCGCTACCGGGAGGCCCAGGCCGGGATCGAGGAGTCGGTGAAGCTCGGCCGTTCGATGCTCAACGGTTTGCCGGCGGTGAACTACGGGGTCGCCGCCTGCCGCTCCATCGTGGAAAGCCTGAACGTCCCCGTCCAGGTCCGGCACGGCACCCCGGACGCGCGCCTCTTGGCCGAGATCACCCTGGCGGCCGGCTTCACCGCCTTCGAGGGCGGGGGCATCTCCTACAACATCCCGTACGCGAAAGACGTGCCGCTGGAGCGATCGATCGCCGACTGGCAGTACGTCGACCGGTTGTGCGGCTGGTATGCGGAACGCGGCATCGTCATCAACCGGGAGCCGTTCGGGCCGCTCACCGGCACCTTGGTCGAGCCGTCCCTTTCCCACGCGGTGGGGATCATCGAAGCGCTGCTCGCCGCGGAGCAGGGGGTGCGGAGTCTGACCCTTGGCTACGGCCAGTGCGGCAACCTGCTGCAGGACGTGGCCGCCGTCCTCACGCTTGGTGAATTGGCCCAAGAGTACCTCGCCCGCTTCGGCCATACCGGGGTCGAGGTGACGACCGTCTTCCACCAGTGGATGGGCGGTTTCCCCCAAGACGAAGCCCGGGCCTTCGGTGTGATCGCCTGGGGGGCGGCCACCGCGGCCTTGGCCAAAGCGACCAAGGTCATCGTGAAGACGCCCCACGAGGCGCTCGGCATCCCCACGCCGGAGGCCAACGCGGCCGGGCTCAAGGCGACCAAGCAGGTGCTCAAGATGCTGCGCGACCAGAGCCTCTCCGGCACCGCGGAGTTCCAGGCCGAATGCGACCTCATCCGGCGGGAGACTCGCAGCCTCTTGGAGCGGGTTCTGGAACTGGGCGAGGGTGACGTGGCGCAGGGGGCCGTGCGGGCCTTCGCAGCCGGGGTGCTCGATGTGCCGTTCGCCCCGAGCCGCTTCAACGCCGGCCGGATCATGCCGGCCCGCGACGACACCGGTGCGGTCAGGTTCCTGGAGTTCGGCAACCTGCCGTTCGATGAGGAGATCAAGCGGTTCCACCGTGACCGGATTGCCGCCCGGGGAGCGAGGGAGAATCGCTCCCCCAGCTTCCAGATGGTCATCGATGATGTCTATGCCATCGGGAAGGGCATGTTAGTGGGGCGTCCGCGCTGATGGGCCGGTCTCAAGCAGGGAAACGGAGCCCGGTGGGAGAAAGATGAATACTGTATACAAGTGGCGATAGGGGAGGCAGTTGCGTTGAGCACCGACGTCACCATCGAACAGGTGATCCTTTCTCCCGGGCTATCAGGCTTCTATTTCGACGACCAGCGCGCTATCAAGGCCGGCGCCGAACAGAACGGGTTTTCCTATGAGGGCCAGCCGCTGACCCCCGGCTTCCGAGCGGTTCGCCAGGCCGGCGAATCCGTCTCCGTGCAGTTGGTCCTCTCCGACGGGCAGGTGGCCTACGGCGACTGCGCGGCGGTTCAGTATTCGGGCGTCGACGGGCGTGACCCGGTCTTCCTGGCCCGCGACTTCCTTCCGGTGATGGTCCAGGAAATCGTGCCGCTGCTGGTCGGGCGGGCGGCCACTGACTTCCGGCGCAACGCCGGCCTGGTCGACAAGCACCAGACCGGCACGGGCGAACGCCTCCACACGGCGATCCGCTACGGAGTGACCCAGGCCCTGCTCGACGCGGCCGCCCGCGCCCGCCACCTTACCATGGCGGAAGTGGTCGCGGCCGACTATGAAGGCTGCATCACTCCCTCGGCCCCGGTGGCCATCTTCGGCCAAAGCGGCGACGACCGCTACAACAACGCCGACAAGATGATCATCAAGCGCGCCGATGTGCTCCCCCACGGCCTCATCAACAACGTCGGCAAGCTTGGCCCTCAGGGAGAGAAGCTCGCCGACTACGTCCGCTGGCTGAACCATCGCATTCGGGAGCTGGGGGGCGAACACTACCGGCCGACCATCCACCTCGACGTGTATGGCACCTTCGGGTTGGCCTTCGACAACGACCTGGACCGCATCGTGGGCTACATCGCCGAGCTGGAGAAGCTGGCCAAGCCGTATCCCCTGCGCATCGAAGGGCCGGTTGATCTCGGCAGCAAGCAGGCGCAGATCGACGCGTTGGCCGAACTCTGCCGGCGGCTCAGGAGCGCGGGCGTAAACGTGCAGATCGTGGCCGACGAGTGGTGCAACACCTACGAGGACGTGGTCGACTTCACCCAGGCCAAGGCGGGCGATATGGTCCAGATCAAGACGCCCGACCTCGGCGGGATCAACAACTCCATCGAGGCGGTGCTCTATTGCCGGGCCAACGGCATGGGCGCCTACCTGGGCGGGACCTGCAACGAGACCGAACGGTCAGCCCAGATCTGCGTGCACGTCGCCCTGGCGACCCGGCCCGTCCAAATCCTGGCCAAGCCGGGCATGGGCGTCGACGAGGCGTTCGAAGTGGTCTACAACGAGATGCAGCGCACGATCGCTCTGGTGCGGGCGCGTCGCACCAGCCGGTAGGCCTCGGGCCGGTCGCGGTAGGGGGGATAAGGCTTGTTCGTCGGGCTCGACCGGGCGGTTTACTTTGCCCCCCGGGGGCGGAAACGGCTCATGTTTCTGGGCAACCTGGTGGCGCAGCGCTACCTCAACCCGGAGGATCATCTCATCGGGCTGATCGGCGACGCAGGGGCGGGGAAATCCCTGCTCATCAGGGGAATGTTCCCCGGCCTCATCCTCACCAACGACGACGACGGGATCAACGTGCGCCCGGCGCCCATCCTGGCCGATGCCGAGGTGGGGTACTTCCGGACGCACACCTACCACCTCGACGTGCGCTTCGAGGCCGCCTTCACGCCATACCCGGTGATGGCCGCCGCCATCCAGGCCGCCCTCCGGCAGCATCGCCGGGTGGTGGTCGAGCACTTCGAACTGCTCTTTCCCACCCTCCAGATGAATGCGGAGGTGCTGATCGGGATCGGCGAGGAGGTCATGGTCTACCGGCCTGGCGTCTTTGGACCGCACCCGCAGCGCGTGGCCGATGTCGTCTTCGCCTCGCTCAAGTACCGCAAAGCGGCCCACTCCGCGGAGGACCTGACGACCCTGGCTTTCGAGCAGTTGGGATACCCGGTCCCCGACGTCCATTCCGACGTCCGGCGGGGCTTCCTGCTCGAGTTCCCGCGCCCGCCCCGGGAGCTTGACCTCGATGCCATCGAGGCGACCGTGCGCGACTTCATCGCTCGCGACGTGCCGATATGCTACGAGGATGACGAGCATATTAGGATTGGCGGCGTCCTTCATGCCTGTTCCGGGCCGCGCCTCCACGTCCGTTCGGCCGCGGAGATTGGCGATTTCCGGCTCATGAAGGATTTCCTCTATGATCCTATAACTCACCTGTATCTCCTGGCCGGGCTGGTCGGCGAGGCAGCCGTCCACCCGCCGGAGCCGGTGGGGCACAGCCCGGAGGAGGTTTTTCATGGAACGCCCTGATGGTCGCCGGCCAGACGAACTGCGCCCGGTCAAGTTCACCCGCAACTTCCTGAAGCACGCCGAGGGCTCCTGCCTGATCGAGGTGGGGGAGACGAAGGTGCTCTGCGCGGCCTCGCTCGAGAGCAAGGTGCCGCCCTGGCTGCGGGGGAACGGGCAAGGCTGGGTGACCGCCGAATACGCGATGCTGCCGCGGGCGACCGGCACCCGGACGCCCCGCGAGCGGAGCACCGGCAAGCAGAGCGGGCGGACGCTGGAGATTCAACGCCTGGTGGGGAGGTCGCTCCGGTCGGTGATCGACCTGACGGCCCTCGGCGAGCGCACCATCTGGCTCGACTGCGACGTGATCCAGGCCGACGGTGGCACCCGGACGGCCTCGGTCACCGGCGCCTTCCTCGCCCTTGCCGACGCCTTGCTCACCATCCGGCGCGACGCAGGGTGGGAAAGGCTGCCGCTCACCGGGTTCCTGGCGGCTACCAGCGTTGGGATCGTCGAAGGCGAGCCCCGCCTGGATCTGGCCTTCGCTGAAGACTCCAAGGCCGATGTCGACATGAACGTGGTCATGACCGACCGCGGCGAGTTCGTGGAGGTGCAGGGGACGGGCGAAAGCCGGCCCTTCAGCCGGGCCGAGCTGGATGGGCTCCTGGGCTTGGCGGGCGAGGGGATCAGCCGGCTCATCGCCCTGCAGAAAGAGGCGCTCGGCGAGGCGGCCGCGCTGGTGGGAGGCTGGAAGAGTGGCAACCGTCCTCGTGTTGGCGTCGCGGAATAGACACAAGTGCGAAGAACTGCGGCAGCTCCTCAAGGGCCTGCCGGTCGACTTGAAGCTCCTCTCCGACTATCCTGGCGCCCCCGACGTGGAGGAGGACGGCGAGACCTTCGCGGAGAACGCGATCAAGAAGGCCCGGGCGGCGGCTGAGTTCACCGGCGAGTGGAGCCTGGCCGACGACTCGGGGTTGGTGGTCGACGCGCTGGGCGGGGCGCCCGGCGTCCACTCGGCGCGGTTCGCCGGCGAACCCCGGAGCGACGCCCGGAACAACCAGAAGCTCCTCCGGTTGCTGGAAGGCGTGCCGGCGGAACGCCGCACGGCCCGCTTCAAGGCGGTCATCGCGCTGGCCGGCCCCCACGGCGAGCTCGACGTGGTCGAGGGGACGGCCGAAGGACGGGTCATCGAGGAACTGCGCGGGGCGGGCGGCTTCGGGTACGACCCTCTCTTCCTCTTCCCCGAACTCGGACGGACGATGGCGGAACTCAGCCCGGCCGAGAAAAACGAACTCTCGCACCGGGGGCTGGCTGTAAAAGCCCTGCTCGGGCGCCTCGAGGAACGGTTCGGCGCCTGAATGCGTCCGCCGTTGACTGCCGGGCGCGGCCGGTGCTATCATAGGGATGCATCAGGCGAGGCGGGGCGTAGCGCAGTTTGGTAGCGCATCTGCTTTGGGAGCAGAGGGTCGCAGGTTCGAATCCTGTCGCCCCGACCACCACTTGAGGGTTGCAGAAGGCCGGCTACCTGTGCTATCATGAGTAGGCTGGCCGGAAAGCGAGAACATGCGCCTGTAGCTCAGTGGATAGAGCAGCTGCCTTCTAAGCAGCGGGCCGCAGGTTCGATTCCTGCCAGGCGCGCCAGTTCCTCGCAAGCCGTATGGTGGGTATAGCTCAGTTGGTTAGAGCGCCAGGTTGTGGCCCTGGAGGCCGTGGGTTCGAGTCCCACTACTCACCCCAAAGATTCAGCGCCGCTTCTGCCAGAAGCGGCGTTTTTTTGCTGCTTAGGGGAAGGCTAACGCACAGGTGAGACAGTGGCACACTCCCGCAAGCCCCCGAAGCAGCCGAATTCGCTGACCGACGCCATCCGGCGCCTCTGGAAGGCGAGCGATCCGGAGGCTGAGCCCCGGCCGACCGAGTTCTCCCTGGGCAACCGGCCGGCGCACCCGTCGAACCCTCCCGCGCCGGAGAACACTGAGCCGGATCTCTCCCGGAGCCTGGAGGACAACTTGGCCCGGCTCAGGCAGGCGCTTCACGCCGACCTCAATTCCGACGTGGTCTTCCGCCAGTTCGAACTCGGTTTCAAGAAGCCCCGCCGCGCCTTCCTCCTGTACGTGGAGGGCCTGGTGGACAAGGCGACGGAGAACCAGTTCATCCTGGAGCCCCTGATGCTGCTGGTCCGGCTCCGCCCCGAACTGCCGGAGGGCGAAATCATCCGCTGCCTGGCGGAGCACCTGACGCCGGCCACCTCGACCAGTATCGAGCAGAACCTAGGCTCCGTCATAGACAAGGTGCTGACCGGCATCACGGCCCTGTTCGTCGAGGGGAGCGCGGAAGCGCTGCTCATCGAGACGAAAGGCTGGAAGATGCGGAGCATCGATAAGCCTTCCTCCGAGCCGGCAGTCCGCGGGCCGCAGGAAGCGTTCACCGAGACCTTGCGGGTCAACACCGCCCTTGTCCGCCGCAGATTGCGCACCAAGGACCTGGTCGTGGAGGCGCTGCCGGTGGGAAACCTCAGCAAGACCGACGTCGCCCTCATCTACATCCAGGGGCTCACCAACCCCAAGCTGGTAGAGGAGGTTCGCCGGCGGCTGCGGGGCATCAAGATGGATTATGCCGCTTCCAGCGGCATGATCGAGCACATGCTCGTGGATCATCCCCACAGCCCGTTCCCTCAGGTGATGCCGACCGAGCGCCCGGACCGGGTGGCGGCGTCCGTGGCGGAGGGCTACGTCGCAGTCATCGTGGACACCTCTCCCTTCGCGCTGGTTCTTCCGGCCACCTTCACGAGCGCGATCCATAGCGCCGAAGACTATTACATCCTGTGGCCGCTGGCCTCGTTCGCCCGCCTGATCAGGGTGGCGGCCATGCTCACCTCCTTGCTCCTGCCGGGCTTCTATATCGCCGCTGTGAGCTACCACTCCGAGATGCTGCCGACCCCGCTGCTCCTGGCCATCGCCGGCAGCCGGCTGACCATCCCTTTCCCGCTCTGGCTGGAGGTTCTCATAATGGAGTTCTCCTTCCAGCTGGTGCGCGAGGCTGGCGTCCGGATTCCGAGCGTCATCGGACCGACCATCGGCATCGTGGGCGCGCTCATCCTGGGACAGGCCTCGGTGGCTGCCAACCTGATCAGCCCCATCCCAGTGGTGCTGGTGGCGCTCACCGCCCTGGGCTCCTTCTTGGTGCCCAACTATCAAGCCTCCTACACTCTCCAGGTCGCGCGCTTCGCCATTATCGTGGCCGGGTCGGTCTTCGGCTTCTACGGCATCGTGCTCGCGGTCTACGTGATGTCGCTCCACCTCGTCAGCCTCACGAGCTTCGGAGTGCCGATGGTTTCCCCGGTCGGCCCCTACGAGCCTGGCTCGGGCGACCTGATCCTGGTCCAGCCGACTTCCTCCTTCGAGACCCGTCCCAGCTTCCTGCGCCCGGTGAAGGAGCGGAAGCAGCCGAACATCTCCCGCCAGTGGGACATGCCCGAACCAACCTCCGGGCAGTCGACCGCGGGACAAGAGGAGAGCGACCGTGAGCCCTCTGATTAGGCAGGGTCACATCGGGGCCACGGAGGCGACCGTGATTCTCGCGACGGCGGTCGGCGGCAAGCTCCTGTTCATCTCCCGGACCGCCGCGGAGGCGGCCGCGACAGCCGGGTGGATGCTGCCGCTCATCAACGCCGTGGTGGCGTTTCTCTTCTTCTGCCTGGCGGTCCGGGTCTTCGACCCCGAGTCCTCCGAAGGGCTGGTGGAACAGTACGAGCGCCAGGCCGGTCTCTTGGGAACGCTCCTGGTGCTCGCCGTCGCGCTCGACTTCCTGCTGCTCGAGGGGCTCACGATCCGCCGGTTCGGCGCCGAGACCCGTACCATCATCCTGCCCACCACGCCGGTCATCTTCATTGAACTGGTAGCCTTCATCGCCATCTCCTACGCCGCCGCGCTGGGGATCGAAAGCCTCGGCCGCGCCTCGATGCTCTACGGCGTCCCGATGGCCATCACCGTGCTGGCGCTGTTGGTGGTCGCCATCGCCCGGGCCCGGCCCGGCAACCTTTTGCCCCTGCTCGGCAACGGGCTCCGGCCGCTGCTCTACAGCGGAACGCTGGGCGGGTTCTACCGCGAACTCTGGGTCCTGCTGGCCATGTGGCCGTACCTGCGGGAACGCCACCAGATGCTGCGGATAGGCGCAATCGGGGTTGCGCTGACCGGGGTGCTGCAGTCTCTGGTGGTGGCCGTGACCCTGGCGGTGATCGCCATGCCGGCCACGACGCGCCTGCCGTTTCCGGTGGCCGAGATCGCCCGGGCGGCCCAGCTGGGGGAGTACATCAGCAATCTGGAGGCGGTCTTCACCTTCCTGTTGGCCTTCGTCGTGCTGCTGCACCTCTCGATGATCTACTGGACCGTGCTGCTGCTGATGGCGGACCTCCTGCGCATCCCGAACTACCGGCAGCTTGTCCCCATCGCCTCCATGGCGGTGCTGGCAGCTTCACTCCTGCCGAAAGGGCTCGCGGAAACGCTGACGCTTGGCGAGCAGATTCGTCATTTTGGCTCCCTCGTCATCTACCCGCTGCTGGTCGTGGTCTGGCTGGTGACACTGGTCAAACGGCGGCGGCGCGGGAAAGGGAAGGAGGCGGGCGGTCCTGCCTAGACGGAGGCTGCTGTCCGTGGCACTCCTCCTGCTGCTGATGCTGGTCGCCTCTCCCGGCTGCTGGGACTATCGGGAGATCAACGATTTGGCCATCGTGAGCGCGCTCGGCATAGACGTGACCGGGGATGCCCGGACCGTCAGGGCCAGCGTGCTGATCGCGCTGCCCGGCGGGGGTGGCGGCGGGGGAGGCGGCGGCGGGGCGGGCGGGATGAGTTCGGGTCCGCCCGCGCTCATGGAAATGGCCGAGGGCGTCTCGCTCGGGGAAGCCTTCAACCGGCTCAACTCCTTCACCGGACGGCGGCCCATCTTCTCGCACACCCGGGTGCTCGTCTTCAGCGAGAAAGCGGCCAGGCAAGGCCTTGAGCGGCTCCTCGACGTGCTGACCCGCTGGTATGAGTTCCGGCGGACGATGGTGGTCTTCATCGCCCGGCCCGACGCCGCACAGTGTCTCGACATCGAGTCGCCGCTCAGCAAAGACCCCACCAATTTCCTGCTGGGGTTGGCCAGGAGTCCGGTCCTGGCGGGGGCGAACGCTCCCACGATGCAGGACCTCCTCGATGGGCTTCAGTCGTCAAGGCGCGAGGCGCTGATCCCGCTGATCGAACCTGTGCCGACCCCGCACGTCCACGCCGGCGGCCCGGGCGGCGGCGGAGGGGGTGGCGGCGGTGGCAGCAGCGCAGGTGGCAGGGAAGGTGGCGGTCAGGAGCAGCCGCGTCGCGAACCGGCCGTCCGGGTGGCGGGGCTGGCCGTGATGAGGCGCGACCGGATGATCGCCGTCCTCAACCCGGCCGAGACCCTGGATTGGCTGATCCTCACGGGGCGGATGAAGCGGGCCTTCGCCGTGCTGCCGGACCCGCGGCGCCCGGGGCGCCACATAACGGTGCAGTTCAGCGGCGTCCAGCGGCGGATCAAGGCGCGGCGGGGGAACCCGCCCTCCGTCCACATCGAGTTGACCCTGCCAGCGGAGATCGCCGAGATCGAATCCGGCCTTGACTACGCGACGGCTGCGGGGCGGGACCGGCTCGAGACCTCTTGCGAGCAGGCCATCCAACGGGATCTGGAGAAGCTGGTCCGGCGGGCGCAGCACGAATTCCGCACCGACATTTTCGATTTCGGGGAGTTCTTCATCGGCAAGTTCCTGTACTGGGACGAGTGGCTCAAATACGGTTGGCTTCGCCGGCAGTTCCCCCGGGCCGACATCCGTTTGCACGTCAACGTCAGCATCATCCGCCCGGGCGCGACCCTGCGGCCCATTCGGCCGATGCTGCAGGATTCAGGAGGGTCTACGGAAGTGGCAGCGGGCGAAGCAGCACGTACACGGTCACAGCGCTGACGGCCGCCGTGAAGAGCAACAGCCCCAGGCCACCGCGCACGTTGCCCGCCCGCCAGGCGCGGATGGCCAAGGTGACCGTGTAGGCGACGATCGAGGCGGCGGCCACGCCAAGGGCGAAAGCGGTCGGCACGGGGGAGGCACCTCCGGTTGAACCCCGCTGCGGGGTATGGTATGATTTTTGCGGCACGCGGAGATGGCGGAACTGGCAGACGCGCTAGCCTTAGGAGCTAGTGGGCGACCGTGCGGGTTCGATTCCCGCTCTCCGCACCAACTGAAGACGAGATGGGGCGCCCGTTGCGGGCGCCCCTCACGCGTGCGCCCGCCCGGAGCTAGCCCTGGGCTGGCGGGCTGGCGGCGCCCTCTTCCTCGGCGAGCTTCTCCTCGCCCTTCTCGATCAGGCGCTTGACCATGTTCCCGCCGATCTTCCCGGCCTCCCGGACCGAGAGTTGGTCGGGATCCTGAAGGTCATCGTCGAGCCCCAGGTCGCGGGCCACCTCCATCTTGAGGTTCTCGTGGGCGTCCTCTTTCGCCTGTCCCTGCTGCTGTTTCGCCCGGTTCATCATGTCCAGGAAACTCACCGACGGCCACCTCCCGCAGAAATTGGGTACGGATATATCATTTCTCTCCCGCGGCAAGACAAATCCAGCCGGCCCGCTGTGGTATAATAGCCACGCAACGCTCGGAGGCCGGAAGAAGAGGAGAACCTGCGGTTTCCAGCGAAGACTACACGGAACGCCCGGACGGTCGAACACCGAACTGCCGCCGGACATAGATTGTTGCAGGAGGAGAATGGATGCAAACGGAGTTGGCCAGACTAGAGGGTAATCGTGTCGAACTGAAGATCGAAGTGCCGGCTGATGAAGTCGAGCGGGCGTTCGCCCGGGCTTACGCCAACGTCGCGGCGAAAGTGCGCATCCCCGGCTTTCGGAAGGGCAAGGCGCCCCGGGCGCTGATCCAGCGTTTCGTGGGGCAAGGGGCCGTGATGGAAGAGGCCTTCGAACAGCTCTTCCCCAAAGCCTACTTCGAGGCGCTCAAGGAGACCGGGGTCGAGCCGATCGAGCAACCCGAGGTTTCCGACCTCGCGCTCGAAGAGGGTAAACCGTGCACCTTCAAAGTGCAGGTCGAGGTGATGCCCGAGGTCAAGCTGGGCCAATACCGCGGCCTTTCGGCGGTCAAGGCCGTCACGCCGGTGACCGACATCGATGTGGCCTCGGTGCTGGAGAACCTCCGGGAACGCCAGGCCGAACTGGTCGAGAGCGAGAAGGAGAAGTTGGAGCCGGGCCTGTTCGCGGTGATCGACTTCGATGGCTTCATCGACGGGGCGCCCTTCTCGGGCGGTGCCGGCCGGGACGTTCAGATCGAGATCGGCGGCGGGCGGTTCCTGCCCGGCTTCGAAGAGGGGCTGGTCGGTGCGGCGAAGGGCGAGGAGCGGGAAGTGACCGTTCCGTTCCCGGAGAACTACCACGCCCGCCACTTGGCCGGGAAAGAGGCCGTCTTCAAGATCAAGGTCAAGGAGATCAAGGAGAAAAAGGTCCCGGAGCTTGACGATGAGTTCGCCAAGGACGTGTCCGATTTCGCGACCCTGGAAGAGCTGAAGGAGGACATCCGGCGGCGAATCGGGGAAGAGCGCGACAAGGCCGCCCAGGAGGCGGTGGAGAACCAGCTGATCGCCGCCGCCGCCGAGAACGCCTCGGTGGAAGTGCCGGAGAAGCTGGTGGAGCGCCGCGTGGAGCGGAAGTTCGCTGAGTTCGTGCAGCGCCTGGAGGAGGGCGGCTATACCCTCGCCGACTACCTGGGCGAGGAGCGGACCGAAGAGGATCTCCGGAACGACCTGAAGGAGGCGGCGCGCGAAGAGGTCAAGACCCGGCTGGTCGTCGAGGCCATCGTCAAGGCCGAAGGGATCACGGTCAGCGATGATGAGGTCCAGGCGCGGCTGGTCGCCCTCGCTGGCGGGAACGAAGAGCAGGGGAAGAGCCTGAAGGACCGGCTCGAAAAGGAAGGCCGGTACCTCGACTTTGTGGACCGGATGGCATCTGAGCGGGCGGTAAACCTTCTCGTGGAAACGGCGGACATTAAAGAAGAGGTAACCCCGACCGAACCGGAGAAGGATAAGAAGGCGAAGACCCGCCGGAGTCCCCGCAAGAAAGCCGGGGCTGCCGACGCGAAGGAGGATGAGGCGTGAGCACCTTGGTTCCGATGGTCGTCGAGCAGACCAATCGCGGCGAGCGGGCCTATGACATCTTCAGCCGGCTGCTTAAGGACCGCATCGTCTTTCTCGGTGGCCCAATCGAGGACCACATCGCCAATCTGGCGATCGCCCAGATGATCTTCCTGGAGGGAGAGGATCCGGAGAAGGACATCTTCCTCTACATCAACTCGCCGGGCGGCGACATCTACGCAGGGCTGGCCATCTACGACACGATGCAGTACATCCGGTGCGACGTCTCGACCATCTGCGTGGGGATGGCGGCCAGCATGGCCGCGGTGCTGCTGGCGGCAGGGACGAAGGGCAAGCGCTACGCGCTGCCGAACTCGCGCATCATGATCCACCAACCCCTCGGGGGCTTCCAGGGCCAGGCCAAGGACCTGGAGATCAGGGCCAAGGAGATCCTGACCTTGAAGAAAGGGCTCAACCAGATCCTGGTGAAACATACGGGACAGCCCTATGAGAAGATCGACGCCGACACCGACCGCGACTACTTCATGTCGGCGGAGGAAGCGAAGGTGTACGGGCTCATCGACTCGGTGTTCACGGAAAAGAGGAAGATCGGCCAGGAAGTCAGGTGAAGACATGTTCAAGTTTGGCGACGAGAAGGGCCAACTGAAGTGCTCGTTCTGCGGCAAGACCCAGGAACAGGTCAAGAAGTTGATCGCCGGCCCGGGGGTCTATATCTGCGACGAGTGCATCGAGTTGTGCACCGAGATCATCGAAGAGGAGTTCAACGAGGACGTCGAGGTTGAACTGGGCAGCATCCCCAAGCCCGGCGAGATCAAGGACATCCTCGACCAGTACGTCATCGGGCAGGAGCACGCCAAGCGGGCGCTGGCCGTCGCGGTCTACAACCACTACAAGCGCATCAACGCGGGCGCCCGACTCGACGACGTCGAACTCCAGAAGTCGAACATCCTGTTGCTCGGTCCGACGGGATGCGGGAAGACCCTGCTCGCCCAAACGCTCGCGAAGATCCTGAACGTTCCGTTTGCCATCGCCGACGCCACCAGCCTCACGGAGGCCGGCTACGTCGGGGAAGATGTGGAGAACATCCTGCTCAAGCTGATCCAGAACGCCGACTACGATATCGAAAAGGCCGAGAAGGGCATCGTCTACATCGACGAGGTCGACAAGATCGCCCGGAAGTCGGAGAACCCGTCCATCACCCGCGACGTGTCGGGCGAGGGCGTGCAGCAGGCGCTCCTGAAGATTCTCGAAGGCACGGTCGCCTCCGTGCCGCCGCAGGGCGGCCGGAAGCACCCGCACCAGGAGTTCATCCAGATCGACACGACGAACATCCTGTTCATCTGCGGCGGCGCCTTCGAGGGTCTCGAGAAGATCATCGAGAACCGGACGGGCAAGAAGACGCTGGGCTTCGGGGCCGAGGTCAAGAGCCGGGCCGAGAAGCCCATCGGGGAGATCCTGCGGCAGATCATGCCGGAAGACCTGCTCAAGTTCGGGCTCATCCCCGAGTTCGTGGGCCGGCTGCCGATCGTGGTCACGCTCGACCCGCTTGACGAAGACGCGCTCGTCCGCATCCTGTGCGAGCCGCGCAACGCCCTGGTGAAGCAGTTCAAGAAGCTGCTCGAACTGGACGGGGTCGAGGTCGAGTTCACGCCGGAGGCGCTGAGGCTCATCTCCCGCAAGGCGATCAAGCGGAAGACCGGGGCGCGGGGCCTGCGCTCCATCATCGAGGAGTTCATGCTCGATGTGATGTTCGAACTGCCCGCGCAGGATGACGTCAAGAAGTGCGTCATCAACGAGCAGGTGGTCGAGCGGGAGGCGCCGCCGATCCTGGTCAGGACCGAACGGCGGGCCAAGAAGAAGGAGAATACGGCCTGACGCGGCACAAGACCATAGGTCAACCGGCAACTGGGTCTACCCTGACCCGGCTGCCGGTTTTTGTTTTTCCGGGGGCGGGATGAGCGCAATTGCCGGGAGAGATAATACTAGCAGCCTTGAGGAACCCGCTTTTAGCTGGGAAAACAATGTGAAGGCTCCTGGCGGACGACCATCTGCCGGGAGCCGCACGTTGAGTGACTTGAGGTGAGAGACGGCAAAGAGAGAAGGGGTGACCGTGACCGGCAATTTCTTCGGGCTCATCAGCCTCTTCTTTACAGTGGTCATCGGGATCTACTTCTGGAACCTCCTGCGGCAGCAGCAGTCCTCCCGGGGGGCGATCGACCGGGAGTCCCGCAAGGAACTGGAGAAGCTGGAGCGCCTGCGCGCCATCAGCCTGAGCGAACCGCTGGCGGAGAAGACGCGCCCCTCGACCCTTTCCGAGATCATCGGGCAGGAGGACGGCGTGAGATCGCTTCGGGCGGCCCTGTGCGGCCCCAACCCGCAGCACGTGATCATGTACGGCCCGCCGGGCGTGGGCAAGACCGCCGCCGCCCGGGTGGTGCTGGAGGAGGCCAAGATGAACCCTCTGTCGCCCTTCCTTCCGACCGCCAAGTTCGTGGAAGTCGACGCCACCACCGCCCGTTTCGACGACCGGGGGATCGCCGACCCGCTGATGGGCTCGGTGCACGACCCGATCTACCAGGGCGCCGGTCCTTTGGGCATGGCGGGCATCCCGCAGCCGAAGCCCGGGGCGGTGACCAAGGCCCACGGCGGCGTGCTCTTCATCGACGAGATCGGCGAACTGCATCCCATCCAGATGAACAAGCTGCTCAAAGTGCTGGAGGACCGGAAGGTCTTCCTGGAGAGCGCCTACTACTCCTCGGAGGATAGCAACATCCCCGCCTACATCCACGATATTTTCCAGAACGGTCTGCCCGCCGACTTCCGGCTGGTCGCCGCCACTACCCGACAGCCACACGAGATCCCGCCGGCCATCCGGTCGCGGTGCCTGGAGATCTTCTTCCGGGCCCTCACGCCGGAGGAGGTGGAGACCATCGCCCGCAACGCGGTGAAGAAGATCGAGTTCACGGCGGAGGAGGGGGCCATCCGGGTGCTGACCCGGTACGCCACCAACGGGCGGGACGCGGTGAACATGATCCAGGTCGCGGCCGGGCTGGCTTTGACCGAGGGCCGGAAGAGCATCCGGCAGGCCGACGTGGAGTGGGTGGTGCAGAGCGGCCAGTACAGCCCCCGCCCTGACCGGAAAGTGCCGGAGACGCCGCAGGTCGGCCTGGTCAACGGCCTGGCGGTCTACGGGCCCAACATGGGCGCGCTCATGGAAGTGGAAGCCTCAGCGGTGCCGGCCGAGAAGGGCAAAGGGCGCCTCATGATCACCGGGGTGGTCGAGGAGGAGGAGATGAGTTCGGTCGGCCGGACGCTGCGGTCGAAGTCGACCGCCCGCGGTTCGGTGGAGAACGTGCTCACCGTGCTGAAGAAGTGCTTCGACCTCGACCCGCACGACTACGACCTGCACGTGAACTTCCCGGGCGGGACGCCGGTGGACGGTCCCTCAGCCGGCGTGACCATCGTGACCGCCATCTACTCGGCGATCACCGGTTACCCGGTGGACAACCTTGTGGCGATGACCGGCGAGGTCTCGATCCGGGGGTACGTGAAACCCATCGGCGGGGTGGTGCCGAAGGTGAAAGCCGCCCTGCAGGCCGGGGCGAAGAAGGTCCTGATCCCGAAGGAGAACTACCAGGACCTCTTCGCGACGATGGAGGACATCAAGGTCCAGCCGGTGGAGCACATCCGCCAGGTCATCGAGGAGGCCGTAATTGGCAACCCGTTCGCCGGCCACCGCTGGTCGGAGGCGGAGGTCGCTGCGGCAGTGCCGCCCGCCGGCGGGGTGGCCGCCTCCGGGCCGGTGGTGAACCCGGTGGTCCCGGCGCCGGCCTTGCAACCGCCGGTGGGGTGCTAGGACAGACCCGGCTAGAACGATTGGCGATAATAAGGGCGCCGGGGGATTCCCCCGGCGCCTCTCTGCCTTTGGACGGTAGCCTAGAAGGAGAACCGTGCGCCGACGAACGGACCATTCACTTAAAGGATGTGCCGTTTGCTGGTATCCTGTTCCGGCCTTGGTGGGCGGTTACTTATCACGGCGGAACCCGTTTCCGCGTGCTTCCATGAATGGAAACGGTGGCAGGACGATATGCTGAGTGGGGAATTCTGTGAGGAGGGGTTAACTTGAAGAGTTGGATGATCTGCCTCGTTCTGGCTGCTGTTCTCCTGCTCGGGTCGGTCTCGGTGGGGGCTGGCGATTTCGGAGCCACGGCATGCGCCGACTACTTGTTCGGGAAGCTCGAGTCTTGGTGGCGCAGCGATTCCGACGTCAACGGCTTCCTGCTACGGGCCGAAGCTCCCGTGACCGGACCTTTCGGGGTCCTCGGTGAAGCGGGCTTCCTGACTGCGAAGGACTACTTCTATGGGGAGAGCGAATCCCTGGCGGCCGGGGATCTCAAGGTCCAGGACTGGAATCTCTTCGCCACGTACGCGCTGCCCATCGAGGGTGTTCAGCTTAAGGCGCTCGGGGGCTACGGCTCGGCTCGCTTCCCTGACGAAGCCGACGTTGCGTACGCCTTCAAGGGTTTCAAGCTGGGTGCCGCGGCTGAACTCAAGCCGGTGGAGAACCTCACCTTGAACGGCTTGGTAGCTTTTGGCCTAGGAGCGAAGGCTTGCTTCAACGAGGGGGATGAGTTCGACGCGAAGGCCACCGAGTACCGCCTGTCTGGGAGTTACGCCGTGACCTCCAACGTCGCGATTGAGGCTGGATACAGCTACGCCAAGTACGAGTATACGGACGAGGCCCCGTACTTCGCCACCAAGGGCTTCTTCGTGGGCGCCAAGGCCACGTTCTAAGCGGTTCGGAACCGAACAAAGGCTACACCGGAACGCCGGGGTTCACCCCGGCGTTCTTTCTTATGGTGGGCAGACGCAGGCGGATCGGCTCCCAGCCCTGGTAGATGGTTACGGCAGGGAATCCGTCCTCCGCAAGCGAAACGTCTTATGATTCGCAGAGGAGGACTAGGCATGGCTGAAGAGACCCTCGTCCCGGCGGCCGACCGTCCCTGGCGGGAGGTGCTGCCGCTCTTGCCGCTCCGGGGCGTGATCGTCTTCCCCCACATGGTGACCCCGCTCGACGTGGGAAGGGAGAAGTCGGTCCGGTCCCTGGAGGAGGCCATGATCCAGGAGCGGCTCATCCTGCTGGCCGCCCAGAAACAGGCCAAGACCAACGAGCCCGGCCCTGACGACATCCACGAGGTCGGCACCGTGGCCGAGATCAAGCAGCTCCTCAAACTCCCCGACGGGACGATCCGCATTCTGGTCGAGGGGCTCGGACGCGCCCGCGTCACCGAGTTCGTGCGCGAGGACCCCTTCCACGAAGTGCGGGTGGAACGGCTCGACCGTGATGAGCCGAAGACCGCCGAGGTGGAGGCCCTGATGCGGGCGGCGGGGGAGCGCTTCGAAGAGTACGTGAAGGCTTCCAAGCGGCTGCCGGTGGAGGTGCTGCTGTCGCTCACGGCGATCGACGACGCCTCGCACCTGGCCGACTTCATCGGTTCCCAGCTCCAAATCAAGCTCGAGGAGAAACAGCGCCTGCTGGAGCTGGCTTCGGCCCGCCAGCGGCTGGAGCTCCTGCTCGTCATGCTCGCCAAGGAGATGGAGATTCTCGAACTCGAGCGGAAGATCAACGTCCGCGTGCGCAAGCAGATGGAGAAGAGCCAGCGCGAGTACTACCTGCGCGAGCAGATGAAGGCCATCCAGAAGGAACTGGGGGAGAAGGACGAGCGGACGGCGGAGGCCGACGAGTTGCGGCACCGCATCAAGCAGGCCAAACTGCCCAAGGAGGTCGCCGAGAAGGCGCTGGGAGAAGTCCAGCGGCTGGAGAAAATGCCCCCCATGTCGGCGGAGGGCGGGGTCATCCGCACCTACGTCGAGTGGATCCTGGCCCTGCCGTGGACGAAGAAGACCCGCGACCGGCTGGACATCGCCGTCGCCGAGCAGATTCTCGATGAGGACCACTACGGCCTGGAAAAGGTCAAGGAGCGGATCCTCGAGTTTCTGGCCGTTCGCCAGCTCGCCGAGAAGATGAAGGGGCCCATCCTGTGCCTCGTCGGGCCGCCGGGCGTCGGCAAGACCTCGCTGGGGCGCTCGATCGCCCGCGCCCTGGAGCGCAAGTTCGTCCGCTTCTCGCTCGGCGGCGTGCGCGACGAGGCGGAGATCCGGGGACATCGCCGGACGTACGTCGGGGCGCTGCCGGGGAAGATCATCCAGGCCATGCGCCAGGCGGGGACGCAGAATCCGGTCATCCTGCTCGACGAGATCGACAAGATGACCCAGGACTTCCGGGGCGACCCCTCCTCGGCCCTGCTCGAGGTGCTCGACCCGGAGCAGAACAACACCTTCGGCGACCATTACCTGGAGATCCCCTATGACCTGTCGGACGTGATGTTCATCACGACCGCCAACGTCGTGCAGAACATCCCGCGCCCGCTGCTCGACCGCATGGAGGTAATCACGCTGCCGGGATACACTGAGGAGGAGAAGCGGGAGATCGCCGTGCGCCATCTCGTCCCAAAGCAGCTCGGACAGCACGGGCTCAAGGCCGAGCAGGTGCAGTTCCAGCCGTCGGCCGTCGCCCGGATCGTGGCCGAGTACACCCGGGAGGCGGGCGTCCGGCAGCTGGAACGCGAGATCGCGGCGATCTGCCGCAAGGCGGCGAAAGACGTGGTCAAGGGGGCAAAGACGCCGATCCGGGTCACGGGCGCCAAAGTGGCGCACTACCTGGGTGCGCCCCGGTTCCGCCACAACCCGGCGGAGCAGGAGGACAAGGTGGGCGTCGCCACGGGCCTCGCGGTGACGGAGGTCGGCGGCGACCTGCTTTCCATCGAGACGACCCCGGTCAAGGGGAAGGGCCAGCTCATCCTCACCGGCAAACTGGGCGAGGTGATGCGGGAGTCGGCTCAGGCCGCCTTCAGCTACATCCGCTCGCGAGCCGCGGCGCTGGGGATCCGGGAAGACTTCCACGAGCAGTTCGACCTGCACATCCACATCCCCGAAGGGGCGATCCCGAAGGACGGCCCGTCGGCCGGGATCACGATGGCCACGGCGCTGGTCTCCGCGCTGTCCGGGGTGCCAGTCCGGCACGAGGTGGCGATGACCGGGGAGATCACCCTGCGCGGGCGGGTCTTGGGCATCGGCGGCCTGAAGGAGAAGACCCTCGCCGCGTACCGGGCGGGCATCAAGACGGTGCTCTTCCCGAAGGAGAACGAGAAGGACGTCGAGGACATCCCGGCCAACGTGCGGCGGCGCCTTGAGCTGATCCCGGTGGAGCACATGGACGAGGTGCTGCGGCGGGCGTTGGCGGGAGGGCTTTCTCCCTTGCGCTCCGGCGCCTACGACATCACCGCGGCCGAGGACGGGTTGCCTTTCCTGCCAGAGCCGGCCGCGATTCCGCCCCAGTGAGGGCAGGGATACGGACGGGCAGCGACGAAAGACGCAGGTATGACTGCCGGCGGAGGAATGCTGATGGGGCCGGACCTAAAGATCGGACAGAGGCTCCAGGTTCGCTTGGCCTACACGGACGACCAGTGGTACTCCTCCCGGGTGGAGGATCTGGGTGACGAGGTCATCGTGATCGGGGCCCCGCTAAAGGGCGGGGCGGTCATCCCCATCCACCCTGGGGAACTGGTGGAAGGGTTCTACTCCCAGCCCGACGGCTTCTTCGTCTTCCAGGCGGAGGTCCTGGAACGCCGGCTGGAACCAGTGCCGGTGCTCTTGCTGCGCTGCCCCGACGGCATCCGCAAGGTCCAGCGGCGCCGCCACTTCCGCCTGCCGGTGGTGCTGCCGGTGTATTACGAGGTCAAGGGCGCAGAAACGACCCTCAAAGGGTCCACCCTCGATCTGTCCGGGGGTGGACTCTGCATTGCCACGGGCCAGCCGCTGAAGCCGGGTCAGGAGCTGCAGGTCAAGTTGGAGCTGTCCGACGGCACCACCATCACGGCGGCTGGGCGGGTGATCTCGTGCGCCGAGGTGGAGAACGCGCCCAAGCAGCGGCGGTATTCGTCGGGCATCCAGTTCGTCGACCTTCCCGCACCGGTTGAGGAACGCATCGTGAGCTTTGTCTTTAGGGAACAGCGGGAGCGCCGGTGGCGCGAGGCGGGTCGCTGGTAGATTTGAGGTGACAGCATGCATCAGATCTTGGAGAAGCGGGAGATAGCGCCGGGCATCCACTCGCTCAAGGTCCGGGCCGAGCGGGTCGCCCGCAAGGCCCGCCCGGGCCATTTCGTCATCTTACGGCTGCACGAAGAGGGGGAGCGCATCCCCCTTACCATCGTCGGCACCGAGCCGGAGAAGGGCCTCGTCTGGCTCATCTTCCAGGAAATCGGCAAGTCCACCAAGGAGTTGGCCGGTTACCGGGAGGGCGACGCGCTCCTCGACCTGGCCGGTCCGCTCGGGCACGCGGAACCCGCCCGGAAGGTGGGTCCGGTTCTGTGCATCGGGGGCGGGGTCGGCACCGCGCCGGTGCTGCCACGGGCCAAGGAGTTCGCCGCCGCCGGCAACCTCGTGGTCGGCCTGGTCGGCGCCAGGTCCCAGGAACTGCTGATCCTGAAAGATGAGATGGAGGCGGCCTGCGCGAAGGTCCGCTACTGCACCGACGACGGGTCGTTCGGGCACCACGGGCTCGTGACCGATCTGATCGGGCCCTTGAACGAAGAGCACGGGCCGTTTGCCGAGGTGCTGGCGATCGGACCGGTCCCCATGATGCGGGCCTGCGTGGCGCGCTGCAAGGAATTGGGGCTTCCGGTCACGGTGAGCCTCAACGCCTTGATGGTCGACGGCACGGGGATGTGCGGCGCCTGCCGGGTGACGGTGGGCGGCAAGACGCGCTTCACCTGCGTAGACGGTCCGGAGTTCGACGGCGCGCAGGTCGATTTCGCCGAACTCTCGGCGCGCCTGCGCCAGTACACCGAGGAAGAGCGGTCGGCTCTGGGCCGGTTCACTGCCAGGAAGGAGGGAACCTGCCAATGCCAGGGCGCGTAGCGATGCCGAAGCAGGCGCCGGAAGAGAGGCGGCGCAACTTCTCCGAGGTGGCGCTCGGCCTGTCGCCGGTGGAAGCGCAGGCCGAGGCCGGGCGGTGCCTCCAGTGCAAGAACCCCACCTGCGTGGAGGGTTGCCCCGTTCAGGTGCCGATCAAGGATTTCGTGGCCCTGGTGGCGCAGGGACGCTTCCGGGAGGCGGCGGCCAAGGTCAAGGAGAAGAACCGCCTGCCGGCCATCTGCGGGCGAGTCTGCCCGCAGGAGAACCAGTGCGAGGCGAAGTGCGTCTGGGCGAAGAAGGGCGTGCCCATCGCCATCGGCGCCTTGGAGCGCTTCGTGGCCGACGTCGACCGGGAGGCCGCCGCAGGCGAGGCTCCGGTCGCGCAGAAGGGCCTGTCCGGGAGCGCCGCCAAAGTGGCGGTGATCGGCTCGGGTCCGGCGGGCCTGACGGCCGCCGCCGAGCTGGCCCGCTTCGGCTACCGGGTGACGGTCTTCGAATCGCTCCATGCGCCGGGCGGGGTGCTCCGCTACGGTATCCCCGAGTTCCGGCTGCCCAAGGCGATCCTCGACGCGGAGATCGCCGGCCTCAAGGAGCAGGGCGTCGAATTCGAATGCAACGTGGTCGTCGGCCAGACCGTCACGCTGGACGATCTGTGGGCCGAGGGCTACGCCGCGGCTTTCGTGGCCACCGGCGCCGGCCTGCCGCACTTTCTCGGCGTCCCCGGGGAGAACCTGAGCGGCGTCTACAGCGCCAACGAGTTCCTCACCCGGGCCAACCTGATGCGGGCTTACGCTTTCCCCGACACCGACACGCCGATCCGAACCGGCAAGAGGGTGGCGGTCATCGGCGGCGGCAACGTCGCGATGGATTCGGCCCGGACTGCCCTGCGGCTGGGGGCCGAGGAAGTGATGATCGTCTACCGGCGGTCCCGGGCGGAGCTGCCGGCCCGGCACGAAGAGGTGGAGAACGCGGAGGAGGAGGGGATCGTCTTCCGCCTCCTTGAGAACCCGCTGCGCATCCTCGGGGACGAGCGGGGTCTGGCGACGGGTCTGGAGGTCCAGCGCATGGAGTTGGGCGAACCCGACGCCAGCGGCCGGCGGCGCCCGGTGCCGGTGCCGGGGGCCACGGAGGTCATCCCGGTCGACACGGTGATCGTCGCGGTCGGCCAGGGTCCGAACCCGCTGCTCATCCGGTACACCCCGGGCCTTGAGACCACGCCAGCCGGGCAGATCGCCGTCGACGAACACCTGCGGACCAGCCTGCCGCGGGTCTTCGCCGGCGGGGACATCGCCACGGGCGCCGCTACGGTGATCCTCGCCATGGGCGCCGGAAAGCAGGCGGCCCGGGAAATCCATGCACTGCTAAGTGAAAAAAGTGACGAGAGCCAGACTAACGCATGAGGTAGTACAGCCAGGGAGGGATGCAGCGTGTTGTCCGACATCGAGATCGCCCAGGCAGCCAAGCTCCGGCCGATCGAAGAGATCGCCGCTCAGGTCGGTCTGACCGCCCACGACCTGGAACTCTACGGGCGGAACAAGGCGAAGGTCACCCTCGAGGCCTGCGAGCGGGTCAAGAACAACCCCGCGGGGAAGCTCATCTTCGTCACGGCCATCACTGCTACGCCAGCCGGCGAGGGCAAGACCTGCACCGCGGTGGGGCTGACCCAGGCGTTGGGCCACCTGAAGAAGAAGGTCATGCTCTGCCTCCGGGAGCCGTCCCTAGGCCCGGTCTTCGGCGTCAAGGGCGGCGCGGCCGGCGGCGGGTATGCCCAGGTGCTGCCGATGGAGGACATCAACCTTCATTTCACCGGCGATTTCGCGGCCATCACGGCGGCGCATAACCTGCTCGCCGCGCTGCTCGACAACCACCTCGTCCAGGGCAACGAACTCGACATCGACTTCCAGCGTCTGCTGTGGCGCCGGGTCATGGACATCAACGACCGGATGCTCCGTGACATCGTCGTGGGGCTCGGCGGCAAGGGGAACGGCTTCCCCCGGGAGACGGGCTTCGACATAACCGCGGCCAGCGAACTCATGGCCGTCCTCTGCCTCGCCCAAGACTGGGAAGACCTGCGCCGGCGCCTCGGCCGTTTGGTCGTAGCGTACAACCGGAAGGGCGACCCGGTCACCGCCGCCGATCTGAAAGCGGTCGGCGCGATGCTGGTTCTCTTGAAGGACGCGATCAAGCCCAACCTCGTCCAGACGCTGGAAGGGCAGCCGGCCTTCATCCACGGCGGGCCGTTCGCCAACATCGCGCACGGCAACAACTCGATCATCGCGACCCGCACGGCGCTGGGGCTGGCCGACTATGTGGTGACCGAGGGCGGCTTCGCCGCCGACCTGGGCGCGGAGAAGTTCTTCGACATCGTCTGCGCTCAGAGCGGCCTCAGGCCCGATGTCGCGGTGCTGGTCTGCTCGGTCAGGGCGCTGCACATGCACGGCGGGGCGACCAAGGAGGAACTGAACAACCTCAACCTGACGGCCCTGGAGAAGGGCTGCGAGAACCTGGCGAAGCACTTGGAGAACGTGCGCAAGTTCGGGGTGCCCACGGTGGTCGCCGTGAACCGCTTCCCGCAGGATCACCCGGAGGAGCTTGCCTTCATCAAGGAGTACGTCGAGTCGCGGGGCGGCACGGCCGCCATCTCCGAGGTCTTCACCCACGGCGGACCGGGCGGGGTGGCCCTGGCCGAGGCGGTGCTGAAGACGCTCGAGACCCAGCCCTCCGACTTTCACCCGCTTTATAAAGCCAGCTTGCCGCTGCGGCAGAAGCTCGACCTGCTGGCCGTGGAGATCTACGGCGCGAGCCGGGTGCAGTACACGCCCCAGGCCGAGAAGGACATCAAGGAGATCACCCGGCTGGGGCTCGACAACCTGCCGCTCTGCGTCGCCAAGACGCAGTTCTCCCTCTCCGACGACCCCACGCTGCTCGGGGCGCCGCACGGGTGGAAGCTGACCGTGCGGGAGATTCGCCCGTCGGTCGGGGCCGGGTTCCTGGTCGTCTACACCGGCGAAATCCGCACGATGCCGGGGTTGCCGAAGCGCCCGGCGGCGGAGGCGATGGACATCGACGCGCAGGGGCGGATTACCGGCCTCTTCTAGCCGTCACACCTGCTTCGCTGAGACAGACGGACTCTCGCGACCCCCGGGTCAGCCCGGGGTTCTCGGCGCGGGGAGCCGGAACGGGAGGAATCCCCGGGGCACGCGGAGAAGCAGCGGGGGTACGACTAAATCGAGGGGGTTTTCTGAAGTGGCAGTGGAACGGACCTTCATCATCGTCAAGCCCGAGGCGGTGCAGCGGGGTCTCATCGGCACCGTGCTCAGCCGGTTCGAGAACCGGGGCCTCAAGATCGTGAAGCTGGAAGTCCGGCAGATCAGCCGCGAGACGGCGAGCGTGCACTACCAGCACCTGGCCGACAAGCCGTTCTTCGGGGGCGTGCTCGACTCCATCACCGCCGGCCCCGCAGTGCTCGGGATTCTCGAGGGCGAGGGCGTGGTGGACCTGGTGAGGCAACTGCTCGGCGCGACCGATCCGCTGAAGGCGGCGCCCGGCACGATCCGGGGCGACTACGGCACGGTCCTGCCCTATAACGTTGTCCACGCCTCCGACTCGCTCGAGAGCGCCGCCCGCGAGATCGGCCTCTTCTTCCCGGGGGAGAGCGCCAAACCGGCTGGCTGCGGCTGTGGCTGCTGAGCTGATCGACGGCAAGGCCCTGGCGGAGGTCATCCGGGCCCGGGTCCGGACGGAGGTGGCGGAACTCGCCGCCGCCGGCATCGTGCCGGGGCTGGCCGTGATCCTGGTGGGGGAGGATCCGGCTTCGCAGGTCTACGTGCGCAACAAGGAGCGGGACGCCCTTGAGGTGGGCATGCGCTCCTTCATGTATCGGCTGCCGGCCGAGACGAGCCAGGGCGAACTTTTGGCCCTGATCGCCCGGCTCAACGCCGACCCGGCGGTCCACGGCATTCTGGTTCAGGTGCCGCTGCCGGTCCACCTCTCCGCCCCCCTGCTCCAACAGGCGATCGACCCCGCTAAGGATGTCGACGGTTTCCACCCGCTCAACGCCGGCAAGCTCCTGCTGGGACAGCCGGGGGGGTTCGTCGCGTGCACGCCGGCGGGCGTGCTGGAGCTGGTCAAGACCACCGGGGTACCCATCGCGGGGCGCGAGGTGGTGGTCGTCGGGCGCAGCGCCACGGTGGGCAAACCGGCGGCCGCGCTCTTCCTCAAGGAGAACGCCACGGTCACCGTCTGCCACTCTCAGACCAGAGACCTTCCGGCGGTCTGCCGCCGGGCCGACATCCTGGTCGTGGCGGTGGGCCGGCGGGAACTGGTCAAGGGCGACTGGATCAAGCCGGGGGCGGTGGTCATCGACGTCGGCATGAACCGGCACGAAGACAAGCTTTATGGTGACGTCGAGTTCGAACGGGCGAAGGAGGTGGCCGCTTTCATCACGCCGGTTCCCGGCGGAGTCGGCCCGATGACCAGAGCGATGTTGCTGGTCAACACAGTCCAAGGCGCACGGCGGGCCGCCGGGCAGGCCAGCTAGAAAGCGGGTTTTGTCGATGTCGTGGGAGACGGTCGTCCGGCGCCGCGTCGTGGAAGTGGTCCAGGGCGAGCGCCGGGAGAAGGAAGACGCACTGCTCACCGAGGTGCCGCTGACCCTGGAGGTCAACGGCCAGGAGTTCGTGACGCTCCTCTGCACCCCTACTGCGCTGGAGGATCTGGTCTACGGCTTCCTCTTCTCGGAGGGGCTGATCGATGAGGCCGGGGACCTCCTGCGGCTGGAGATCGACGCCGAGGCGCAGCGGGCCGCGGTGAGGACGCGCCAGGCGGACCTGCTCGCCGCCAAGCTCTACGGCAAGCGGACGATCACCACGGGCTGCGGCCGGGGCACGATCTTCTACCATCTGAACGATGCGCTAAAGACGCGGCCGGTGACGGCGGAGTGGTCCGTTTCGGCGGAGACCATCTTCGAGGCGCTGCGGCGGTGGGGCGATAAGTGCGACCTTTTCGCCGAGACGGGGTGTCCGCATTCGGCGGCGCTCGTCGCCGGGGATGGGGGGATCGCTTGCCTGGCGGAGGACCTCGGCCGGCACAACGCGGTCGACAAGGTGATCGGCCGGTCGGTGCGCGAGGGGTGGTCCCGGGCGGACAAATGCCTGGTGACCACGGGCCGGATCTCCTCGGAGATCCTGGTCAAGGCGGCCCGGGCGGGGGTGCCGGTCCTGATCTCCCGGTCCGCGGCGACGGGGCTGGCCGTGGCGCTCGCCGAAGAACTGGGGATCACGGCGGTCGGCTTTGTCCGGGGTCGCCGTCTGGTCGTCTACAGCCATCCTGAGCGGATTACGCCTTGATATTCCCCCCGGGCGGGGGTAAAATAGCCCTGGTGCCTTAGTCCCATAACTTCCAGGAGTTCCATCCGAAAGGAGCGAGACACGGTGACTTTCGTGATCAGCGATGAGTGCATCATGTGCGGCGCCTGCGCCCCGGAGTGCCCGAGCGGCGCCATCAGCGAAGGCGATACCAAGTACGTGATCGACCCGTCCAAGTGCATCGACTGCGGCAACTGCGCCGAGGTTTGCCCGGTGGCCGCGCCGGCGCCTGAGAAGAAGTAACTCGGTTCAGCGACGAGCATAGTGCGGAGAAGCGGGGGTGACCCGCTTCTCTTGGTATCAGGGGGGCCGGGATGGAGACGCGCCTTTTGCTCGTTCGTCACGGGGAGACGGAGTGGAACCGGGACGGGCGGATTCAGGGTCATCTGGACGTGGTCCTGTCGGAGAACGGCCGCGAGCAGGCGAAAAGGCTCGCCCGGCGGCTCGCCCGCGAGCAACTGGCGGCCGTCTACGCCTCGACCCTGGCGCGGGCGAGCGAGACCGCCGCGATCATCGCCCAGCCGCATGGCTTGCCGGTCGCCACCCGGCCCGAACTCCGGGAGGGTTGCTTCGGCGCCTGGCAGGGACTGACCATGGCCGAAGTGCGGGAGCGCTTCGCGGAGAACTACGCGGCGGTCCGGCAGGACCCGATCCACGGGCGGCCCCAAGACGGCGAGACCTGCTTCGAGATGGCGGAACGGGCGTACCAAACCGTGGGGGAGCTGGCGGCCGCCCACGCCGGCGAGACGATCGTCGTGGTGACCCACGGCGGCACGCTCAAGACCATCATCAGCCAGCTGCTCGGCCTCGACCTCCGCTACCGGTGGCGGTTCACGGTCGATAACTGCAGCCTAACGGTGGCGGCTTGGCGGGAAGGCGGACCCGTCCTTCTGACTTTGAACGACACCGCGCACCTCGCCGGCGGCTTCGTCGGCCACGACGCGGCCGAGGCTTAGCCGGGCCAGGTCTAGCAGGGATTCCCGCCGGTTCAAGGCCGGTTCGTCGAGCACGGCCGCGAGCAGGAGCTTGAGCAGGCGCCCGATGGCCGGACCCGGTGGGAGGGCAAACTCGCGCATCAGGTCTTCACCGGAGACCGCCAGATCGGTTGGGCGCACCGGCGGCGCCGCCGCCAGCACCCGGCTGACGGCGGTTTCCAGGTTTTCCAGCACGGTGAGGCGACGGTCGCCCGGCTGAAGCGGTCGCATCGCCAACAGGTCCGCCCGGCGGAGCGCGACGAGCGCGAGGAGATCGTCCGGCCCGACCTCGGCCAGAAGGCGCCGGAGGCCGGCCTCCCCTTCGGCGGGAGTCCAGTGGAACATGTGGCGCTCCACCAGCCGCACCACCCGCTCGACCACTTCTCCGGGGAAACGGAGCCGGCGGAGGGCGCGCCCGGCGATTTCGGCGGAGACGCGGTGGTGGCCGGGGAAGAGCGGGGCGCCGCTCGCGTCCTCGGTCCGCGTCGCCACCTTGCCGAGGTCGTGGAAGAGGGCGACTAGCCGGAGCGGCAGCACAGGCGCAATGAGCGAGACCGCCCGTACAGTGTGGGAGAAGACCGTGTAGGCGTGGTGGTGGCTTTGCCGGAGGCCGTAAGTATCCCCCAGTTCGGGGAGGAGGACGGGGAGAAGACCGCCGACTCGGAGCAGTTGCAGCCCGCGCCGGGCCTGGGGGGCGACGAGCAGTTTCGTCAGTTCGTCGCGCTGGCGCTCGCTGGAGACAGCGCCGAGCAGCGGCGCCCGCTCCCGGCAGGCCGCCAGGACCCGCTTGACGGGGCGGAAGCCTAATTCGGCCGCGAACCGGCAGGCTCGGAGCATCCGCAGCGCGTCCTCGCCGAAGCGGCTGGCCGGGTCTCCCACGGTGTCGAGCCGACGGTGGGCCAGATCGGCCAGGCCGCCGTGATGGTCGATGATACCGGTCTCCGGATGGTAGGCGAGGGCGTTGATGGTGAAGTCACGCCGGGCTAGGTCGCCTTCGAGCCCTTCGGCGAAGGTGACGGCGGCGGGATGCCGTCCGTCCAGGTACGGACCGTCGGTGCGGAAGGTGGTCACTTCGACGCCGCCGAGTTCCGGGTCGAGTGCGGTGACGGTGCCGTAACGCAGTCCGGTCGGGCGGGCGCCCGGAAAGAGGCGGAGCACCTCTTCGGGGCGGGCCGCGGTCGCCACGTCCCAGTCTTTGGGGCTTCGTTGCAGCAGGAGATCGCGTACGGCACCGCCGACCACGAACGCCGGGTGGCCATGCGCATTTAGGCGCTCGATGACCATTAGAACGCCTTGCGGGATGCTCCCAGCGTCCAACCCTCGCCCCTCCTCAGGCTGATGCTCCCTATCGAGTACCCCGTTCATTTTACCACGAGATGTCTTCCCCCGTACCGCCAGGCAAAAAGCCCTCCACAACCTGCAGCCCAACTCTCTGTTCCTTGGCGGTTTGGGCCATGGCTGCACGCGCCTCGACGTCGCTACACGCCCCAAGACACCGATACACGGTCTCCCGTGCCTAATGGTCGGCCGTTTCGGCCCATGTCGCCCCCGGACGTCTTTGGATATGTATGCACCGTACTAGAAAGGGACGTCCATGGCCAGGTACGCATGGACGAGTGGAGGGATGAGCATGTACGGGATGACCCGCTTGGCGGCGAGATCTTCGACGCCTCAACCAACGCCGGTCGAGCCTGCGTGGAAGCGACAGTCAGTTTACGCGGAGGCGGTCGGTGCGGTACCTAGCGCCAGTGGGCTAGCCGAAGGTATTGCCATGCACGAGCGGGCGGTCAAAGGAGACAAAGCAGCTACCCTGCAGGCCGTCAAAGTGCTCAGCGCGGTCTGCGAGAGAGAACCGGGCAATACTCTGGCGCTGGCTTACCTGGGCAGCGCCACCGCCCTGCTGGGCCGCGACGCCATCGACCCAAACGAGCAGTTCAGCCACGCCATGCGCGGCCTCAAACTCCTGGATCAGGCGGTTGAGCGGGCCCCGGACGACATCCAAGTGCGAACGCTGCGCGGGTACGTTTGTCTCAACCTGCCCCAGGCGTACTTTCAACGGGGACGGTGCGCAGTCGAGGACTTCGGCCACCTCGCGCGGCTCCACGAATCAGGCCGGGCTTGTTTGCCCGAGGGTTTCTACTGCGAAGTGCTCTACAACCTGGGTCTTGCCTGCAAGGAGACCGGCCGCCTGGCTGAGGCGTACGAGACCTGGAAGAAGCTCCTCGCGGTCACCACGGACCCAAGATACCGGGCGCTCCTCAAGAACGAAGGCATGGTCAACGACCCTTTTGCGGACTCGAGCAAGGGGGGGGCGAGATCAGGTCATCGCCGGTGAACGGCCCACTCTCCGGCGAACTCCAGGAAGCGATTCGCCTGCACGACATGGCTCTCGCCGGTGACAGATCGGCGGGAGAACGGGCGCTTGCTCAACTCTCGGAAATCGTGCGCCGCGACCCCGGCAACGCACTGGCCGCTGCCTATGAGGCCAGTGCCATGTCGCTCACGGGGCGGAACTCGGGGGATACCGCCCGGATGTTCGAACGCGCCATCAAGGCGATGATCGCGCTGGACAGGGTGGTTGAGCGTGAGCCAAGCAACGTGCAGGTGCGCCTGATACGGGCACGGCACAGCCTCCGTTTGCCGGAACCCTTTTTCCACCGGACCGCTACGGCCATCAGCGATTTCGAATGGCTCCTGCACGTACTCCAAACCAGGCCGGGAGCACTAGCCTCTTCCGACGTTGAGTCCGTCCGGCGCGACCTGGCGCTCGCCTACGAACGCCTCGGCATGAAAGCGGAGGCGGAACGAGCTTGGCGAGAACTACGGGACAGCCGTCCGGCGCCGGACCTCCTGGCCTTGGCGGAGAGTCGCCTTGCCGGCCGCACACCCACCCTGGCGTTGCTCCCCCCTGCTGGACAGGATGAGCTGCTAAAGGAAGGCATCCGACAGCATCACCTGGGGGTCTCCGGCGACCGGGAGGCCGTTCAGAAAGCCCTGGGCCTCTTGGCTTCGGCCCATGAACGGGACCCCAAAAACCCTCTGGCGCTGGCCTACTACGGCAGTGCGGTCGCATTGAGCGCCCGCGATTCCGCGGAACCCGGAGAGATGTACACCAAGGCGATCCAAGGACTGATGCTGCTCCGGCAAGCCGTGGACCAGGAGCCCGGCAACCCCACTATCCATGCCCTACGTGGCTACCTCTGCTTCTCGTTGCCCGAGTCATTCTTCCACTTGTCGCGGCAAGCCGTCCAGGACTTTCTCCTGGTCGTGTCGGCCTATGAACAGGGCAGCCCCGACGTGCCCGAGGCTGGATACTGGATGGTGCTTCGCGACCTTGGGTTCGCTTACCAGAAGCTGGGGGAAGAGGAATCTGCTCGACAGACTTGGAGGAAGCTTCGCCGGGTCTGCACTGATAAGCGCTTTCTTGATGTCCCATCAATCGTGTGAGGTGATCCGAGATGACATCCCGTTTTGACCTCCTGCGCCGCCAGGCATCACTGCCGCTCATAGAGCGGCACTTCCCTGAAGAAGGGATCCAAGCGGACGCCATACCGCTCGAGCGGCTCCGGGTCTTCCAGGACGAGGCGGTGCGTGACGTAGTTGCGCACGCCCAAGCAAAGTCGCCCTTCTACCAGACGAAGTTCGCAGAAGCCGGAGTTCCTTTGGGCTCGGTCAAGGGAGTATCTGACCTCCCCCTCCTGCCGTTCACCACCAAGGATGACTTGCGAGGCGATCCCTGGCGCCTGCTAACCTGCGATAAGCAGGACGTTTCCATCGTCCACGTCTCGACCGGCACGACGGGCGGCGAGCAGATCTACATCTTCCACACCTGGCAGGACTTCTTCCTCAACGACCTGGGAATCGGATACTCTTCGCTCGTGCCGGTCGGACCAGGCGATCGGTGCCTCAACGCTCTACCCTACGAGATGAGCTCTGCGGGACTCGCCTTCCATAAGGTCTTCATGGACGGCTGTGCGGCAACGGTGATTCCGGTGGGGAAGGGCGGAGCCTATTCCACCCCCGCAAAGACCGTGAAAGTGATGAGAGACCTGGAGCCGACCGTCGTGATCACCACTCCCTCGTACGCGGTGACGCTTGCCGAAGCCGCGGCCGAGGCTGGGCTTGATCTTAAGTCTCTCCCCATCCACACCATGTGGGTGACCGGGGAAGGCTGCTCATCGGCCTTCAGGGACCGGCTGCAACAGATATGGGGTACGGTGATCAACTCCTATTACGGCTCGCTCGAGGCGGGAGCTTTGGGGGCGGAGTGCGCGAAGCACGCCGGCTACCACGTCATGCTCGGACACGTGGCGGTCGAGATCGTCGATCCGAAGACGGGGGAGCCGCGGGAGCCGGGGGAGATCGGGGAAATCGTCGCCACCTGCCTCCTCCGCTACGGTTCCCCTCTGATTCGTTATCGCACGGAGGATCTGGGCTACCTGGAGTGGGATCAGTGCGAGTGTGGAGTCGCCCTGCCACGCCTCTTCCTTCGGGGACGCCTCGTCGACCAGGTGAAGGTGAGAGGCGTCGAGTTCTCCCCCTACTACCTCGAGGAGTTCCTGATGCGGCTGCCGGAGGTGGGGCTCTGGTACCAGTTCGTAGTGCCGGAGGAGGGAGCCGAGCAACTGAAGATCCGTGCGGAGCTCCAACCGGGAATCGAACCCACGGCGCAGCTTGCCGACGAACTGGCAAGCCGACTCGAGTTCTGGGTTGGAGTGCCGTGCGAGTTCGAGTTCGTCGACCGGTTGCCCCGACCGGGCAGCAAGACCCTCCGGGTCGTACGTCGGTAAGGGGGGGAGCCAAAATGATAATCGACGCTCACGCTCATGTGTCGACGACCGACTACGGCAGCCGGGAACTTCTGCTCTCTCAACTCGACGAAAGCGGCGTCGACGCGGCGCTCGTCGTTCCCGGAGGGATGGCCGATGTCCGGCGGATGACGGATTACATCACGGGACGGGCCACCCCGGAAACCGTACCGAACAACAGCTACGTGGAGGAGAGTGTCCGCGCCGAACCCCAGAGGCTGGGGGGGTTCTTCTGCGTGGATCCCCACCTTCCGGGTGCGACCGAAGCCCTAGCGGACGCCTTGGCACGCGGCTTCCTTGGCCTTAAACTCTCACCCATCACTCACCAATTCTCTTTCGCCAGCAAGGCTGTGGCGGAGCTCTCGGAGCTCTGCGGGCAACGAGGGGTTCCGGTCTATAGTCATACGCTCTTCAACCCAGGAGCGTCGACGGCTCGGTTCGTGAGTCTGGCCAGAGAGTTTCCCGGAACGAACTTCATCCTGGGGCACCTGGGCTTCGGTCCGGCGGACCAGGAGGGGCTGGAAGCGGCCTGCGCGCTCGACAACTTCTTCTTGGAGAGTTCCACCGGGAACTTCCTTCACCTGCAAGCCATCCTCGACAAGGCCGGGCCGGCGAAACTGATCTTCGGTTCGGAGTTTCCCCTCTCTCATCCGAAGGCCGAACTCGAGAAGATCTTGTTGCTGAAGGCGCCCGGCGAGGCCCTCGACCTGATCCTGGGCGGCAACATCATGGCGCTGACTGGCTGGCGGCCGGGTCCAAAGGGGGGGGAGGCATGACGTGCGAGTCCAGGCTTGATGCCCTCAATCTGACGTTAGCCCGGGCGCGCCGGGGAGAGTTCTATCGGGAACGTCTCCCCGCGACCCCACTGAACTCGCTAGCTGCGCTAGCGGAGATACCCCTCACGACCAAGGAGGATTTGCGTTCCGCCTCCCCTTACGGCCTGCTGTGTGTGCCGCTGGCCGAGGTGGCCCAGTATCACGAGTCCTTCGGCACCACGGGTACGCCCGTGTCGGCCTGGTACACGGAACAGGACCTGCGTGACAACGACGCGCAGATCGATTTCGGAGATGTGGGTCTGGGGGCAACCGACCTCATGCTCATTCGCTTCCCGTATGCCATCTCTTCGGCAGCCCACCTCTTCCACCACGCGGCACAGGCCAGGGGGGCCGGCGTGATTCCCGCCAGCAGTCGTTCGACGGTCAGCCCGTACCCCCGGGTCATCACGTTGCTGCACAAACTGGGCGTGACGGTCATGGCCGCGCTTCCCCTGCAGGGTCTGCTCTTGGCTCGCACCGCAGAGCTGATGGGTTTTGTCCCAAGCCGCGACTTTCCCGAGCTCCGCGCCATCTGCACGGCGGGCGAAACCCTTACCCCGGTCCGAAGAGACCTCCTCCATCAGCTATGGGGAGTTCCGGTCTTCAACTTCTATGGCTTGACCGAACTCGGCAACGTCGCCTCCGACTGCCGATTCGGACACCTGCACCCACACGAGAACTTTCTCGTCGAAGTCCTGGCGGACGACCTCCGTTCACCTGCAGAGCCAGGTCAGGCTGGTCATCTGGTGGTCACCACCCTCAGGCGCCAGGCTTCACCCGTCATCCGGTTTCTTACCGGCGATCGCGCCCGGCTCGTACCCGGTTGTCCCTGCGGGCGAGGGGACTACCTGGAACTGCGAGGGCGCACCGCGGACGCAATCGAAGCCGGTGGGCGGTTGTTTGATCAGTGGGAGCTCGAGGAGATCGTCTCGCACTTACCCTGCAAACGATTCTGGGCCGTGGCCCCAGCCCCGTGGGGGCTTCACTTCGTGGTGGAGCAGGAGACGCCCTGGGATACGGTGAGCCCAGACTTGCGCCGCTTCCTTGAGCGCAAGTTCGGTGTCGGATTGGCCTTTGAAGTAGTCCATCAAGGGTCTTTTCACGAACCCCTGGAGCTTCTATCCGCCTCGGAGGTGGGCAAACCGCGCTACATCTACACCGAGGAGGAGCTCCGGCGCGGCGCTCACCTCGGTTCCAAAAGAACATGAGACGAGGTGTGTCCGATGGGATATGAAGGAAGCAACCGCCCGGCATCCGGCCGCGAAATCTGGTTCGACGGGCGGAACGTGCCATTGGATCGGCAGAACACGTGGGAACTCATCAACAACTCAGCACTGCAGTCTCTCCTGGTCACTGCTGCCCAGCGACGGGAAGGGCGCTTCCCCACCAAGAGCCGGCTGATCACCGAGGTCACAACCGAGGAGGACGCCCGGGGCTTGGCTGAAGGGGAGACGGTCGCCTCCGGGGACTGCGCTCTCTTGGCCACTCTTCGGGCTAACGGTTTCCGGACCTGTCTCTTGCTCAAGATCGATAGCAAGGAAGCTTTGGAAGCCGCCTGGCAAGCAGCCTCCGAACATGACTACGCGGCGGTGGAGTTCGACCTGCCTACCAACATCCCATTGGAGCTGATCTTGGCCCGGCTGCCGGGGCGCCGGACTCGTGTGCTGAAACGAGAGACCACGGCGGAAGGAGTCGAAGTCGCGTTCGGAGTCATGGAACAGGGTAGTGACGGCGTTCTCCTGGCCACCGAAGACCCAACGGAGTTGGGGCGAATAAGCCGTCTCCTGCTCCGTCAGGAGACGGGCCGGATCCAGCTGCAACCAGTTGGAATCACGGCCGTCCGGCACGTCGGGATGGGGGTTAGGGCCTGCGTGGACACGACCGGCCTCATGGGTCGAGATGAAGGGATGCTGGTCGGATCCACTTCGAACGGTGGAATACTCGTTTGCTCGGAGACGCACTACCTGCCCTACATGAACTTGAGGCCTTTCCGGGTCAACGCGGGGGCGGTCCACTCGTACATCTGGCAGCCCCAGGGTCGTGCCGAATACCTGACCGACCTGGCTGCTGGGAGCAAGGTGCTAAGCGTGAGTTGGCAAGGGGAGACCCGCCCGTTGACCGTGGGGCGCGTCAAGCTGGAGGTTAGGCCGTTACTCCTTATCCAGGGAGAGGCGGCCGGTGTGCCTGTCAACGTGATCGTCCAGGATGACTGGCATATCCGCCTGATGGGGGTGGGCGGGGAACCGAGAAATGCGACCGAGGTACGACCGGGTGAGGAACTGTTGGGTTACCTTTGCCCGGCGGGTCGTCACGTGGGACTGCCGGTCGAGGAAACGATCGTGGAGCGCTAAGAAACAAGGGGGAGAGATCGATGGACGGTAAAGACTTGCGGCTTCGTCGCTTGTTCAAGTCGGAGCGGCTGCTCCTGGTGCCAATGGATCATGGCGTGACCCTCGGGGCGGTGGGCGGATTGGGGGACATCCGGGGGGCGGTGCGGGCGGTGGCGGCGGGAGGAGCCGACGGGGTGGTGGTGCACAAGGGGATCGCTTGCCAGATCATGCCGGAGCTGACGGCGTCAAACCGGTGCGAATTGGTCGTTCATCTGTCCGCATCGACAAGCCTGGCCCCGGACCCCAACCGTAAGGAGTTGGTCGGGTCAGTGGAGCGGGCGGTTCGCCTCGGTGCGGCCGGGGTATCGGTTCACGTCAACCTGGCCAGCCAGTCTGAGGCGAGGATGCTGCGTGATCTGGGCCTCGTGGCCGAGGACTGCGCGGCTTGGGGCATGCCGCTCTTGGCGATGATGTACGTGCGGGATGGCAGCCGGGCCAGCGAATACGACCCGGAGAAGCTGGCACACGCCGCAAGAGTGGCTGAGGAACTCGGGGCAGACATCGTAAAGGTTAACTACACCGGTGATCCTGAATCATTCGCTCGGGTCGTCGAAGCCGTCCGCCTGCCGGTGATCATCGCTGGCGGGCCGAAGTCGAGCCGAACGGAGGCTCTGCTGGCTGCGATTAGGGGCGCGCTGCAGGCGGGGGCCAGGGGCGTGGCGATTGGGAGAAACCTCTTCGAGGACGCCGATCCTCGTGCCCTAACGGCCTCGATCCGGCGGATCCTCGATGGCCAGGAGGGGGAGCCGCGTGGCGGAGATTGACTGGCTTACGATCCCGGAGGCCTGCTCCTATCTCAAAGTTTCCCGCTCGACCCTCTACAATTGGGAGAAAACGGGCCGCCTGGCAATGTTCAGGTTTGGCGGGATGGTGCGCATCCGCCGGGACGACCTCAATCGCCTCGCCCGTACCAGGACGCAAGTGAAAGGCCCCGGAGAAGAGGAGAGGCAGTCCCCGGAGTAAAGGCGAAGCAACTGGCGCCCTGTGGAGCTTCCGCTGGGGGAGGCAGCTGATCCGGCGCCGATTCGCCGCGACGAAGCACACCCCAACCCTTGCGATGAGTTCGGCGAGACGGACAGACGCGGAAGTGGGGGGGGCCCGCGGGCGGGGGGTGGGGGCCCCCCCGCCGGGTGGGGCCCCCCCACTTCCGCGTCTGTCCGTCTCGCCGAACTCATCGCAAGGGTTGGGGTGTGCTTCGTCGCGGCGAATCGGCGCCGGATCAGCTGCCTCCCCCAGCGGAAGCTCC